>NZ_BAABFB010000020.1:0-36034 GCF_039540555.1 Rhodococcus olei | reverse complement strand
GCGGTGGCCAGCACGTCGGCCTTCGGCATGTCGTCGGCGCGGACCAGGGCGATCACCTCGGGGGTGGTCCGCAACTCGCCGGCGGCGACCGCGATCCGGGTCGTGCTGGCCTTCGCGCCGACGTCGACCATCCGTGCCCGGCCCTCGCCGTCGAGGTGGGTCAGATTCGGCTCGCTCACAGCTGCCACACCCGTACGTCGTCTCCCGCCTGCATCGTCGTCACGTCCTCCGGAATGTCGATCAGTACGGCGGCCCTGGCCAGCGCCGCACGAGAGCACAGACCTGTTCGTCACCGTCGCCGGTTTGAGGAATCATCCTAGGACGGCCATCGCGACCGGTGCATGGCGGGCGCCGTGAAACTGTGTGGCCCAACCGCGGTCATACTGGTCTGGTGAGCGAGGTGGAGACGCGATGACGTCGACCGTGCGGCCGGTTCCGGTCGGGTTGCCGCGCGTGCGGAGCAGCGTCGACGTCACCGACCGCCCCGACGTCCCGGAGCTGGTCGACCGCTTCGGTCGGGTCGCCCGTGATCTGCGGGTGTCGATCACAGAGAAGTGTTCGTTGCGGTGCACGTACTGCATGCCCGCGGAGGGGTTGCCCGCGATCCCGCAGTCGAGGCTGCTGACCGCCGGTGAGATCGTGCGGCTGGTGCGGATCGCGGTGCGCGACCTCGGGGTCCGGGAGGTGCGGTTCACCGGGGGCGAGCCGTTGATGCGCCGCGATCTCGAGGACATCGTCGCCGGCTGCGCGCGCGCCGTCCCCGGCACCCCGCTGGCGATGACCACCAACGCCGTCGGGCTCGAGCACCGCGTGCAGGGCCTCGTCGACGCCGGGTTGACGCGGGTGAACATCTCCCTCGACACCGTCGACCGGGCGCATTTCGCGGAACTGACGCGCCGTGACCGGCTGCCGTCGGTGCTGGCCGGGATCCGGGCCGCGGCCAGGGCCGGTTTGACACCGCTGAAGGTCAATGCGGTGCTGATGCCCGAAACACTCGACGGCGCAGCCGATCTGCTGCGGTGGTGCCTGGACGAGGGGGTGCATCTGCGGTTCATCGAGGAGATGCCGCTCGACGCGGATCATGCGTGGGCGCGGTCGTCGATGGTGGACGCGCGGCGCCTGCTCGAGGTGCTCGGCGAGCGGTTCGACCTGACCGAGGCGGGGCGGGAGGATCCGTCCGCGCCGGCGGAGGAGTGGCTGGTCGACGGCGGCCCCGCGACGGTCGGGATCATCGCCTCGGTCACGCGGAACTTCTGCGCCGACTGCGACCGGACCCGGCTGACCGCGGAGGGCACGGTGCGGTCCTGCCTGTTCAGCGACTCCGAGATCGACCTGCGGGAGGCGCTTCGGTCCGGGGCGAGCGACGCGGAACTCGGCGACCTGTGGCGGGGTGCGATGTGGACCAAGTGGGCCGGGCACGGGATCAATTCGGCGGGGTTCGAGCCGCCGCAGCGGAGCATGGGAGCGATCGGTGGTTGAACAGGCGACCCTCAGGGCGGTCACGGTGCGGTTCTTCGCCGCGGCGGAGGAGGCGGCCGGTCGTGGTGAGCAGTCCGTCGAGTTGCCGGTCGGCGCGACCCTCGGAGATCTGCGGGCGGCGCTGGTCGAGCGTCACGGTGCCGCGATGGAGCGGGTGCTCACGGTCGCGGCGTTCCTGCTGGGTGACGAGCTGACCCGGGACCTCGACGTCCCGGTGGCCGCGCGGGTGGACGTGCTGCCGCCGTTCGCCGGCGGATGATCAGGTTCGGTTCGCGATCAGCCACGGGGCCAAGCGACGAGGTGTCCCCATCGGTCGATCGGAGGCAGGAACGGGTTGGGATGCACGGGATCCGGTCGGCGCGATGGTGAGCACCGGGCCCGGGTCGGTGGTGAGGTGGCGGGCGAGCATCTGGGTGTTCGGGTGTCGGTCGAGGAAGGCAAGTACCTCGACCCAGCGTGTAGGTGGCCACGGCGTCGCAGGCGGAAACTGGCACACGGAAATGCTCGCCTCCTGTCGCGGCGACGACGGTGTGCAGTCATCGACGGTTACGTCACCGCGGCGCAGTCCACTGATCTGGGTGAACGTCATCCCGGTGGCGGCGAGAACCAGCAGCAGCGCGTCGCGGCGACCGAACAGCCCGGCCGGCCATCCGGTGGTAGGAGTCCGGCGGCGTGCTGGAGCAGCAGCGGCGCGGCCCCGTCGAGCGGCGCGGGTGCCGTGGAAAATCCGGGGCACCTCGGTGCTGCGCCCCCGTGCCGGAAGGTGATTGTCGAGATGGACGGCGCTGACGGCACTGACCCGCCGTTTCTGCGTTGTCACGGCGGCGGGATGCTCGTGCAGGAACTGCGCCTGCGCCTCGGTCACCGCGGGCAGCGATGGATGGTCGGCCGCGGCGCCCCAGTCGGCGAACAGCACCCAGTCGTGCCGATACCTCTTGTGCACGACTGGATCCGGGTACGGGTCGCCAGCGGTTCGACCCTTAGCGAAGAGGGTCACTCTTCTAGAGTCCGATGTCGCACAGCGTTACCAACCAGTGGCGCGTGTTCACGGGCGCGGACCCCGAGCATGCCAGGGGTGGTGTGCCCGGTCTGGCGCATGATCACGCGCGGAGGCGCCGTTGCGGAACGCCTGGGGCGGGAAGTTGGACGGGGCCGCACCCTCTCGGAGGTGCAGGTGGGTCTTGATCTGGTGTGCCAGCACGGGACGACTCCAGCCATGTTCGATGTCCTTGACGCTGTACCAGTCGCGCAACCCCGGGTCATCGAGCTTCTCGAGCAACTCGATGACGTGGCCCCAGGGCAATTGGCCAACGGGTCGTTGACCGATTGCCGTGGTCGGGCCACGCCTCGGCGAACCTCCGCATGTACTTGAGGTTGGCCGGTGAGAAGCCCTTCGAAGTGGGGAACTCGGTTCGCAGATCTGCGGACAGCTGGGAGAGGACCTTGCTGCCCCATGGGGCTGTCTTCTGTCGCTCGATGATCGTCGCTCCGATCTGCCAGTAGAGCCTGAGCAGTTCGGTGTTCACTCGGCGCTGGGCGATGTAGCGCGCCTCATGCACGAGCCGCTTGATGCTCTCGAGTGTGGCGGCGTAGTCGGTCGGGCCGAGGGAGGACATTCCTCGACGCTAACGGAATCGGCTGACCCTGCTGGTATCGCGGGGATGCGACCCAGGTGGAGATTGGGCTGGAGCGGCAGTGGAATCCGGGGCCACTGCAGGCCGATGTGCTCGACGGACTCGGTCGAGCGGACGAAGCTGACGAACTCCGACACGCGTCCGATGAGAATGACACCGCGTAGGAGACAGCCCGCGGTTCCCGATGGCGTCCGGCCGCTCCATCCCTGGGTAGGTGTCTGGTTGGGGATCCTCTCTAGGTCTGACACATCAACGGAACTCGTCACCGGATGGCGTTCGTCCCGGTGTGTGACTCCCAGCGCTATCTGGCTCGTTTTTGCCGGCGCTATTTGGCACGGTGTCGATCAGGAGAGGCGGCGGTACACGATCGAGCGTGCGACGCCGAGCATCGCGGCGGTCTCGGGTAGCCAGACGGTGGCGAGATCGGCGCATGCGGACGAGGTCCCGACGATGACGGGTTCGTGGTCGCAGGTCGGGAATGTCAGAGGCCCGGCGGCCGGTGACGGTGCCACCGACACCGTTGCCCGAGAAGGCGTCTCCTCGATGGGGTCTGGTGTAGCGGTGCGCGTCTCCGCCGGGCGGGGCGGCAGGTGCCGGTAGTGGGAGGAGAGGGTCAGCCCGGTCTGTGTGGTGATCTCGGCGATGGTGGCGCCACCATCTCGGGGCCCGAGAATTTTCCGGACGACGCGCGGAAAATTGGGTGGCGTGGGCGAGTTGGGCGTCGGTGACTACGCCGGGTCGGCTGACATGGGACCCTGTTTCGGTGGCCGTGCGGGCGGGCGCGGCCCGCTCGACCGCGTAGGTGCGTTCCATCTGCCCGACCCGGGGCCACCAGCACCACCGCCAGCTGACCCATCGGATCGTCCGGATTCGTCGAGCCGATCCGGATCGGGTCGGCCAGGTTCCGGAACACAATGCCCCGCTGGTGCAGGTCGTGGGATCAAATTCAGGGTGGTTCATGCATCGGCTGGGCACGGCCGTTCCCGGTCGATGGTTGACTGGTGTCGTGCCGACCTCAGACGACGTACAACGGCTCGCCGAGCAACTCATCGCCGAGCTGACCCCGCAGCAGCAACAGACATTCCTGGCCGCGGTCGGGGCGGACCGTTCGACGGCGTTGATCGAGAATGCGCTGCGAGTCCCGGACCCCACGGTCGGTACTGCGCCGACCCGCATCCGCGGCTTTCGGGTCCGGCTCGACCTGATCGGTGCCAAACCACCGGTGTGGCGGCGGCTCGAGCTGCCCGGCGATCTCCCCCTCGACCGACTGCACCTGGTGATCCAGGCCGCGATGGGATGGCTCGACGGCCACCTGCACCGATTCCGCACCGGCAGCGATCCTCGGTCGCCGTACTTTGTCACACCGTTCGACGTCGAGGAGGGCGAAGACGGCGTGCTCGAAGCCGGTGTCCGGCTCGATCAGGTGCTGACGGGCGCGGGTGAGCGCCTCTGGTACGAGTACGACTTCGGTGACGGCTGGGACCACGTGCTCGCGGTGGAAGCGGTTCTCGACGCGCCGCCCGCCGAGGTGCGCTGCACCACAGGTCGGATGGCCTGCCCGCCCGAGGATTGCGGTGGGATCTGGGACTACACGGAGCTGGCGGCGTGGGTGCGGGGCGGGTGCGACCCGTCGTCCGTTCCGCCGCCGTTCGAGGACGCCGGCCACGCCCGCGATTGGCTGCCGCTCGACTGGCACCCAGACCGGTTCGACGTCGACGCGGCCAACACCGCCCTCGCGGCGGCGGTGGCCGCGCCGGTCCCGGTGGCCGGGGAGCTGGCCGCGCTGCGCGAGCAACTGGAGCGGGTCGGCAACCAGGCGCTCACGCAGCTGCTGGCACGGTCGGCGTCGCACGCCGCGGTCGAGGTGAGCGAGGCCGACGCCGCCCGCCTGATCGAGCCGTACGCCGTCCTACTCGACCTGATCGGCGATGGGGTGCGGCTGACGAGCGCCGGCTACCTGCCGCCGGCGCTGGTCGAGCAGCTCGCCGAGCGGACCGGCGTCGCCGGGTGGTGGATCGGCAAGGCGAACCGCGAGGACCTCACGTGGCCGGTCGCGCAGCTCCGCGACAGCGCGCGAGCGCTCGGCCTGGTGAGTGTGCGGAAGGGGCGGCTGGCGCCGACCGCGCTCGCCGGTCGGTGCCGTGACCGGCCACTGGCGCTGTGGCGGCACATCCTGTCCCGACTGCCGGTGGGCAGGACCGAGTTCGACCGACAGGCGGGCTGGCTGGCCCTGGCCGTCGTCGGGAGCGGCATCCCGGCCGAGGACTGGGAGCGCGAGATCCGAAACCTGCTGCTCGGCCTCGGTTGGCGCGTCCAGGGCAGTCCGTCCCCCGACCGCGTCGCCGTCGCCAGCCCCACGCTCGACGTCCTCGAGGTTCTCTCCGGGAAGACTCACCGCGGCCGGATCACCGGCCAGGACCTCGCCGTCGCCGCCACCGCCCGGGCCGTGATCAGCTCCGACCCCTGACCCGAGTACCCCTCGGACTCAACCGTCCAGGTTCTATGTCATGGAAACGATGGTTCGCGAGCCATTGCGGCGCCACCGCCGTTTCCCCAGGTCACCGGTGTCACGGTTCCCGTGTCCGCGACTGTGGTGCGCGCTCGGGGGTTCGTTTTACGCTGGACGGGTGCGGATCGGGGTACCCGGGCTGCTTCCCCAGCTGAGGGTGAGTCGGAAACGGGCTCTGTTCGTCGCGAACGAGGGGTGCTGGTGAGCGCGGCAAAGCCGCGGCGGCCGCGGCTCGCGGGCGACCGCATGAGAGTGCAGCCTCCTCGCCGGGCGCGAGCGTGGGCAGTGTTCACACGCACGATGACATCTCCGGTGTTCTGGCAGGCGGTGGTCGGGGTCGCGACCGCGGTCGCGGCGATCACTGCGGTCGTCATCTCGTCGCGAAATCTCTCCGGGCGCCGATCTGCGCTGCGCGACGCTGGCCAGGGCCGACCTACGCGGCACCGATCTAACCAACACGATCCTGTACGACGTCGTCCTGACCGGCGCGGACCTGTCCGGGACCGACCTTCTCGGCGCATCGCTGACCGGCGCGGACCTACGCGGCACGGACCTGTCCGGCGTGGCCACCCTGGTCGGGGCGAACCTGACCGGCGTCGTCCACGACGAGACCACGATCTGGCCGGACGGGGTCACCCCGCCGCCAGCCCCGCCCAGCGATTACCCGTCGCGGCCTCGGCCGTGTGCCTGAGCACGCGATCCGGTAGGCGAGAACCCTTCTCCAACAGGGGAAACGGCAGAGTCACGCCTATCTGCTTTGGAAATAGGTTGTGCGGTCACGTATTACGTGATCTGAATGCGTCGCTGTAACTGATGGTCTGGCCGTCCGGTACGCCCTGGCCCGCGAGCAGTTCCGCATCCGGGCCGCGTCCGACGCCATCCTCGAACGGCACCGGGCACGGTTCGTGCGGAGCCAGCGTGCGAACCGGCACGACCACGACCTAGTTTGTGGCACGGCGTCGCTCGGATCGTGGTGCCGCGGCGGATGTCCCGTCAGGTCGATCGGTCGGCCCCGAGCCGCGGGGCCGCAACGTCCCCGGCGGATGCCGGGGCGTCGCTCGTCGGCCGGTCGATCGGTACCGGAGGGGGCGGGTCCGCAACCTCACCCCTGGGGTGGGGGCAAACCGACACCTAGGGTGCCTACCCCGAGCGGACATCCACGGGAAACATTGGTGACGCAAGCCGACTCGCACCGGGAATTGAACACCGAAACCCCACCGGGCCCCGCGACCGGCAACGCCACGCGCGCAGACCCGGCGAGCAGCCAACACCTCTCTCGGAAATGAACCGAAAGTCGCCCTCGTCCATGTGTAGTGGGTCCGGGCACCGCGATTCGGGCACACGAGCGAGGAGCATCGAGGAGCAGGCCGATGAACGGAACGCCTGGCTCGCGCGGCGAGCATATCCTGCAGGCCGAATTGTGCACCGAGGAGCGTGCGGAGCGCTTCTATACCAGGCAGATGCTCACCTCTCTCAACCCGGCGATGATCGAGTTCGTCGGGCAACGCGACCTCATGTTTATCGCGACCGCGGATGCCGCCGGCGCCTGCGATGTGTCACTGCGCGCCGGTCCGCCGGGGTTCGTCCGTGTCCTCGCACCCGACGTGCTCGCGTATCCCGAGTACCGGGGAAACGGGGTGATGGCGTCCATGGGCAACATCGTGGAGAACCCGCACGTGGGGCTGATGCTCGTCGACTTCGTCACCGACCAGATCGGCCTGCACATCAACGGCTCCGCGACTGTGGTGAGCGACGCCGCACTGCGCGAACGTCATCCGGATCTGCCGCGCGCGCGGATCCCCGATCAGGTGGCCGCGCGGTGGGTGCTCATTGAAGTGGAGGAGGCCTACATCCACTGCAGCAGGCACATTCCCGCGCTGATCCCGGCGTCCCGTAATCGCACCGACGGGACACCCGGCGAGCATCGGCGGGGCGGCAACTATTTCCTGGTGGACGCCAGGCCCGGTTCCGACGCGCAGGCGGACATCACAGGTCACCCGTGATGTGCTGCGGGGTGAGGTCTTGGGGCCGGCCACGGGCGAGTGGCGGCACGGCCGGCACCGGCGGGTGGCGGCACGGCCGGCGCCGGCGAGGGGCGGTGCTGGCCAACCTCGCGGAACGCATCGACCGCGATCCGCTTCGCTTGCAGGCGAAGCGGCACCACATCGTCGACTGGGACGCCGAGGATGCGGCAGCGTGGGAGCTCGGCAACAAGCTGATCGCACGCCGCAATCTGATCTGGTCCGTGATTGCGGAACACGTCGGGTTCTCGGTGTGGTCGATCTGGTCGGTGATGGTGTTGTTCATGCCCGTCGACGTCTATCACATCGACTATGCGGGCAAGTTCTTCCTGATCGCGATGCCGACCCTCGTCGGAGCCGTGCTGCGCGTGCCGTACACCACGGCCACCGCGCGGTTCGGCGGCCGGAACTGGACCATCTTCAGCGCGCTGGTGCTCCTGATCCCGCTGATTCTGACCATGCGTGCGATGGCCAACCCCGGGACCTCCTACACCACCTTTATGGTCATCGCGGCCTTCGCCGGCTTCGGTGGGGGCAACTTTGCGTCCTCGATGTCCAACATCAACGTCTTCTACCCGCAGCGGCTCAAGGGCTGGGCGCTCGGGCTGAACGCGGGTGGCGGCAACATGGGCGTCACGGTCATCCAGCTGTTCGGACTGCTGGTCGTCGCGACCGTCGGCAACCGCTCCCCGGAGATCATCCTCTCGGTGTACCTGGTGCTGGCCGGCTTGGCCGCCCTCGGCGCCGCGCTGTTCATGGACAACCTCGACGGCGTGGACGCCTCCGGTCGCCGGATGATCGAAGTCCTACGCTACCCCGACGCCTGGGCCGTCGCGTTCCTCTACATCGGGACGTTCGGCTCGTTCATCGGCTTCAGCTTCGCGTTCGGCCAGGTGCTCGAACTCAACTTCCTCGCCACCCCGGGGACCACCGCCGCGCGGGCCGCGCTGCACGCCGCGCAGATTGCGTTCCTCGGCCCGCTGCTCGGGTCTGTGTCCCGGCCGATCGGCGGACTGCTCGCCGACCGCCACGGCGGCGGCCGGGTCACCATGTGCTGCTTCACCGCGATGACCGCCGCGGCCGGCGTACTGGTACTCGCGGGCACCCCTCACGACGCCACCCCCGGCGAGGCCGGCTCCGGCGTGTTCGCCGCCTACCTGATCGGTTTCATCCCGCTGTTCGTGCTCTCCGGACTCGGCAACGGCGCTGTGTACAAGATGATCCCGGCGATCTTCGCCGAGCGGGCCGAGCGGCGGTGCGGGGTCAGCCGCGACGAGGCGGCCGCCTGGTCACGGTCGATGTCCGGCGCGCTGATCGGGCTGGCCGGAGCGATCGGCAGCCTCGGCGCGGTCGCCATCAACCTGGTTCTGCGGGCCTCGTACGCCGGTGCCGACAGGTCCGCAACCATGGCCTTCTGGGTGTTCGCGGGCTTCTACGTGCTGTGCACCGCGCTCACCGCCGTCGTGTTCCGGCGCCCCCGCCCCAACCGGGCCGCCGAACACGGGGATGGCCGACGCATGGACCGCTCGCCCGCCCCTCCGGCCGGGGTGCCGTCATGAACGCCGCGACGCCGACGCACTGCCCGTACTGCGGGCTGCAGTGCGCCATGACCGTCCACGGCGACAGCGCCGCCGACGCGGCCGTGGCCGGACGCGACTTTCCGACCAACCGCGGCGGCCTGTGCCACAAGGGGTGGACCAGTGCCGAACTGCTGCGCCACCCCGACCGACTCACCGCCCCGCTGGTCCGCGCCCGCGGCCGGCTGCACCCGACCACGTGGGAGCGGGCGCTCGATCGGGTGGCCGACGGTGTGCGGGCGACGCAAAGGGTCGGCGGCCCCGACGCGGTCGCGGTGTTCGGCGGCGGGGCGCTGACCAACGAGAAGGCATACATGCTGGGCAAATTCGCCCGGGTCGCACTCGGCACCGCCAACATCGACTACAACGGTCGCTTCTGCATGTCGTCCGCGGCGGCGGCGGGGTCGAGGGCGTTCGGGCTCGACCGCGGGCTCCCGTTCCCGCTGGCCGATCTGGGCGCCGCCCGGGCGATCATGCTGTTCGGCGCCAATGTGGCCGAGACGATGCCGCCGCTGCTCGGGCATCTGACGACCGCCGCCGACGCCGCCGGGCTCATCGTCGTCGACCCACGACGCACCCCAACCGCAGCCCGAGCCGAAGACGGTGGCGGGATCCACCTGCAACTCTCCCCCGGCACCGACCTTCCCCTTGCGTTGGGGCTGATGCACCTCGCAGTCATCGACGGGCTCGCCGACATTGAATACATCCATGCCCGCACAACCGGTTTCGACGCCGCCTGGCCGGCGGCCGCGCAGTGGTGGCCAGGGCACACCGAACGGGTGACCGGGGTGCCGGAGTCGCGGATGCGCCGAGCTGTGCACATCCTGGCCCGCTCCCGGCGCACGCACACCGGCGCCTACATCCTCACCGGCCGAGGCGCCGAGCAGCACACCACCGGAACCGACACCGTCAGCGCGGTCATCGATCTGGCGTTGACGCTGGGGCTGCCGGGCCGGCAGGGCAGCGGCTACGGGACCCTGACCGGTCAGGGCAACGGACAGGGCGGACGCGAACACGGCCAAAAGGCCGATCAGCTACCCGGCTACCGACAAATCACCGACCCGGCCGCGCGGGCCCACGTCGCGGCCGTGTGGGGCATCGCCCCGCAGGCCCTGCCCGGCCCGGGGCGCAGCGCCTACGCGCTCCTCGACGCGCTCGGTGCCGACGGTGGGCCCCGCGCACTGCTCGTGCACGGGGCGAACCCGGTGGTCTCGGCACCGCACGCCGCACACATCGAGGACCGGCTACGCGCGCTGGACATGCTGGTCGTCGGCGACTTCCTACTGTCGGAAACCGCGGCGATGGCCGACGTGGTGCTGCCGGTGCTGCAGTGGGCAGAGGAGGAGGGGACCACCACCAGCATCGAGGGCCGTGTGCTCCGGAGGCGGCGGGCCGTGAACCCGCCCGCGGGGGTGCGCAGCGAACTGCGACTCTGGTCGGACCTCGCGGTGCGGCTCGGTCAGCCGGCCGAGAGGTTTCCCACCGACCCGGGCCAGGTTTTCGAGGAGCTTCGCCGCGCGTCCGCCGGCGGCGCCGCCGACTACTCGGGGATCAGCTACCGGCGGCTCGAGGCGGGAGAGGCCCTGTACTGGCCGTGCCCCGCCACCGCCGAGGACGCTCCGGATCACCCGGGCACCCCCCGGCTGTTTCTGGACCGGTTCGCCGCCGCGGACGGGCGTGCCCGGTTCGTCGCGGTTGAACACCGCGGCCCCGCCGAACCCACCGACCCCGAATATCCGCTGACCGCAACCACGGGACGCCTCGCGGCGCATTACCAGTCCGGCACGCAGACCCGTCGCATCCCGGAGCTGGTCGCCGCCGCCGGCGACGTCTTCGTCCAGGTGCACCCCGACACCGCCGCCCGGTTCGGGCTGCGCGACGGCCAAACCGCACACGTTCTCAGCCGCCGAGGCCGCATGACCGCGCAAGTGCGCTGCGATGTCACCATGCGGCCGGACACGGTGTTCGTACCGTTCCACTACCCCGGGCCGGGGCGGGCGAACCTGATGACCAACCCACAGCTGGACCCGACCAGCGCCATGCCCGAGTTCAAGGCCTGCGCCGTACGCCTCGAGGCGGTCTGATGAGGCGGACCGTCATCGTCGGCAACGGCATGGCCGGCGCCCGGCTCGCCGAGGACCTGTGCCGCCGAGACCCCGACGGCACCCGGGTGTCGATCACGGTCGTCGGCGACGAACCCCAGCCGGCCTACAACCGCATCCTGCTCTCGACCGTCCTCGCCGGCGGTCTCACCCCCCAGGACACACGCCTCCACCCCACCGGCTGGTACGAAAGCCGCGGCATCGCCGCCCGGTTGGGCGTCACCGTCACCGAGATAGACCCGGATACGCAGACAGTCCTACTCAGTGACGGCTCACCGGTCGGCTACGACGAGCTGGTCCTCGCCACCGGCAGCAGCCCCTTCCTGCCTCCCGTCGCCGGGCTCCTCGACGCCGGCGGCGACCTCGCCGCCGACGTGGTGCCCTTCCGCACCGTCGAGGACTGCACGGCAATCATCGCCGCCGTGAGGTCGGGCACCCGGGTGGTCGTCCTCGGCGGCGGGGTACTCGGCCTCGAAGCCGCACGCGGGCTGTTGATCCGCGGCGCACACGTGACCGTGGTCCACCCGGTCGACTTTCCGATGGACCGCCAGCTCGACCCGCCCGGCGCCGCGGTCCTGACCCGGGTGCTGCGGTCCCTCGGCCTGACACTGCTGCTGGGCCGATTCGCGACCATGCTCACCACCGACCGGCCGGGTGCCCGCCACCTGATCCTCGACGACGGCACCGAGGTGCCTGTCGACCTGGTTGTGCTGACCGCCGGAATCCGGCCCCGCATCGAGCTGGCCAGAGCCGCAGGCCTTCTGATCGGCAAGGGCATCGTCGTCGACGACCGCATGCACACCAGCGCCGCACACGTGTGGGCGATCGGCGAGTGCGCACAGCACGGCGGCATCGTGTACGGGCTGGTACAGCCGGCGTGGGACCAGGCCGCGGTCGCCGCGAATCACCTCACCGGCACCGACACCAGCGCCCGCTACCGGGGCAGCACGCCTATAACCCGGCTCAAGGCCCACGGCATCGACCTCGCCTCCATGGGCGAGGTCCGCACCGACCTGGACAGCAGCGACGCCGAGGTGCTCGCCATCGCCGATCCGACCCGCGGTCGCTACGCGAAAGTCGTCGTCCGTGACGGCCGCCTGGTCGGCGCCGTGACCCTCGGCAACCCGGACGTGGTGGGAACGCTCACCCAGCTGTTCGACACCCGCGCCCCGGTACCGGCAGACCGGATGAGTCTGCTGCTCGGCCGAGCCCCACCCGAAGTCGACCCACGCCCGGCCCACCTGACCGCTGCGGCGATCGTGTGCCGATGCAACTCGGTGACCAAACAACATCTCACCGCCGCATTCCGCGCCGGCGCCCGCACCCCGGCAGCGCTTGCCGCAAAGACCCGTGCAGGCACCGGTTGCGGCGAGTGCCGCCACCTCGTCGAGGGCTACTGCCGACACCTCAACGACGGCACCACCGTCGCACTCCCCTCATCCGGCCCGGTCAGCTCATGAACCTCGCGGCGCTCCCCCGGGGCGCGAAGCACGTCATGCCCGCCACCGCGTTCGGTGGCGGATCCCCACCCTTCCTGGGCAACTGGCCCGCGTTGACCGAAATGCCCGCCGCGCCCAGGGGTCTGCTCGAACGGCCCCCGGACCTGCATCCGCAGGACTGTGACGCCGCCGAGCGAAGGTCACCGGCCAGATCGGCACCGCGCTGCGCGAGCCCACCGCCCTGCACCTCGAACCGGGAGTGTGACGCATGGCCTATGTGATCACCCAGGCGTGTTGCAACGACGCTTCGTGCGTCGAGGTGTGCCCGGTGGACTGCATCCGCCCCATCCCGGACGACTCGGACTACACCACCACGGAGATGCTCTACATCGAGCCGGCCACCTGCATCGACTGCGGGGCCTGCATGGACGCCTGCCCTGTGGCGGCGATCTTCCCGGAAGATCAGCTCACCGCCGTGAACGCCCGGTATCAGACGATCAACGCGGAGTACTTCGGGAAGCACCCGCTGAAGCCCGGCTGGGATGCCTTCGAGCCGATGACCCCGGTGGCGGTGCCCCAGGAAGAGGCGCCGCTGCGGGTGGCGATCGTGGGTTCCGGCCCGGCCGGCTGCTACGCCGCGGCCGATCTGGTCACCCAGGGCGGGAACTCGGTCGAGGTGGAGATGTTCGACCGGCTGCCCACCCCGTGGGGACTGGTCCGCGCGGGTGTGGCGCCGGACCATCCGAGCACCAAGATGGTCACCGACATCTTCCGGTGGACGGTGTCCCAGCCGTCGTTCGCGTTCCACCTGAACGTGGACATCGGCAAGCACCTCACGCACGACGAGCTGATGGCGCATCACCACGCGGTGATCTACGCGGTCGGCGCGTCCCGCAACCGGCGCCTCGGCGTGCCCGGTGAGGACCTGTCCGGCAGCCACGCGGCCACCGAGTTCGTCGCCTGGTACAACGGGCATCCCGACCACGCGGACCGGCAGTTCGACCTCTCGGCCGAACGCGCCGTGATCGTCGGGAACGGCAACGTGGCGCTCGATGTGGCCCGCATTCTGGTGATGGACCCGGAGGAGCTGGCCGGGACCGACATCGCCGACTACGCCCTCGAGGCCCTCCGCAAGAGCAACATTCGCGAGGTGATCGTGCTCGGCCGCCGCGGTCCCGCACAGGCCGCGTACACCAATCCGGAACTGATCGCGCTCGGCCACCTCAAGGGTGTGGACGTGGTGGTCGATCCGGTCGAGATGGTGTTGGACACGCACAGCCAGGCACTGGTCGAGAGCGCCGGCGCGGAACCGTCGACCGTGCTCAAAACGACGGTCGCGCAGGAGTTCTCCGAACGCACCCCGAACCCGGCGAACAAACGGATCGTGCTGCGCTTCCTGGCGTCGCCGACCGAGGTGGTCGGCACCGAACACGCGACCGGGCTGACCATCGCGCGCAACGAGCTGTTCGAGGAGGACGGCACGCTGCGGGCGCGGGCGACCGAGCAGACGGAGACCATCGAGACCGGACTGGTCCTGCGCTCGATCGGCTACCGCGCCACCCCGGTGCCGGGTATCCCGTTCGACGAGTCGCGCGGCACCATCCCGAACCAGACCGGACGGGTGATCGACCCGGGCACGGGCGAGCCGCTGGCCGGCGTGTACACCGCGGGCTGGATCAAGCGCGGACCGTCCGGAGTGATCGGCACCAACAAGAAGTGCGCCAAGGACACCGTGGCGCAGCTGCTCGAGGACTTCACCGACGGGAATCTGACCAAGCCGACCGGTGACCGCAAGGACCTCGACAAGTTGATCAACGAGCGCCAACCCGACGTCGTCGACTACAAGGGCTGGGAGGCCATCGACAAGGCCGAGCGCGAGCGCGGCAAGGAATCCGGCCGCCCGCGCATCAAGATCACCGACGTGAAGTCGATGGTCGAGATCGCCCACACCTGAACCCGCGCGGGGCCGCGGGCGGTGAACAACCTTAATCAAAAAAGGATCATCGACACCGATGCCCGCGGCCTGTAAGCGTTGTCGTGCGCCAGTTCCAGGCCCGGCACGGCATCGACGGCGTGGTCGCGGACAGGACCTCCAGACGATCACTCGCCGTGGTCACCTGCGCGCCGACAGCACGACTTCCGAGTTGTCACACGCTGTCCCGCTGTGCCGTTTATAGAACCAGGCTCGACGACGAGGTCTTCAGGCCTGACCGCGCAACCGCGATGTGTGGTTACCACGGAACATCCACGACGAGACCCGAAGTCGTCGAACAGGGAGTCGATGACCCGGTTCCGTGCCCATCCCGGTCCGCGAGATCACCTGTGGCGTCGATGAAGATGTCCGGTGGTGCGCCCCGTTCGACCAGCATGACGGCGTGTTCGTCTTGTCCGTGGCGGCACCGATACCGCATCCCGCCGCGGTTGGGGTGCCAACCAGGATGCTCGTGCAGGCGATGCGGGAGTCGCGGCATTCCCGCCACGTGCATCCGGCCAGCGAGCCGTCCTGGTTGATCGCCGCCAGCCCGGCCCGGGGTGTCGAGGACCGCGACCGTGATGTCCTCACCCGCAATCATCCGGGTGAGCGACCCTTCGGCGAGCGCTGTGCAGGAGAGCATTCCGGTCTTGGGGATGTCGGTGCCACGAGCCCCCGCCGCCGCCGCGCAGGCGGCCGCGCTCGCATCGGGCGCCGCTGACTCCATCCCACGGCGGACAATGAGCCGAACGGCAGTGGACCGCAGCGTCGCGGCGGGAGGATGCGTCATGCCCGAGGGTCAACCGGTGGATCGGGGCGCGATTGCCGCGGACCTCGAACGGGCCCGGCGCTCGCTGCACGAACTCCTGGGCGGTGCGTCCGCGGAGGATTTCGATCGCCGCTCGAACGGCACCCGCTGGACCAACGAGCAGCTGCTGTTCCACATGGTCTTCGGCTACATGGTCGTGCGCCGGCTACTCCTGCTGATCCGCGTTTTCTCTCGGTTGCCCGACGGTGCGAGCCGCCGGTTCGCCCGCGCACTCGACGCCGCCACCCCGGTGTTCGACGAGGTCAACTACCGAGGCTCCGCCCTCGCGGCCCGCATCTACGACCGCCGCCGGATGGGCAGACACGTTGACCGCATCATCGCCGCCCTCCAGCGCCGCCTCGCGCAGGAGACCGACGCCGACCTGCACCGAGGCATGCACTTTCCGGTCCGCTGGGATCCGTTCTTCACCGACTACATGACAGTCGAACAGCTCTACCGCTACCCCGGCCGGCACTTCGACTTCCACCGCCGCCAGCTCACCCTCGACTGAACCCCGGGCGACCCGCTGCTCCGTTCATCCACTGTTCGCTTGCAGCCTGATTCGACCCCTGTCAATATTGATGCATGTCGAATCAAACGTCGGAGAGCGGTGCGTGCTGCTCGCCGCTGGTACGCGAACCGCTGACCGAGGACTGGGCGGGGGACTTGGCCAGGATGTTCAAGGCGCTCGGTGACCCGGTCCGGTTGCGCATGCTCAGCCTGATTGCCTCCCACGCCGGCGGAGAGGCGTGCGTGTGCGACATCTCCGAAACGTTCGACCTGTCCCAGCCGACCATCTCGCACCACCTGAAAGTGCTGCGCTCGGCCGGGCTCCTGGACTGCGAACGCCGCGGCACCTGGGTGTACTACTGGGTGATCCCCTCGGCCCTGCAGCAACTCTCCGCGGTGCTGCTCACCGAAGGCGGACCGATCGTCTCGTCCGAGACCTGCACCGCCACGGAGGTGCCCGCATGAGCGAGGTCGCCACCGAACACCCCGCCGTCGTCGGGAAGCTCTCCACCCTCGACCGGTTCCTGCCGGTGTGGATCGGTGTCGCGATGGCCGCCGGCCTGCTGCTCGGCCGGATGATCCCCGGTCTCGGCGACGTGCTGTCCGCGGTCGAGATCGACGGCATCTCGCTGCCGATCGCGCTCGGGCTGCTGATCATGATGTACCCGGTGCTCGCGAAGGTCCGCTACGACCGCCTCGACACGGTCACCGGCGACCGCAGGCTCCTGGCCGGGTCCCTGGTGCTGAACTGGGTGCTCGGCCCGGCGCTGATGTTCGCCCTCGCCTGGATCTTCCTGTCCGATCTTCCCGAGTACCGGACTGGGCTGATCATCGTCGGCCTGGCCCGCTGCATCGCGATGGTGATCATCTGGAACGACCTCGCCTGCGGCGACCGGGAGGCCGCCGCCGTCCTGGTGGCGATCAACTCGGTGTTCCAGGTGCTGATGTTCGCCGTCCTCGGCTGGTTCTACCTCTCCGTTCTGCCGGGTTGGCTCGGTCTCGAGCAGACCACCATCGACACCTCGCCGTGGCAGATCGCGAAGTCGGTGCTGATCTTCCTCGGCATTCCGCTGCTCGCCGGGTTCCTGACCCGCCGCTACGGCGAGAAAGCGAAGGGGCGCACCTGGTACGAGCAGACGTTTCTGCCGCGGATCGGGCCGTGGGCGCTGTACGGGCTGCTGTTCACGATCGTGATCCTGTTCGCACTCCAGGGCGACCAGATCACCTCGAACCCCGTCGACGTGGTGCGGATCGCGATCCCGCTGCTCGCGTACTTCGCGATCATGTGGGGCGGCGGCTACCTGCTCGGCGCCGTCCTGGGCCTCGGATACGAGCGCACGACCACCCTCGCGTTCACCGCGGCGGGCAACAACTTCGAACTCGCCATCGCCGTCGCGATCGCCACCTATGGCGCCGCCTCGGGTCAGGCCCTCGCCGGGGTGGTCGGGCCGCTGATCGAGGTCCCGGTCCTCGTCGCCCTGGTGTACGTCTCGCTCGCCCTGCGCAAGCGCTTCACCGAGAAGGCACCCCTCAACGCTGTGCCCGCGGCCATTCCCTCACCCGACCGCAACCAGTCCTGATCCTCTTCCCCTACCTGACCTGTGAAAGGTTGACCGACATGGCTTCTCGACCCAGCGTGCTGTTCGTCTGCGTCCACAACGCCGGCCGATCCCAGATGGCCGCCGGATTCCTCACCGCCCTGGCCGGGGATCGGATCGAGGTCCGCTCCGCCGGCTCCGCGCCCGCCGACCAGGTCAACCCGGCCGCAGTCGAGGCGATGGCCGAGGCCGGGATCGACATCTCCGCGCAAAACCCGAAGATCCTCACCGTCGACGCGGTGCGGGCATCGGACGTGGTGATCACCATGGGGTGCGGCGACACCTGCCCGATCTTCCCCGGCAAGTCCTACCGCGACTGGGTCCTCGAGGACCCGGCCGGCCAGGGTGTGGAGGCGGTCCGCCCGATCCGGGACGAGATCAAGTCCAAGGTCGAGGCGCTGATCGCCGAGCTCACCGCCCAGCCTGCCACCCGCTGATCACCTGAATCGGATTCAGCCCGAAAGGATTTCTGCATGACTACTCCGACCTCGGTTCGTGACCTGATCATCGTCGGCTCCGGACCCGCCGGATACACCGCCGCGGTCTACGCATCCCGCGCGGAACTGCAGCCGCTGCTGTTCGAGGGCACCCAGTTCGGTGGCGCCCTGATGACCACCACCGAAGTCGAGAACTTCCCCGGCTTCCGCGAGGGCATCATGGGCCCGGACCTGATGGACGAGATGCGTGAGCAGGCGAAGCGGTTCGGTGCCGACATCCGCACCGAGGACGTCGACGAACTCGACGTGACCGGCCCGATCAAGAAGGTCGTCGCGAACGGCGAGACCTACTACGCCCACGCCGTGGTCCTGGCGATGGGCGCCGCCGCCCGCTACCTCGGCATCCCCGGCGAGGAGACCCTGCTCGGCCGTGGCGTGTCCGCGTGCGCGACCTGCGACGGCTTCTTCTTCAAGGACCAGGACATCGCCGTGATCGGCGGCGGCGACTCCGCGATGGAGGAGGCCACCTTCCTGACCCGGTTCGCGCGCTCGGTGACGCTGGTGCACCGCCGCGAGGAGTTCCGCGCGTCCCGGATCATGCTCGAGCGGGCCAAGGCGAACGAGAAGATCCGCATCGTCACCAACGCCGAACCGATCGAGGTGGTCGGCGAGAACAGCGTCACCGGCCTGGTGATCCGCGACACCGTCACCGGCGAGCAGTCGACGCTGCCGGTCACCGGCATGTTCGTCGCGATCGGCCACGACCCGCGCAGCGAACTGGTCAAGGGCCAGGTCGACATCGACGACGAGGGCTACGTGCGGGTGCAGTCGCCGACCACCTACACCTCGGTCGAGGGTGTGTTCGCGGCCGGCGACCTGGTCGACCACACCTACCGTCAGGCGATCACCGCCGCCGGCACCGGCGCGGCCGCCGCGATCGACGCCGAGCGCTGGCTCGCCGAGCGCGAGGACATCACCGCCAACACCGTCGAGGCAGCCGGTCGCCCGGTGGCCGTCGACGCCGTCGCGGCGCAGTGAGGGCCGGTGCGATGAGCACGCCGTCCGTGCTGTTCGTGTGTGTGAAGAACGGCGGCAAGTCCCAGATGGCGGCCGGTCTGATGCGCGCCGCCGCCGGTGACACCGTCACCGTGCACTCCGCCGGCACCGCACCCGGTACCAGCGTGAACGCGCTCTCGGCCGAGGTCCTGCTCGAGGTCGGCGTCGACATCACCGACGAAACCCCGAAACCGGTTGATCCGCAACTCGTCCGCGATGTCGACGTCGTGGTCACCCTCGGCCTCGAAGCCCACGTCGACGAGGTGCCGGGTACCGCATTCGAGAACTGGGACACCATTGAGCCGTCCGCCCGCGGTGTCGACGGCATCGAGCGGATGCGGCTCGTGCGCGACGACATCGCCGCCCGCGTCACCGGCCTCGCCACCCGACTCACCCAACACCAGCAGTAGGAGATCCGTTGAGCACCATCGAAGTTTTCGAACCCGCCCTGTGCTGCAACACCGGCGTCTGCGGTGACGACGTCGACCAGGCGCTGGTGACGTTCTCCGCCGACATGGACTGGGTCCGCTCCCGGGGCGGCGAGATCGCCCGATTCAACCTGGCCAGCGAGCCACTGGCCTTCGCGCAGCGTGAACCGGTCGCCGCGTTCCTGAAACTCTCGGGCTCGGAGGGGCTTCCGCTGGTCCTCGTCGACGGTGTCACCGCGATCACCGGCCGCTACCCGGACCGGGCCCAGCTCGCGAAGTGGGCCGGCCTCGACGCCCCCGCACCCGCTGCGGCCGCACCCACGGGGACAACGATGCTCGGCCTGACCGACACCACCGACACCGGATCCTGCTGCGCCGACGACACGACCTCGACCTGCTGCTGAGAAGGACTGCTCCACATGAAGTTTCTCGACAACCCGCCCCGCTTCCTGTTCTTCACCGGTAAGGGCGGGGTCGGGAAGACCTCCATCGCGTGCGCGTCGGCGATCGCCCTCGCCCGCGCCGGCAAGAAGGTGCTGCTCGTGTCCACCGATCCGGCGTCGAACGTCGGGCAGGTGTTCGGGTTGACCATCGGGGGCACCGTCACCGCGGTGCCGGCGGTGACGGGTCTGTCCGCGCTCGAGATCGACCCGCAGCAGGCCGCCGACGCCTACCGTGAACGGATCGTCGGGCCGGTGCGCGGGCTGCTGCCCGACGCCGAGATCGCCTCGATCACCGAACAGCTCTCGGGGTCGTGCACCACCGAGATCGCCTCGTTCAACGAGTTCACCGCGCTGCTCACCGACACCGACGGTGTCACCGACGGGTTCGACCACGTCCTGTTCGACACCGCCCCGACCGGCCACACCATCCGGCTGCTCCAGCTCCCCGGATCGTGGACCGAGTTCCTCGACGACGGCAAGGGCGACGCCTCGTGCCTCGGCCCGCTCGCCGGTCTCGACAAGCAGCGCAGCATCTACGCCGACGCCGTCACCGCCCTCGCCGACCCCGACCGCACCCGCCTGGTCCTGGTGACCCGGGCTGGGCGGTCACCGATCGCGGAAATCGCCCGCACCCACACCGAACTCGCCGACATCGGACTGACCCACCAGTACGTCGTCGTCAACGGACTCCTCCCGGCACCGGACGGGCGCGACGCCCTCGAAACCGCGATCCACCACCGCGAACAGGCACTCCTCGACAGCCTCCCGGGGGACCTGTGGACCCTGCCGATCGACGAAGTCGAGCTCAAGCCAACGAACATGGTCGGCATCGACGCCCTCAACTCGTTGTTCACCTCGACGACCGCCGCAGAAGACCAACCACCAGGATCTGGCCCGGCCGGGCTCGACGTTTCCGATGCACCGCTGTCGCGGCTGGTCGACGAACTCGCCGCCGACGACCACAGCCTGATCATGTGCATGGGCAAGGGCGGCGTCGGCAAGACCACCATCGCCGCCGCGATCGCCGTGGCGCTGGCCGAGCGCGGCCATCAGGTGCACCTGACCACCACCGATCCCGCCGCACACCTGACCGAGACCCTCGACGGCAACATCGACAACCTCGAGGTCTCACGCATCGACCCGGCCGAGGCCACCGAGCAGTACCGCGCACGCGTCCTCAAATCCAAGGGCGCGGCCCTCGACGAGCAGGGCCGCGCGAATCTCGCCGAAGACCTGAAATCGCCGTGCACCGAGGAAGTTGCCGTCTTCCAGGCCTTCTCACGAGTCATTCACGAATCGCGACGCAAGTTCGTCGTCGTCGACACCGCCCCCACCGGGCACACCCTGCTGCTGCTCGACGCCACCGGTTCCTACCACCGTGAGATCGCCCGGCAGATGGGCGAGAACACCAACTTCACCACCCCGTTGATGCGGCTGCAGAACCCCGACGAGACCAAGGTCGTCCTGGTCACCCCCGCCGAAACCACCCCCCGCCTCGAAGCCGCCGGCCTGCAGGCCGACCTCGAACGCGCCGGCATCCACCCGTGGGCATGGGTGGTCAACAACTCCCTCGCCGCCGCGGCACCGTCCTCCCCGCTGTTGCGGCGTCGCGCGGGCGCGGAGGCCACCGAACTGGCCACCATCACCGCCGAGCACACACAGCGGTATGCGGTCGTGCCGATACTCGCCGAGGAGCCCGTGGGAGTTGCGGCACTGAGGGCACTCGCTCACGGTTCCCGCGACGACATCACAGCCGAGTGAGCATCGTCGCCGCCGTCTCGGTGACTGTAAGGAATTAATGTATCGATTCGGTTGTGTCGTCTTCCTGCTGTGGTATCGCGGCGAGAAGGGTGGTGGCGGTGCGGTAGCGGGTGGGTGCCGGTGCCGGGGTGTAGCCGTCCTGTTCGAGCAGTGGCCGCACGTCGAGCAGGGCATTGCCGATGGTGCGTGGGCTGACGTGGAACAGTTCGGCGAGGACGGCGCGGGTGCAGAGTTGGCGCAGGTGCAGAACGGTGGCCAGGACGCGTTCGGCATCGGTGATCTTCTGGAGGAAGATTCCGCCGCGGCCCCCGGGCATGCGTTCGCCGCCGCGTTGGGTGTAGCGGCGCCGTTCGACCAGGGCGGCTTGCCGGACTGCGAGGCGTTCGACGAGGTCGCCCAGTTGTCGGCGACTCATGCCGGTCAGAGCCGGATGCGACAGTGCCTCGGGGAGAGGCCGATTCGGTGTCGGGATGGGTGTCGGGCCGTCGCGGAGAAATCCCGCGAGGTCTGCGGCGGTGCTGAAGCGAAGCCCGATGTTCGGGGTGACGTGATGGCTGTGTTCGTCGAGCAGCATCCGCGTTTCGGCGATGATTTCGCCGATGGAGTTCGGATTCACCCCGAGCAGATCCGAGAGCACCCGTTGGGGACAGGCCTGCCGCAGGTACACGATGGTGATCAGCAGGGCCGCGGCGTCCGAGAGCAGGCGTCGCCCGCCGGCACCCGGGGCATTGCGGCGCCGGCCGCCGCGTTGGTGCCAGCGGCGTTGCTCGGCGCGCGCGGCCTGAGTCGGTGCCAGCCGTGCGGTGAGTTCGTCCAGTTCGTCGCCCGTCATGCCGGTCAGGCGCGGGTCGGCGAGCATCGCGACGGCCGCGGCACGCTCGCGTTCCCGGTCGCGGCCGGGAACCGGCGCGGCGTCGGCGTGAGTGGGTTCGATGGTGTAGTTCCACGTTCCGCACTGGGCGTGTGGGTGGATGGGTAACGCGCGCAACTCTTCTCGACCAATCGAGATCCCGATCGGGTAGTCGCCGGTGTCCAGCTCGGCGTCCACGCGCAGCCCGGTGCGGGTGCGGGTGGAGGCGATGGTCTTGACCACCACCTCATGGCTGGTCAGCGGCCGGCCCCGCCAGTTCATGGTGATCTGGGAGAACAGCCGGTGCTCGATCTTGTTCCACTTCGAGGTGCCTGGCGGGAAATGGCAGACCGTGATCGCCAACCCGGTCTCGGATGCCAGCGCGGCCAATTCCGCCTTCCACAACCGGTACCGGTAGCTGTTGGAGCCGCCGGCGTCGGCGGTGATCAGCAACCGGCTCGCGTGCGGGTAGTCGGCGGCGCCACGTGCCTGCCACCAGCGGCGGATAGAGGCGACCGCGAACGCGGCGGTGTCGTGGTCGACGCCGACATTGACCCAACCGGCGTCGGTGGTCAGGTCGTAGACCCCGTACGGGATGGCCCGGTCGGCATTCGGTCCGGTGAAGAAGCTGTGATCGACCACCCGCACCGGATCGCCGTGCGGGCGCCACTCGCGCCCCGGGGTGGGCAGCTGGCCGAGTTGTTCCTTCTTCTTCGAATCGACGCTGATCACCGGCTCGCCCGCGTCCTGGTGCGCCTTGACCTGCTCGTTGATGTAGCGGAACTGCACGTCCCGGTCCGGGTGCTGCTCGCCTTCCAACGTCTTGGCGTTGGCCTGCAAACTGAATCCGTTGTCCCGCAACAATCGTCCCACCGTTGGTGCGGACACCGGATGGCCCTGCCGGGTCAGCTCCTCGGCCAGGTGTCGCAGCGACTTGGTCGTCCACCGCAACGGAGACTCCGGATCCCCACGCTCGTCCGGCTCGACCAGCGTCAACAGCGCAGGCACCAGCTGCGGATTCAGCGCGTCCGCACTCTTGCGGCCCCCTCCCGGACGGCGGACCCGACCCGTCGGCGTCGGTTGCTCGCCGGCCTCCAACTCGAACACGCCCCTGCGAACCGTGGTCTCACTGACACCGACCGCCCGGGCCACCGCCCGCACCCCGCCATGCCCCAGTGACCGGGCCTCCGTCGCCAACGCCAAACGCCGCTGACGCTCGTTCAGGTGCGGCAGCAAAACCTCGAACCGCTCCCGTAACCGCCTGTCGACCTCGCTCACGATCGCCCTACCGCACCGACCAGACCCCGATCACAAAACAACACTTTATTATCTTACAGTCACTCGGGACATGAACACAAGTGTCGGCCGCCCCGGTGGGGCGGCCGACACGGGTGTTGCGATGCTCAGCAGCAGGACGTTTCGGCGGTCGCCTTCTCGCCCGCGTCGGCGGTGCCGCAGCACACCCCGTCCTCCGCGCCCTGCCGTTCGCCCGGGTGCTGCGGGCTCGATCCGAACGTCTCCGAATCGGCGAGGACGGTGTAGACCTCCCACCTCTCCCCTGCCGGGCCGGTGACCCACACCTTGTCCTGGGTGGCGAAGCAGCAGGTGGTGCCGATCTCCTCGTCGGTGAACAGGCCCTCGCCGCTACTCGCGCCCAAAATGCCCGAAACGGTCGGAATCACTCGGCGGCAGATGCGGCACCAAGTCCTTCCGATAGACGTACCGGACCACGCTCCGGTCCAGAAACTCCTGCGCGGCACACGCCGCCGCAAACCCCGGCGAACCCACCATCGGCGCACCGAAAGCGTAGGCACCCCTGAACACCGACCCGAACGGCTCGACGAACCCCCACTCCACCGACAACATCACCCCATCAACGCCGCCATCGCCCCACCGAGACCGGCCAAGGAGATGACCCACCTGCCCGCGGGCCGGATCGGTCGCCCGGAAGAGATCGTCGGCGCAGCCCTGTACCTCGCCGGCCCGTCGGCCGGCTACACGACCGGGGCGAGGATGCGCAGGGGACCAAGCCTCGCCCACTAAGCTTGAGGATTCACATGACGTGTCCCCGGACCCGGATACGTGGTGAACCGTACAACAAGTGAGAACGAAGGACGAGATGACGAAGCCGGGAGGCGACCCGATCAAGAACCTCGCGGTTCCGCGGGCCATCGCGGCTACGCGAGGCGAGAAAATATCCCGCACAGTTGCGCGACTCGTGGCGAAGACCATCGCCGACGATCGTCTCGAACCGGGTGCCGCGCTGCCGTCCGAACAGGAGATGGCCAACAACTTCGGGGTCGGTCGCGCATCGGTCCGCGAAGGACTGCGCCTGCTCGAGGCGCAGGGTCTCGTCACCGTCCGCCAGGGACTCGGTGGCGGACCCAGCGTCGCCGAACCGACCGGCGCCGCCTTCGGCGACACCATGTCGATGTACCTCCAGGTCAACGACATCCGACTCGCCGAGGTCGTCGAAGCAGTCATCCAGATGGAGGGCCTGACCGCGGCCCTCGCGGCCGAACGGGTCGCACGCGGCGAGATCACGGACCCGGACGAACTCGAATCGCTCGATGCCCACGACCACGACGTCGAAACGCACCGCGAGTTCATCGAGACGGCCGTCGGATTCCACGACCACCTGAGACAGATCGCCGGGAACTACATCATCGCGTTGGTGGGTTCCGCTCTGGCACATCTGTTCTCCGATCGCGCGATCGTCGCCCATCCGAACGCCTGGAGCGAACAGGAGCGGACCCTCTTCTCCGATGCACACGCCGAGATCGGGCGGGCGATCCGTGCCGGCGACGCCGCGACAGCGAGGGAGCTTGCTACGGCGCACGTGCGGGAATCCGTGGCCATGACGCTCGGAGGCCACCCGACCATCCTCCAGGACCGCGTCGACTGGAAGTAGTCGACCGGAAGCAACCACCGGGCGACGATCGCGGCCGCGGGCTTGCGGTTGTCAGCCCCGGTCGGGTCGAGGAACTTGCGTCGGTTCAGACCGAGGTCGTCCAGCTGGCTACTGACGGTGCGGACCGAGACGGTGATGCCCTCAGAGGCCAGTTCGACGGCGATGCCATCGTGATCCGCAGCAGCGGCACCGTGTCCGGCGGGCTGACCACTTCTTCCCGCGCCACAGCGCTACGATCCCGGGCCACGAGTCGATCCGCGGCATTGCGGTGCGCCGCTGGGCGCGCGTACATTCAGACTTGCGGATCGAGGAAGTAATCGGAAGCGGTGAAAGACTCGAGAAGCAGAGATCCGGCCGAGAATGTGACAGCATTCCCGGCCGAACCCCTGTCTTCGGGCGTGTCCCGCCACTTCATCGGCAACCAGAGCGACGGTCGACAGCCGGACCGCCGGCGCGGGGAGTCATTCCCTCGAGTCGGCGGCGCGCCCCGGTCGACTCACCGCCGTCAGCCGGCGGGGTTCTCGAATCTGCACCGTTCCCGATCACGATCGCCCGGGCGCCCCCGTTGACCGGTGACGGGCCACGGTGTGACGAACGCCGCCGGCAGTTCAGCCGGCGCAGTCCAGACAGATCATCTGCCCGTCGGCGGTGTCGGCGAGGCGACTGCGGTGATGGACGAGGAAGCAACTGGTGCAGGTGAATTCGTCCGCCCTCTTCGGGATCACCCGGACCGTGAACTCCTCCCCGGACAGGTCGGCGCCGGGCAGCTCGAAGGACTCCGCGGTGTCCGCCTCCTCGACGTCGACGACGGCCGATCGCGACTGGTCCTTCCCGGCCTTCAGCTCGTCGAGCGAGTCTTCGGCCACCTCGTCGGGATCGGTCTTCCTGGGTGAGTCGTAGTCGGTGGTCATGACCCTTCCCCTTTCTGCGTCTTTCCCGGATCCCGCACGTCCGCCGCGGGGGTCCGTGGCAGGTCAACGCTCCGATGTCGTGTTTTGTGCCCGCAATCCACCCAAACGAAGAAAATCGTCACAAACCACTCAAATTGGTTCACCGGCGATGTCGGCAGCCACCCGGGCCCTGTCATGACATTCGTCTCGGACCGGCACTGCCGCCTTCTCGCCGACAGGTCAATGGCGCTCGCCGACAGGTCAATGGCTCGTCAACAGCCCGTCCTGTTTGACGACGGTGCCGCAGGACGGTCACAACTCGTCGTTGTCGATGACGTTCTGCACGAGCGCGCCGTAAGTCTCGACGAGGCTGCTGCTGTCGATCACATCGGGCGTCACGATCTCGAATGTGCGCAATCCGCTGGCGAGGCCGAGCATGAGGGTGACGACGAGGCGGGAACGCACCCGCCCCGCCGACTCGTCGCCGATCGCGGCGGCGATCCTCGGAACGAACCCGGCCATCATCTTCTCGCGGGCCGCCTCGCGGTCCGGGGCTTCCTGGAGGATGAACGGCGCCATCGCCCAGTACTCGAAGTCCCCCGAGTCCCGCCGTTCGACGAGAGCTCGCACCATGCGGCACCCCAGCGGCTCGGACGGGTGGTCGAGGTCCTCAACCCTCGGTGCCTCCGGCGCGGCCGCCTGGAACAGTTCGGCCTTGCTGCCGGTCAGTTTCATGACCAGCGCCGGGGAGACGTCGGCTGCCTCGGCGACGTCCCGGATGGTCGTCAGGGTGAATCCGCGTTCGGCGAACAACTTCCGCGCGACGTCGATGATGACGTCGCGGGTGGTCATCTCGCTCATACGGCAGTCCTCGTCGCGTCGGGGTCAGATCTTCGTCAGGCTGGTGGCCTCGGCCGAAGGCTCGCCGGCGGCCACCTGCACAACGCGGGGGACGGACGGCTTCGGAAGGAACACCGCGGCCAGCGTAGCCAACAGCGCCGCGGCAGCCCCGATCGCGAACATCGCGACGAAGGCTCCGTGCGCGGGGAAGACGCGTCCCCCCGCTTCGATGGTCAGGCCCGTCAGCAGTGCCGCGACGACCGCGCTCATGCTCGACGTCCCAATTGTCCGCAGGAGGCTGTTGAGACCGTTGGCGGCGGCGGTCTCGGTGATCGGGACCGTGCCCATGATCAGGGCCGGCATCGTCGCGTAGGCCATGGCGTTGCCGATGCTCACGAGCACGCTGCCGATGATGATCAGCGCGACCGTGTCGTCGAAGGCGATGCGGAACAGGTAGGCGCCGATCATCACGATGCAGGCGACGACGAGTGTGGTGCGGCCACCGAATCGTGCGGTCACCCTCGCCGAGAGCGGCGAGAACACCAGCATGGCCAGGCCACCCGGCACCATGCACAGGCCCGCGGTCGCCGCGCTGAGCCCGAACCCGAAACCCGTGATCTCCGGTAGCTGCAACTGCTGGGTGGTGGACAGAATGTTCGCGTACGACGAGAACGCGACGAACAATCCGGCGAGGTTGGTGAGCAGCACGGGCCGACTCGAGGAGACCCGCAGGTCGACCATCGGGGCCGCTGTGCGCAGCTCGTAAGGGACCCACACGGCGAGGACAACGGCGGCCGCGGCGAGGCTCGCGAGGGTCTGCGGGCTCGACCATCCCCACGCCGGGCCCTTCGAGATCCCGAGCAGCAACGCCGTCAAGGCGAGGGAGAGCAGGATCGCGCCGACCACGTCGAAGCGCCGTCGGGTGCCCGTCGCGGACGCCGGAACGACGACGAGGATGCCCAGGAGGAGAAGGATTCCGGCGGCCGCCGAGACCCAGAAGACCGAGGCCCAGCCGAAGTGGTCGTACAGCACACCCGCGGCGGGAAGTCCCAGCGCCGCACCGATTCCCATCGTCGCACTGATCATCGCGGCGGCGCCGGCCACCTTCTCCCTCGGGAGAACGTCGCGCAGCACGGCCATCGCCACCGGGATGAGCGACGAGGAGAATCCCTGCAGGGCACGTCCGATCAGCACCGCGAGGTAGCCGCCTCCGATCGCGGCGATCAACGATCCCGCCGCCATCATCGTCAGCGACAACACCATCATCCGCCGCTTTCCGAACATGTCGGCCAGGCGAGAGACGATGGGCGTGGCCACCGCTCCGGTCAGCAACGCGATGGTGACCAGCCACGTGGCATCACCGCCCGTGACGTCGAGGATCTCGGGGAAATCCGGGAGCAGCGGAACCACCAGCGTCGTCTGAAGCGCCACGACGAGACCCGCCAGGCTCAGCAACGCCGTGATCGTGGCGCCCGATGTCGGGGTCTTGTGTGGTGTGGTCACGGCACTCTTCACTGCTCACTCCATCGCTACTCACATGAGGTGAACACTGTTCACCCCTATTCAGGGAACAGCGTTCACCCCGGGCATGTCAAACGGCCCCCGCGAGCCGATCGACGTCCACCACCCCGTGGGCACGGACTCGGCGTGGACGCGGGCAAGCCGGCCGGCCCGTCCAGGGTGGTGGTTCCCGGCGTTCAGCGGCGTTACGTGAAGCGACGTTTCGCAACGAGGCCGCTCAATCCCGATCAACCCGGCTTACGCTGCGGCGCACAGGAATTGACTCAACCCGGCGTCCACGCGCCCCGGCTGCGGACGGCGAGGACTCAGCCCACCCCCGGGTAACGACGATTCCCCGCATCAGACGGGCGCCGCACCACCGGCGATCGCGCGGTGGCACAGCAACGCCGCACCGACAAAGAGCAGCAACACCGACGCGAGAGCGACATGCGACAACGACCAGCCGAGAAGATCGAGGAGGGCGACGGCGAATCCGGATCTCCGCGAAGATCGCCGGTGTTGCGGGTGACGAGCAGGGCGTCGTTCGCGTGCGCGGGTGCGGCGATCATCCCGCGTGACGTAGGACACGCAGGCGGCGCCCCAACCGTTCCGGTGCGGTGCACCCACCCCTGAAGGCACCTGTTCTGGTACCGAAAGCGGTACCATCAGGTTCATGCCGTCACTCAACATCACGTTCACCGACGAGGAGCAGACCCTGCTGAGGGACGCCGCCGACAAGGAGGGGGTGTCGTTGAAGACCTTCGCGCATCACGCGGTGGTCGAGGCCGCGAGCAGCAGGAAGAAGATGCGAGATCAGCTCCTGGCGGACATCTTCGCGAAGTCGGCCGAGTTGAACGAGCGGCTGGCGTGACGATCCACCTCGATCGCGACGACATCCTCACGATCGCGGCCCGGGTCGCGGGTGGCAATCCCGCCGTGCGTGACATCGGCCTGCTCGACGCCGCCGTCGCCCGACCGAAGAGCAGCGTGTTCGGACTCGATGCCTACCCCACCCTCTACGACAAGGCGGCCGCGCTCCTGCATTCCCTGGCCCGCAACCAGGCACTGGTCGACGGCAACAAACGCACGGCATGGGCCGCGGCATGGCTCTTCCTCGGCTACAACGGCATCACGCTGCGCGCGGGGTTCGACGTCGACGCCGCCGAGACACTGATGAACAACGCAGCGATGGGGAAGCTCGAGGTAGAGGAGATCGCCCATCAGCTCGCCGGCTTCGCCGGATAGCAACGACGCACCACGGCCCCAGCAGCCGGCCACCTGCCACCGAACCCGAGCACAGCGGGCAATCTCGGCCTTCGGCGCCGGCGAAGCATCGGAACACCGCGCCCGGAAACGGGGTTCTCGGCGGGTCGCTGCGGGCGATCGCCGACACCCCGCCGGAGGGTTCCTATGTGTGCTGTCAAGCAGATACGCATTCGAACACGGTTCGCATCCCTCAACCGGAGAGCCGTTCGACCGAGGGATGCGACCTACCTACATGCGGCCGCCGGCACCTCCCGTGGGGGCGATCCGCTCGATGGCGACCAGGTCCTCGGGAGCCAGGACCAAGTCGGCCGCGGTGACGTTCTGGTCGACGCGCTGCGGGTTTCGAGATCCCGGGATAGGGACGATGTAGTCCTTACGGGTCAGCAGCCACGCCAGGGACAGCTGCGCGAGCGTGGCGCCCTTGCTGACGGCGAGTGCGGTCAACTCGTCGACGACGGCGACGTTGGCGTCGAAGTTCTCCGGCGCCCACCAGGGGATGTGCTGACGGAAGTCGTTGGCGTCGTAGCTCTCCCGGGAGGCCACCGCGCCGCTGAGGAAGCCCCGCGCCAGCGGCGAGTAGGCGACGAAGCCGATCCCGAGCTCCTCGAGGACGGGGAACAGGGGTTCGACGTCCCGCGCGAAGATCGAGTACTCGGACTGCAGCACCGAGATCGGGTGTACCGCGTGCGCGGCGCGGATGGTGGCCTCGTCCGCTTCGGACAACCCCAGGTACCTGACCTTGCCTGCCTCGACGAACTCCTTCATGGTGCCGATCACGTCCTCGATCGGGACGTTCGGGTCGGGACGGTGCTGGTAGAGCACATCGATCGTGTCGACGCGGAGGTTGCGCAGGCTGGCCTCGACCACCTCGCGGATGTGCTCGGGGCGCGAGTTGGATCCGAAGGAGCGGGTGAGACCGAACTTCGTGGCAATGACCACGTCGTCGCGGATCGGCGCCAGCGCCTGACCGAGCAACTTCTCGCCGTCGCCCCAGCCGTACATCTCGGCAGTGTCGAACATCGTCACGCCGAGCTCGTGCGCCTTTCGGATCGCGGCGATCGACTCGGTGTCGTCGGCGGGGCCATAACCCGTGGCGGTGCCCATCGCCCCGTAGCCGAGAGCGGCGGCGGCCAGGCCCTGCCGGCCGAGATTGCGAATGTCCATGATGTCGCCTTCGATCTGTCAGAGTAGGTCAATGGTGTCAGACTATGACACATGCGACACTGTACGCTCTGCCCGTGGGAAGCTCATCGACACCGGGTCTGCGCGGCATCACGCGCGAGGCCGTGCGCACACGGATCGCCGAGGTCGCGATCGACCTGTTCGCCGAGCAGGGCTTCGATGCGGTCACCGTCGAGCAGATCGCCGCCGAGGTGGGCATTTCGGCCCGCAGCTTCCACCGCTACTTCCCGGCCAAGGAAGACGCCGTCATCGGCGACCTCGCCCCCTGGGGTGAGTTCGTCCGCGACGCCTTCGCCGCGCGGCCGGCCGATGAACCGGTCTGGGATTCTCTGCGTTCGACCTTCGAAGCCCTGCTGGCTCAACCGAGCAGGGACGAACAACGCAGCAAGAGGACCATGCGCGTTCTGACGAGCACAGCGTCCCTACGCGCTCGCAACCTCGAAAAACATCTGCTGTGGGCACGGCTGCTCACCCCGCTCGCGCAAGAGCGACTCACCGGTGATCTCGCGGCACTGCGAGCACAGACACTGGTGCAGGCGGCGCTGGTCTGCTTCGACATCGCGCTTACCACCTGGGCCGAGCCCGACGAGACCACGGACGCTGTGGAACTCCTCCGTCAATCTTTCGCTACGCTCGCGCCCAGGAATGCTGGCATAGGGCCGACCAAAGCGCCCTACATCCCGTGAAGCCAGCCCGCCGACGAGTACGCGGGTTCGGACATGATTGCAGATAGCTTCTCGCACGGCGGACCTGCGTCTTGAGCTGCTCTAGAAACCGGGGATAGTCATCGGGCAGCGCCGCGGCAGGATCGCTCATCGCACCACCTTCACCCGCGACTATCGAAACCGAATGCACGGCACGGTGTCGGTGAAGGTGCGCCCGACCGCGATCTGCTCGGGCTGCCGGACGGTGTTCTGATCGACACCGCTGAACCTGACGTAGCCGACCCACATCACCCCAACCGCTCCCCTACCCCCGACCTGTCTCAGTGGAATCTGAGACCGCGCCAGGAACGGCAACCGCGAGCCCAGATCCGGGTTACGCGCAATCAACAACTCCACCACGGTCAACAGCCTGCACCAGATCGCACCTTTTCGGCGATGGACGAGGCGATCGCGAGCGGATACCGCCGCCGTGGCGATCGCCCACTCCCGGATTGCGCTCCCGTGGCGGCGTCATCCTCGGTAGCGTTTTCGGTATCACGAATCGCGGGCAACCTTGAGCAGCAACAACGACCACCGCGGCGGGCCGGGACGAGGGCAAGCGGCACCGGATTCCGCCTGCCCCCCAATGGGAGTCGAGGAGGAATTCCTCCTGGTCGACCCGGAGACCGGGCAACCGCTGATGCGCAACGCCGCGGTCGCCGCGACCGCCGCGGAACTGGGTGTCGACCTGCAGCTGGAACTGTCGCAGTGCCAGGTCGAGACGAACTCCCCGGTCTGCACGGACGGCCGGGGACTGCGCTCCCACCTGCTCGAGGCGCGGTCGCTGGTGGCGGCCGCCGCGGTCCGCAACGGCTGCCGACTGGTCGCCGCCGGAACCCCGATCATCGGTCCGCCGCGCATGCCCATCAGCGACCGCGATCGGTACCGACGCATGGCGCAGCGGTTCGGGGTCCTGGCGGTCGAACAGGGAATCTGCGGCTGCCACATCCACATCGACGTGGCAGACCGCGAGACCGCGATCCAGGTGTGCAACCAGGTGCGTCCGTGGTTGCCGAGCCTGCTCGCGCTCGGCGCGAACTCGTCGGTGCACCGCGGCATCGACAGCGGGTTCGCCGGGTGGCGGTCGATCCTCTGGTCGCGATGGCCCGCCGCGGGACCGCCGCCGTTCTTCGCCTCGAAGCAGGACTACGAATCCACGGTGTCGATGATGATCGACAGCGGCCTGCTGCTGGACGAGCAAATGATCTACTGGGACATTCGACCGTCCAGCCACCTGCCGACGGTCGAGGTCCGAGTCGCCGACGTGCAACCAACCGTCGACGAGGCGGTGCTGGTGGCCACGCTGGTCCGCGCCCTGGTCATGACAGCGGTCCGAGCCATCGACCGCGGCGACCGACCGCCGGACATCCGGCTCGAGATGCTGCAGGCGGCGACCTGGCTCGCCGCCCGAGACGGCTTGCGCGGCAACGGCATCGATCCGTGCACCGCCCGACCGGTCCCGGCACCCCGCCAACTGGAGATGCTGCTCGGCCACGTCCGCGACTCGCTCGACGAACTCGGCGAGTACCGCCGGGTCCACGCGATGGTGAACCAGCAGGTCGAGCACGGCAACGGCGCCATCTGGCAGCGCGGAACCCTCGAAGGGCGCCGGAACGCCGTCGAGTTGGTGCAGTTGGCGGCTCGGCGAACCCTGCAGGGATGACCGCCGCCGCCGGGACGCGGCAGGTGCTCCTTGACGTCGAAGAGAAATAGACCAGCCGGACCCGCCCGCCGACACCAGCAGCGGAACGCCCGCAATGGCGATCGTCGAGCGGGACGTTTCCATAGCCGCGGCACGTCGACCTCTGAACCCACCCACCCGGCGGCGAGGAAGTCACCGCGACCCGCCGGCGAGTACGCGACCAGATCACGTCCCCGGGATCAGAGGGGCGTCGCCGAACTCGTTGGCTATCCCGCGCGGGGTCAAGGCCGCGATGTAGTGCTGCGGACCGTGGTCGCCGAGCGAGAACCGGAACGGCAAACCACGCAGCAGCCGGAACTTGCTCGTGACATGATGCGTGGCCGTGGAGGCGTGGGTGGGTGGCAAGGCGCTCGGGTTCGTCGGTTTCTGCGTGAGCCCGGTGGTGTCCGGCCGACACCGCGACGACGTCGGGCCGAACACCTCACCGCAGACGACCGTGAAGCAATTTCCCGGGAGATCGCCCGCAACGGCGGCCGCAACGCCTACCGAGCAATCCCGGCAGATTCCGCAACGTACGACCGGGCACGACGTCCGATGGAGTCGGTCCTGTCGTCGCGACCGGTCCTGCGGGAGATCATCACGACCCACTCGTGCGCGGAGGCCCGTGACCTTCACCGGAAACCCAGGTAATGCCAGCGAACCGGCAGCACGACGCTCCTCTCCGGAGGCGCTCACGGAGTGTTGACGCGCGTCAACACTCCTCGGCAGCGTCGGCGCACGGGTGAGTGCGGTGTAGGGCTCGGTTCAGTGGCCGGTACCGAGCCGTGTCGCGATGCGGCGCTCCCGGCATTCGAGGCAGCTGCCATCCCTGCCACCAGGCTGTCGGGGTGGCGTGAGGCAGTGCCTTGTCGCGGCTGGTCAGTGAAAGGTCATCCCGCGAAGATTCGCGGCCTGCAGGAACGGGGCGGAGTGCCGGCCGATGTCCGAGGCCTCGACGACCTCGACCGGGTCAGGGCCGGTACCGTCATCGGTGCGGCGCAACCACATTGCCCAGTTCTGGAGGGTGCTACCCCACTTCGACGGATAGACGACCCCGTGGGGACGCGAGCCATCGTCGAGGACGACACTCTCCCGGATCCACGTCGCGATCCCCGTGGTCAGGATCTTCTGTTCGTCCGACGAATCGGTCAGCTCGCTCAGCGTCAACGTCTCCAGCCCGCACCGAGAAAGCAGGGCACTCCGCTCGCGACTGATCACCGAAATGCTTTCGGCACCCGTGACGTCGACGAACCACCCAGACATCGGAAGACGCAGCTCGTAGAGTTTTCTGCCCGACGCCACCCTTGCGAGATCGATCGGTACGGCATCGCTCCGTGCCGGGGCAACTCGCGCGCGATCTGCGCATCGAGGGTCAATGCGTCGGACGCGTCGACATCGTCGAACAGTTCCGACATCGGGATCTTCGGCGGATCCGGATCGATGTACTCGAGCACCTCGACGAACGCGCCCACCGCCGTTGAACCCCCGTAGATGGTCCTGCCGGGGGTATCCCACCTCGACCAGCTGCTCGGGTCGTCCCCTACCCGCGCGGGAGGTTCGAGCGCGCCGTACTTGCTCTTCGCGACTCGAAAGATGCTGCGGCCATCGCCACGTACCAGGTTCAGACCCGTCAACGCGCAGAGGGCGACGTCGTCGGCATCGCCAAGGGCCTGAACCAAGAAAACCTCCTCATACCAGCGCAATACCAGCGCACCAGTATAAGGAGGCGGCACGACCGCATCTTCGCCCTACGCTCGATCAGGCGTAGCTGTCCTCCACGAACGCTGCTGCCGCCCGATACACGTCAGGGATCTTGTTGTCACGGATGAACTCGGCCGGCGTATGACCGCCGAGACGAGGATTCGCAGAGATCAACCATCCGCGAGCGACCTGATCGTTCTCCTCGTCCTCGATCAACCGATACACCGCGTGTGCAGCCTTCAGTCGCGTCACCTTGTCGTCCGACGGGGTGGCATGTGTCGGTTCACCCGGCGGCGTCGCCCAGCGTGCAGGCATCGCCCTACTCCGCGAGTTCGCGATGTAGGCAGTCAACGTGCGACCAAGCCGCTCAAGCAGATAGCCGGCCACCTGATGAGTGTCCATCCGAGCCGTGTCATCGCACGTCCTGGTCAACACATCCATCCCGGCTCACCCCTTCACAAACACATCCGAACACCATCCGCTCCACCACAAGAGTAGCCAAGTATCGCCAAAATATCCGAAAAAAGTGATCGAAGGAACCCCACAGTCACCAGGAGCCGACACCGTGGCGCCCGCAGCGAACTCGTCGCCCTCACCTGCGGGGACGTCACAGTGCATCGCCTCGACGGGGTGCACGTGCGGCTGCGGCGGTCGAAGACCGACCAGGGGGCTTGACCCTGGTTCTTGGACACGCTCATTCCAGCATCGGCTGGGGAAGCGAGATGATCGAGAACC
>NZ_BAABFB010000019.1:0-74800 GCF_039540555.1 Rhodococcus olei | reverse complement strand
GCGGTGGCCAGCACGTCGGCCTTCGGCATGTCGTCGGCGCGGACCAGGGCGATCACCTCGGGGGTGGTCTGCAACTCGCCGGCGGCGACCGCGATCCGGGTCGTGCTGGCCTTCGCGCCGACGTCGACCATCCGTGCCCGGCCCTCGCCGTCGAGGTGGGTCAGATTCGGCTCGCTCACAGCTGCCACACCCGTACGTCGTCTCCCGCCTGCATCGTCGTCACGTCCTCCGGAATGTCGATCAGTACGTCGGCCCTGGCCAGCGCCGCGACCAGGTGTGATCCCGGCCCCGACTCCAGTGTCACACCCTGCGGCACCCGCCGCCCCCGCAGGAACTGGCGTCTGCCGGGCGGGGACTCGAGCGGGCCGGTGAGCTTCGCGTGGTCCGCGGGCAGCGGGGCGAGTCCGGCGCATCGGCGCAACTCGGGGCGGGCGAACACCTCGAACGAGACCAGGGTGCTGACCGGGTTGCCCGGGAAGCTGAGCACCGGGACGCCGCCGACCTCGGTGAGACCCTGGGGGCCGCCGGGCTGCATCGACACGTGCCCGAACCACCCGCCCAGCGGGGTGAGCACCTCGCGCACCACCTCGAACTCGCCCATCGACACGCCGCCGGACGTCAGGACGACGTCGGCCGATTCCGTGGCCCGGGCGAGCATGTCCCGGAACAGCTCCGGGGAGTCGGTGCTGCGGTCGACGAAGGCGACCTCGCCGCCGTTCGCGGTCACGCTCGCGGCGAGCGCGGTCGAATTGGAATCGTAGATCTGCCCGGGCGCCAACGCCGTTCCGGCGGGGACGAGTTCGGCGCCGGTCGCGATGACCGCGACCCGGGGACGCCGGCGCACCGGCAGGGCGGTCAGGCCGACGGCCGCGAACATCGCCAGGTGCCGCGGGGTCAACTCGGTGCCCGCGGCGAGCAGCACGTCACCGGCGTGGACGTCGCTGCCGCGGTCGCGGACGAACTCGCCGCGCCGGCGGGGCACCAGCACGCACACCACGTCGTCGTCGGAGTCGGTGTCCTCGACCGGGACGACACAGTCGGCGCCCGCTGGGACCGGGGCGCCGGTCATGATCCGCACCGCGGTCCCGGGGTCGAGCCGCTCCGGACCGGCGTCCCCGGCGGCGATGGTCGCGGCGATCGGCAGCGTGACCGGCACGCCGCGGAGCGAGTCCGCGGCGACCGCGAACCCGTCCATCTGCGAGTTCCGGAACAGCGGCAGGTCGATCGGGGCGTGGACGTCGGCGGCCAGCACCCGGCCCAGCGCGACGGGTACCGGTACGTGCTCGGTCGCCGGCGCCAGCGCGCGGTCGAGCAGCAGGCGGACCGCGTGTGCGTGGTCCTCGACGGATCTGCTGGTCATGACCCTCCCTGTGGCGTGGGGCACCATCCTAGGCGGCCCCGCACCGCGCGGCGCACGCCGACCGACGGTCATACTGGTCTGGTGAGCGAGGTGGAGACGCGATGACGTCGACCGTGCGGCCGGTTCCGGTCGGGTTGCCGCGCGTGCGGAGCAGCGTCGACGTCACCGACCGCCCCGACGTCCCGGAGCTGGTCGACCGCTTCGGTCGGGTCGCCCGTGACCTGCGGGTGTCGATCACGGAGAAGTGTTCGTTGCGGTGCACGTACTGCATGCCCGCGGAGGGGTTGCCCGCGATCCCGCAGTCGAGGCTGCTGACCGCCGGTGAGGTCGTGCGGCTGGTGCGGATCGCGGTGCGCGACCTCGGGGTCCGGGAGGTGCGGTTCACCGGGGGCGAGCCGTTGATGCGCCGCGACCTCGAGGACATCGTCGGCGGTTGCGCGCGCGCCGTCCCGGGCACGCCGCTGGCGATGACCACCAACGCCGTCGGGCTCGAGCACCGCGTGCAGGGCCTCGTCGACGCCGGGTTGACGCGGGTGAACATCTCCCTCGACACCGTCGACCGGGCGCACTTCGCGGAACTGACGCGCCGTGACCGGCTGCCGTCGGTGCTGGCCGGGATCCGGGCCGCGGCCAGGGCCGGATTGACGCCGCTGAAGGTCAATGCGGTGCTGATGCCCGAAACACTCGACGGCGCAGCCGATCTCCTGCGGTGGTGCCTCGACGAGGGGGTGCATCTGCGGTTCATCGAGGAGATGCCGCTCGACGCGGATCATGCGTGGGCGCGGTCGTCGATGGTGGACGCGCAGCGCCTGCTCGAGGTGCTCGGTCGGCGATTCGACCTGACCGAGGCGGGGCGGGAGGATCCGTCCGCGCCTGCGGAGGAGTTCCTGGTCGACGGCGGCCCCGCGACGGTCGGCGTGATCGCGTCGGTGACACGCAGCTTCTGTGCGGACTGCGATCGGACCCGGTTGACGGCGGAGGGCACGGTGCGGTCGTGCCTGTTCAGTGACGCGGAGGTCGACCTGCGGGAGGCGCTGCGGTCCGGGGCGAGCGACGCGGATCTCGCGCGGCTGTGGCGGGGTGCGATGTGGACCAAGTGGGCCGGGCACGGGATCGACGCGGCGGGATTCGAGCCGCCGCAGCGGAGCATGGGAGCGATCGGTGGTTGAACAGGCGACCCTCAGGGCGGTCACGGTGCGGTTCTTCGCCGCGGCGGAGGAGGCGGCCGGTCGCGGTGAGCAGTCCGTCGAGTTGCCGGTCGGCGCGACCCTCGGAGATCTGCGGGCGGCGCTGGTCGAGCGTCACGGTGCCGCGATGGAGCGGGTGCTCACGGTCGCGGCGTTCCTGCAGGGTGACGAGCTGACCCGGGACCTCGACGTCCCGGTGGCCGCGCGGGTGGACGTGCTGCCGCCGTTCGCGGGTGGCTGATCAGTTCCCTGCGAGTCGGCGCTTCTCGGTGAGCCAGTGCTCGAAAGTGACCGTGCCGTAGCGGTTCTCGGGTGTCAGGTTGCGGCCTTCGCGCAGGAATCGGCCGGGTGCGCCGGGGACCGGCAGACCCAGCACCACGGCGCGGGATCCGGTGACCCGCTTCCACGTCCGGGCGAGGTCGCGCATCGAGGCGACCTCGGGCCCGCCGACCTCGACCCGGCCGGCGGTCGCGTCCGCGAGCGCGGCATCCGCCAGGGCCCGGCCCACGTCGGCCGGTGCGATCGGCTGGAACCGGGCGCCCCGCACGGCGGGCAGCACCCCGACGCGTGCGGCGCCGGCGAACACCGCCGACAGCAGCGTGTGGAACTGGGTGGACCGCACGATCGTCGTGTCCACGTCCGACGCCGCCCAGATCCGCTCCTGCTCGGCGATCGCCGCGTAGTACGAGAACGACAGCCGGTCCACCCCGACGATCGACAGCAGCACCGCCCGGCGCACCCCGGCGGTCTTGGCGGCCGCGACCAGGTTCCGGGCGCCGTCGGTGAACACCGGACGGGTCGCCTTCGTGCGGCCGTCCACCGCGCTGACGAGCACGTCCACCCCGGCGAGCGCGTCGACCAGACCGGCGCCGGTCGTCAGGTCCCCGGGCGTGTGCACCGCACCGGCCGGCAACCCGGGCGGGACCCGTCGGGTGAGCACCCGGACGGTGTGGCCGCGTCCGGCGAGTTCCGCGACGGCGGCCCGGCCCGCCGTTCCGGTGCCGCCGGCGACCAGAACGGTGGTCACGGAGTCACTTCCACCAGTCGTCGAGCGGGGAGACCGGCACGTTCCGCTTGTGGCGGGTGTTGCGATACATGGTCTCGAGCTTGTCGGCCACCCGGGGGGTGACGTCGCGGCCCTCGAGGTAGTCGTCGATCTCGTCGTAGCGCAGGCCCAGTGCCTCCTCGTCGGGCAGCGCCGGGCGGTCGTCCTCGAGGTCGGCGGTGGGCACCTTGTTCCAGGTGGTCTCCGGCGCACCGAGGTGCTGCAGGAGCGCCGCGCCCTGTCGCTTGGACAGGCCGGTGAGCGGGGTGACGTCGACGCCGCCGTCGCCGTACTTGGTGAAGAATCCCGTGATCGCCTCGGCGGCGTGGTCGGTGCCGACCACCAGGTGCCCGAGCTCGCCGGCGATCGCGTACTGGATGACCATCCGTTCGCGGGCCTTGACGTTGCCGCGCACGTAGTCCCGCAGTTCACCGATGTGGCCGAGCACCTCGACGAGGCCGGCGGCGCTCTCGGCGGCGGCCGCGTCGGCGCTCGGCTTGATGTTCACGGCTATCGACCGGTCCGGCCTGATGAACTTCAGCGCGATCTGGGCGTCGTGCTCGTCGGCCTGCACCCCGTACGGCAGCCGGACCGCGACGAATTCGGCGGCATGGCCCTCGGCGCGCAACTCCTCGGCGGCGAGTTGACACAGCCGACCGGTCAGGGTGCTGTCCTGACCGCCGCTGATACCGAGGACGAAGCCCTTGGCCGGTGTCGATCGCAGGTACGCCTTGAGGAAGTCGACCCGGGCGCGCACCTCGGCGGCGGGGTCGATCGTCGGCTTCGCGCCGAGTTCCTCCAGGATTCGAGCACGCAGTGTGGCCATGCGCGTGACTCTAGCGAGACGGGGGGCCGGGCGCGAAGGCTACTGTCTCTCGCGTGACCCAGGCCCCCGTTCTCGTCGTGTCCGCCACCGCGCCCGAGTCCGCGCACGTCCCGTCCCGATTCGAGGTGATCCACACCGGCATCGGGAAGGTCGACGCGGCGATCGCGGTGACCGAGGCGCTGTGCCGCTACCCGGCCGGCGCCCGGCCGACGGTCGTCAACATCGGCACCGCAGGCGCCCTGCACGGCCACCACACCGGCCTGTACGTCCCGTCCGAGGTCCTCAACCACGATCTGAGCGCCGAGGTGCTCCGGTCGCTGGGTTATCCGGCGCAGGAACGGATCTCGCTTCCCGACGGGGACGGATCGGTGCTCGCCACCGGGGACGTGTTCGTCTCCGACCCGGTGCTGCGCGACGAACTGGCGCGCCGCGCCGACCTGGTCGACATGGAGGGCTTCGCGGTCGCCGCCGCCTGCGCGCGGCTGGGGGCACCGTGCCGGCTCGTCAAACACGTCAGCGACCGGGCCGACGAGTCCGCGATGGACTGGCCGACCCAGATCGACGCGAGCGCGCGCGTGCTCGGCGCCTGGCTCGCCGACCACTACTGATCGGCGCCCCACCGGCCCGAGGTCACTGGGCGTGCAGCCCGAGCCCGTTGCCGTTGGCGTTCATCAGGCGCAGCCGGTCCGAGTCGACGGTCGCGGTGGTGCTGCCGTCGAGCGCGGTCAGCACCGCACGCTCGACCTCGGCGACGTCGGCCGGGCACGCCATCCGGGTGGTGGCCAGCGGGCCGAACGTGACGGTGTCGCCGGAGATCTGCGCGGTGCCGGTGAAGGTGTTGCAGCCGGTGGATCCGGTGACGCCGCCGTCGGACGCGATCTGCAGGGTCGGCGAGGACTCCTCGATCGCCCGCGACGAGGTGACCGCGGTCGGGCTGATCGTGGAGTCGACCACCCAGGTGGTTCCGGTGAGCGGTCGATCGGGCTGGGCGACCTTCTTGTCCAGCAGCGTCACGGTCGAGTCGGCGGTGCGCAGTCGCAGGGTGTCACCGTCGAGGGCCCAGGCGGGGTTCGCCTCGAAGAATCCGGTGAGCCACGCGTCGGACGCGCCGCGCTCGCCGGGACAGGCCATCATCGTCGTGGCCATCGGGCCGGTGGTGATCGTGCCGTTCGAGAAGTCGGCGGTGCCGGTGGCGCGGTTGCAGCCGGCGGTCCCGGCGATCCGGTCCGGCGCGACGAACGACACCATCAGCGGGCCGCCGCCGGGGATCGGGGTGCCCTCGACCGAGGTCGAGACGAACGTGCGGCCGAGCAGGTCGGCCTGCGGTGGTTCCGGTGCCGCCGAACTCGAATTCGAGCAGCCGGCCAGGGTGGCGGTGGCCAGGGCCGCCAGGACGGCGGTTCGGATGAGGCGCATGGCTGCAGCCTAGTGAGCGTGGTCGCCGTCGGGGCTCAGGTCGAGGTGACGCGGCGCGCCAGGTCCTCCCAGGCGTCGGCGATCCGCTCGATCGGCATGCCCAGGTCGCGGACCTGGTGCAGGACGAGGGACGCCTCCAGCGGCGCGAGGAGGCTGTGCGCGAGCAGCGGAAGGTCGCCGACGGTGCCCGACTCGCGCAGCAGCGTCAGCACGTGGGTGAGGCTCACCTGCCGGGCCGGGCCGCCGAACCGCAGCTCGGGCGAGTTCTCGACCGCGCGGAGCACGTCACCCTGGACCTCGACCATCGAGAGCCGGGCGCGGCCGAAGGCGACGAGCCGGTCGATCGGGTCGGCGCCGGGTCCGAGCGGGGGGGCGCCGAACAGGAAGGCGTTCTGCAGTTCGCTCTCGGTGTGGTCCAGCAGGGCGTGCATCAGTCCGGATCGGCTGCCGAAGCGGCGGAAGACTGTGCCCTTTCCCACACCGGCGCGGGCCGCGACGGCGTCCATCGTGACGGCGTCGGCGCCGCGTTCGGCGACCAGGAGGGCGGCCGCATCCAGCAACAACGCCCGGTTTCGTGCAGCGTCGCAGCGTTCGGATTCGACGGGCTCGGCCATCGGGACGGAGGTGGGCTGCACGAGGCGATGCTACCCCGGCGGAATAGAAGTGGACCGCGGTCCGGTTATGCTCGTCGTACTGGATCACCCAGCCCCACGAACCTGCGAAGGATCTCCGATGTCCCAGACCCGCGTTCTCGCCCTCGTCGGCAGCCTCCGTGCCGCCTCCGTCAACCGTCAGCTCGCCGAGACCGCCGCCAAGGTTGCCCCCGAGGGCGCCGAGGTCACGATCTACGAGGGCCTGGGCGACGTGCCGTTCTACAACGAGGACCTCGACGCCGCCGGCGCCCCGGCCGCGGCCCTGGCACTGCGCGCCGCCGCCGCCGAGGCCGACGCCCTGCTGCTCGTCACCCCCGAGTACAACGGCACCATCCCGGCCGTGCTGAAGAACGCCATCGACTGGATCTCCCGCCCGTACGGCACCGGTGCCGTCAAGGACAAGCCGGTCGCGGTCATCAGCGCGTCGCCGTCGCCGAACGCCGCCGCGTGGGCGCACGAGGACACCCGCAAGGCCGTGAAGATCGCCGGCGGGTCGGTGCTGGAGGACGTCTCGATCTCCATCGGTGCCACCCACGAGAAGTTCGGTGACAGGCACCCGAGCGAGAGCGTCGAGGTCGCCGCCCAGGTCGCCGCGGTCGTCTCCGGACTCGTCGCTGCCGCCGGTGAGCTCGTCAACGCCTGACGCACGTTCTTCCGCAGGTCCGGGTGGTGCAGCGCACCGCCCGGGCCTGCGTTGTGTCCGGGACCGGGCGGGTGTCAGCTGTGACTCGCAGCGATGAATGGCGGTGATTTCGCGCCGTTGGTTGGTGGTGCGTTGTGGAGGTCTGTGAAGCGGGTCAGCGATGGGAGGAGTCGCGACGCTGCGGCATCTCGCCCAGAACATCTACGTAGAGTGCGTTGCGAAGCGATACCTCGCGAGGATCGTCCCAGAGATGGAAACCGCAGCGGTTCATGCCGTACCCGAAGCCGATGCCGGTGTCCGGATCGGCGAATCCGAACGAGCCACCCAACCCCGGGGTGCCGAACGCGAGCCCAGCGCTGCTGCCGAACCTGAAGTCAGGGAAAGGCTTCATGTACCCCAGTGAGAAGGTCGTGTCGACACGAAGGACCACGTCGCGTAACCCGTTGCGCGGTGGAATCGCAGGTTGGCTGAGGGCATCGAGGGTGTCTCGGCCCAGATGCAGCGCGGTTCCACCAACGGCAACCGCGGAATAGGCCTTCGCGACCGAATCCACCCGCCCGATGCCGTTGACGGCCGGCAGCTCGATTGTCTGGAGATCGAGCCGATTGTAATTCTCGATCGTCGCTTTCGGATTCGCGAACGCACGGGCACTGATGCTGCGGGGCTTCGTCACTGCGAGGACGAAGCGCCAGGGCATTTGATGTAGGTGCAGGAACATCTCTCGCTGGGTGTACCCATACAGGCGAGCGATACGTTCGCGATCGACAGACTGGGGCAGCCCGATATGAAAATCGAGATCGAGCGGTGCGGCAATCTCTTCGGCGAAGAATCGGCCCAGCGTTCGATGCGCCGGGTCAACGCGGCGGATGAGCTCGCCCTCGTACCACCCGAGAGACAGGGCGTGGTACCCGTGCTGCGTGCTCGGCGTCCACGCGGGGCGCTGGGCGGCGATTGCTGCGGCGACCAAATCAAGGTCAGCGAGCTCCTCGACAGACAAATGACGGTCGATCGCGCAAAGTCCCGCCTGGTGTGACAGCAGCTGTCGTACGGTCACGTCCTGCTTGCGTTGCTGCGCGAATTCCGGCCAGTACGTCGCCACCTTCGCGTCGTAGTCGAGCAGGCCTCGGGAGTGAGCGACTGCACAGGCCAGCGACGCAATCCCCTTGGTTGTCGAGAACAACAGGACCATCGTGTCCGCGAGCCAGGGCGCCCGGGTGTGGCCGTCGCGGTAGCCGCCCCACAGGTCCACAACTTTGACACCGTCGCGATAAATCACGCAGGCTGCACCGACCTCGCCTCGCTCGGCGAAGTTGCGCCGGAATTGATCTGCGACGGGCCCGTAGCCCTCGTCAGCCTCACCATGCACCATTTCCGGCGGTACGTCGATCTTGAACACCATTGTCGCCTCCTCGATGCAGCCGGGTACTGCACCTTCCTCCGACTGTTACTGATGATCCCGAACACTCGTATCGACGTACGGCAAATGATCTTTTGTATTACAGGGCCCAGCTGTCGTCGTTCTGCCTGTGAATGTCAGCGGTAAGTGGCGGTGTTCTGTAATCGCTTGATGGGGGCACCGGGGCGACCATGCTGCTCAGCATCCCGCTACCGAGGGTGGAGCTCGGAAGTCATCGAGCGATTCTTCGGCGCGTGGGCACCGAGGTCCCGGATCCAACGCGTCCTGACGATCAACGACTTGACCACCATCACCAACGACGTCGTCGAGGCCGCCGCCAGCACCCTCGTCATCGGCACATGACCGCCATCGAGCAACGGCCGATGACCGCCACCTATCGGTGACATTCACGGATGTCAGCCCTGGACCCCGGTGAGGAACGCGTCGATGTTGTCGCGGACCCGCTGCACCTTCTCCTCGGTGGAGAGGGACTCGCGGTACCGGTTGCCGAGAGCCGGCCGCTTCTTGTTTCGGGCGTACAGCGAGCAGGCCAGGTCCGCGCACATCAGGATGCCGACCGAGTTGCCGCGGCGGCCCGCCTCACCGGCCTTGGCCGCCGTCATCAGGGTGACGCCGCCGCCGGTGTGCGTCGTCATGCAGATCGCGCACATCCCGGTCCGGCCGGATCCTCCCTTGGCCGCTCGGAGCGCGATTCCGACGAGGTCGAGGCCCTGCGGGACCACGACGTAGCATCGTCCCGCGAGTGACGGGTCGCTCCAGCCGAGGAAATCCATGTCCTCCCACGGGCGTTCGTCGAGGTCACGGGGAACGGACAACCGCTTGGCGTCGCCCTTCGAGCAGTTGACGAACGACGCCCGGATCTCGTTCTCGGTGACCGGGATCATGGCGAGCGGGGCTCCTTCGGACGGCGGGACGGAAAGCCCGACCGACGGTACGGACGCCGACGCCGCCGGGGCAACCGTATTTCCGGCCCCGGTGCCTACGCGGGCTCCCCGGTAAGTATGACCCGCATCGTCTCGGTTCGGGAGACCACCCGGTCGCGTTCGGCGGCGAGGGCGACGCGACGCTCGTCGGTCAGGTACCCGTCCAGCGCCGCCTGCGACGGGAAGGTGATCAGCTGGATCTCCAGCGGCTGCTCGTCGGAACCGTCGGTGCGGGCGCGCTGGAGGACCCGGCCGTCGTGTTCGGTGACGAGAGCGAGGACCCGGTCCTCGTACGCGACGAGACCGTCCTCCTCGCCGGGGCGAGCCCACAGCAGGACGCAGAGGGAAAGGGCCACGGCGGCAGTGTAGGGGTCACGCCGGGCCGGATCCCGCTCCGGGTGCGGCCGCGACGACGACGGTCGCACCCAGTTCGGGGCAGTGGATCGGGCGCGGGGCGAGGCCGGCGCGCGCGCAGGCTTCGGCGGTGAGATCCGCCTGGTGTTCGCTCGTCTCGATCAGCAGGTGTCCGCCCGGCGCCAACCACTCCGGCGCGCCGGCCGCGACCCGCCGGTGGACGTCGACGCCGTCGGCGCCGCCGTCGAGCGCGCCGTGCGGTTCGTGCAGTCGCGCCTCGGGCGGCATCGTCGCGATCGCGTCGGACGGGACGTACGGGGCGTTGACGACGAGCAGGTCGACGCGCCCACGCAGGTCCGCGGGCAGTGCGTCGTACAGGTCGCCGCAGTGCACCGCACCGGGCGCGAGGTTGCGCTCCGCGCATCGCGCCGCGACCGGATCGATGTCACTGGCGTGCAGGACGATCGACCTCGATGCGGAGGCGAGTGCGGCGGCCACCGCACCCGATCCGCAACAGAGGTCGACGACGACCGCCTCGTCGGTCGCCAGCAGTGCGGCGGCCTGGCGCACCAGGAACTCGGTGCGCCGGCGCGGCACGAACACGCCGGGTTCGACGGCGACGCGGAGGCCGCAGAACTCGGCCCAGCCGAGGATCTGTTCGAGGGGACGCCCCGAGACGCGCTCCTGGACCATCGTCGTGAGCTGCGCGCCGTCCCGGGCCGCGTCGAGCAGCAGCCGCGCCTCGTCCTCGGCGAAGACGCACCCTGCCGAGCGCAGGGTCGCGATCACGTCGGTCGGGGTGGGGGACTGCGTGGACGTGGGCGGAACCTCACTGTTCTGGTGGGCGGCACCGGGTGGTGGGCGCCCACCATCGTGGACCATCGGCGCGCCGTCCGCATCCGCATTTCCGGTGTGGCCGTGGCGAGCGGTGACCCGTGGTGGTCGGTCGACCCGGGGTCACCGCCCCGCGGCGTCGAGCGCCGCGAGATACCCGAACACGATCGCCGGCCCGATCGTGGCGCCGGGGCCGGCATAGGTGTGGCCCATCACCGGGGCGCTCGTGTTGCCGGCGGCGTAGAGGCCCTCGATGACGGTCCCGTCGGTCCTCAGCGCCCGGCCCGCGCCGTCGGTGTCGACACCGCCCTTGGTGCCGAGGTCGCCCGGGATCATCTGCGCCGCGTGGAACGGTGGCGTGGTCAGTTCGCCGAGGCTGGGGTTGGGCTTGTTCGTGATGTCGCCGTAGTAGTGGTCGTATCGGCTGCGGCCGCGGCCGAAGTCGGGGTCGCTGCCGGCGCGGGCGTGCGAGTTGAACCGGTCGACCGTCGCGGCCAGCGCGTCGGCGGGGACGCCGATCTGCGCGGCGAGTTCGGGGATCGTCCCGGCGCTGGTGATCACACCGGAGCGCTGCCACGACCGGGGAAGCGGTCGGCGCGCGGGAACACTCGCGAACATGTACCGGTCCCGGTAGGTCTGGTCGAAGATCAGCCAGGCCGGGAGGTTCTCGGCCGGGCCGTCGCCCTGCCCGAACGGTCCGCCGAACATCCGGTGGGTCGCCTCGACGTAGGGCAGTGACTCGTTCATGAACCGAACCCCGCGATCGTTGACCATCAGGCTCCGCGGCAGCGATCGCTCGGCCAGTGCGAACCACGGCCCGTTCGGGAGCGGAATCGACGGAGCCCACCAGGCGTCGTCCATGTGCGTGACGGCCGCGCCGACGCGCAGGGCGGCGGCGATACCGTCACCGGTGTTCGTGGGCGCGCCGAGGCTCCATGACGTGTCGACCGGGTCGCGCTGGTACTGCCGTCGCATCGCGGCGTTGTGGTCGAACCCGCCACAGGCGAGGACGACGCCGCGCCGGGCACGCAGGGTGCTCCGCGAGTTCCCGTCGTCGAGCACCACGCCGACCACCCGGTCGCCGTCGGTGAGCAGGTCGGCCATCGCGGTACCCAACCGGACCGGGATCCCGGCCGCGCGGACGCCGAGCATCAGTTGGCCCATCAGGGCGGACCCGAGGCCGACGAGCTTCTTGCGGCGCAGTCGGCCCAGCACGCTGCGGGCCCCGACCGCCAGCATGCGCTGCGGCCCGCGCCAGTGCCGCAGTCCGGTGCTCAGCCAGCGGTAGTCGGACTGCTTGACGACGACACCGAGCGGGGCCTTCGTGTAGGAGGGATGCAGCGTCGGGAAGTCGTCGCCGAGCGCGCGGGCGTCGAACGGACGCGGTTCACACGAACGTCCGGCGGCCCGGCCGCCCGGCGCCTCCGGGAAGTAGTCCGAATAGTCCCGCACCCATTCGAGGTCGAGTCCGGAGTTCGCGATCAGGAAGTCGAGGGCCTCGGGTCCGCGGTCGATGTACGTGTCGATGCGGTCGCCGTCGGCGTCCTCGCCGACGATGCTGGTCAGGTAGGTGCGTGCCGACTCGAGATCGTCGTCGGGTGCCTGCCTGCGCAACACCGAGTTGCCGGGGATCCACACCCCGCCACCGGACCGGGCGGACGAGCCGCCCCAGTACTCGGATTTCTCGACGATGACCACGCTCAGGCCGTTGCGGGCGGCGGTGATGGCCGCGGCCATCCCGGCCGCGCCCGACCCGACGACGACCAGGTCGACGGTGTCGTCCATTCCGTTGGGGTCCTGCGTCATTCGATCAACCTCCGTGTCCGTTCGTTGTCAGTCACGCTGTCGTCTCGCGGGTTGCCCTCCGCCCCCGCCGGGTGTCGGGGCCGGTGCTCCACCGCTCGCCCTGGACCGCGGCGAGCGCTCCCTCGACGCAGACGGGTAGGGACGCGCCCCGGTTGCGTGATTCGCGCAGCCAGCGCAGGTAGCCGAACTCGGCGGCGGCGAGCATCAGGTGCACCAGCAGACCGGGGTTGCTGTCCGTCTCGGGATCACGCGCCATTCGCTGGGCGACGAGATCGACCAGTCGTTCCCGGTGCTCCGGCGTGATCAGTGCGACCCGATCCAGCAGGTGCGGAGCGGTCCGGAACGCCGCCCGCCACTGCTCGACCTCCGCCCCGGCGAAGGTGTTGGAACGCGTCAGGATCGACTGCGCGAGAGCGACATCCGCCGCTTCGTCGGCGGGGCGATCCTCGAGCAGCGCGACGATTCCCGCGCCGCCCTCGCGCACCGGATCGAGCAGCAGGTCCTCCTTGCTCCGGACGTGCCGGAAGTAGGTGCTCGGCGAGATGCCGGCCTCGGCGGCGATCTGCTCGGTCGTCACCGCGTCGAACCCGTCTCGGGCGAACAGGGCGAAGGCGGCGCGTTGGATCTCCGCCCGCACCAGTGCTCGCTGCCGCTCCCGCAATGACATTCCAGACCTCCCGATCCCGTGCGCGTGTCGCGGGCGCGGTGTGCTGTGCCCGCCGGCCCGCTGATGGAAGTATCTACTTATATGACAGTTACTGTCAACTAGATAGGCAGTGTCAGGTATCGCGGCGGCCTCTCGTCGCCGGACGAGGCCGGCGGGCCTATCGGTGGCCGGGGGCGCGCAGGATCTGCAGGATCAGGCCGGAGTTGATGTCGGCGAGGTCGGCCGCGGGCACCGCCCCGTCCGGGCGGTACCAGCGGCAGATGTCGATCGACAGCGACATGATCGCGAGCACCGCCACCCGCGGCTCCGCGATGGTGAACACGCCGGCGTCGATGCCGCGCTGCACCTCGGCGCGGGCGGCCTCGCGGATCTGCAGTCGCGTCCGCGCGATGATCTCGGCGTGTTCGGGGAGCAGATGCCGGCTCTCGTACTGGGCGACGCGGGCGTGCTGATAGCCGCGCGCGTGCATCAGGCTGAACTCGGTCACGAACGCCCGTAGCCGGGAGATCGGGTCGTCGTACGGCTCGACCGCGTCGCGCAGCGCCCGCAGCGTGGACTCGTTGGTCGTGCGCACCAGGTGGTGGAGCACTTCCTCCTTGGACGCGAAGTGCACGTACAGCGCGGCCGGACTCAGCCCGGCACGTGCCGAGATGTCCCGGGTGCGGGTGGCCTCGAATCCCTTGTCGGAGAACAGTTCCAGCGCGGCGCGCAGGAGTCGGTCGAGGCCCGTTCCGGTCGGCGGGCCGTCCCGATCGAGGGGGTCGTCGCCGGCGACGTCGTCGTGGTCGCGTTCGGCCGTGTCCGTCACGGAGGGTCCGCCTTCCTGTCGTTGCGCGCGGTGCCGCCGGTCGGTGGCGTTCGTCGCCGAGTGCTCGTGACCGTGATTGACATCACACCGCGGTTGAACCATAGTAAGCGAGCGCTCACTGACCTGAAGTTGGTGTCAAGTTTTGACCGTGTGTCCAGAGCACGAGTGGACCTTCTCGAGGAGTGATGGATGACCACACCCGCAGTGGCGGCCGGCCGGCAGCGGTCCGGCGGAGCCTCGGAGCCGACGGGGGGCACGCGCGCTCACCGCAAGTTGCTGGCCGCAGGCCTGATCGGCAGCTCGATCGAGTGGTACGACTTCTTTCTCTACGGAACCGCTGCGGCACTGGTGTTTCCGCACGTGTTCTTCCCCGACTCCTCGGCGCTGGCGGCGACGCTGCTGTCGTTCAGCACCTTCTGGGCCGGGTTCGTTGCCCGTCCTCTCGGTGGGCTGATCGCCGGACACTACGGCGACAAGTACGGCCGCAAGCCCGCGGTCGTCGTCTGCCTGCTCCTGATGGGCCTCGCGACCTTCCTGATCGGCTGCCTGCCCAGCGCGTCGTCGATCGGTGTCGCGGCGCCGATCCTGCTGGTCGTGCTCCGGTTCGTGCAGGGTCTGGCGTGCGGCGGCCAATGGGGCGGCATCGTGCTGTTGCTGACCGAGTCGGCGAGCCCGAAGAAGCGCGGTTTCGCCGGCACGTTCGGGCAGATGGGCGTGTCGTTCGGGGTCCTGCTCGGCAACCTCGTCTTCCTCGGCGCCACCGCCGCGATCTCCAACGAGGCGTTCCTCTCGTGGGGGTGGCGGATCCCGTTCTTCGCGAGCGCACTGCTGTTCCCGGTCGTGCTCTACATCCAGACCAAGGTGGAGGACAGCCCCGAGTTCAAGGAACTCGAGGAGCGGGCGGCGGCCGGCACGGAGGTGGTCGCGCAGGCGCCGCTGGTGCAGGCCCTCCGGGAGCACTGGCGGACCATCCTGCTCGGCTGTGGTCTGCTCGCGGCCACGAACGCGCTGTTCTACATCTCGATCGCCGGTGTCCTGAGCTACGCGACCGCCGAACTCCACATGAACCGCAACGACCTGCTCACCATCTCGATGCTCAGCTGCCTCGTCTCGGTGCCGGTGGTGGCGCTGTCGGGCTGGGCGTCCGACCGCATCGGCCGGCGGCCGATGATCCTCGTCGGTGGCGCCGCGATCGTGGCGTGGGCGTTCCCGTACTTCTGGCTCGTGGGGACCGCCAACCTGGTGCTGTTCTTCATCGCGGTCACCGTCGGCAGCATCTTCCAGTCGATGACCTACGGCCCGATCGCCGCGTACATGGGCGAACTGTTCGCACCGAACGTCCGGTACTCGGGTGCGTCGCTGGCCTACCAGCTCGCGGCGATCACCGTCAGTGGCGGCACCCCGTTCATCATGACGGCGCTGATCGCGAAGACCGGGACCACGACCCTGGTCGCCGTGTTCGTCGCCCTGATGGGTCTCGTCACGTTCTGCTCCGCCTGGAAGCTGCGCGAGACGAACCCCGCCGAGGTGCGCAACGATCCGACGGCCGTTCCGGGTGCGCAGCTCGTCGGGTGACCGGAGCCTGATCGCCTGGTCGCACCGGGTGCCCGCCGCGCGTGCCGCGTGGCGGGCACCCGCGCGTGTCGGCAGGTGGATGAATCGGGCCTGGTCGCCGCGTTGCTATAACTGTGTCCATGTCACGATCTGACGCCCCGGGTGAACACGAGGACGAACTGCCGTCGATGGCGAACTCCGCCCTGCTTCGTGAGCTGCCCTCCACCGAACGGGGGCTGCGCACCCGCTCGGCCCTGATTGCCGCCGCCCGCACGGTGTTCGAGCGTTCGGGGTACCTCGACACCCGGCTGATCGACATCACCAAAGAGGCCAAGTGCTCGGCAGGCACCTTCTACACCTACTTCTCCAGCAAGGAGCAGATCTTCGCAGCGGTGCTCGAACTCGCGCAGGAGGACATGCTGCACCCCGGCATGCCGCACGTCGAGGCCGACGCCGACCCGGCCGCGATCGTCGCGGCCAGCAATCGCGCGTACTTCGAGGCCTACAAGCGCAATGCCCGGCTGATGGGTCTGCTCGAGCAGGTCGCGAGCATCGACCCGGAGTTCCGGCGGTTGCGGCAGCGGCGTGCGGACGCCTTCGTGCTGCGCAACGCCCGCAGCATCGAGTCCCTGCAGGCGCGGGGTCTGGCGGACACGGAACTCGATCCGCTGCTCGCCTCGCGTGCGTTGTCGGGGATGATCAGCAGGCTCGCCTTCGGCTACTTCGTGACCCGGGACGGATTGCCCGAGGAGCGGAACGTCGACCTCGACGAACTCACCCGGACCGCGACCCGGTTGTGGGTCAACGCGCTGCGCATCCCCGGCTGACCCACCCCGTCCGCAGGACCCCGCCGCCGGCCCCGATTCCTTCGATATTGACGTCGACTTCAAGTCTGGGGTGTAATGGGGATCACCACGAACGAGAACGGGTGATGCGCAATGACTTCGACAGCGGTGGAGACCGGACGAACCGCGGTGCTGGTCGACTTCGGGGGAGTCGTGACGACCAGCGTGCTCGCCGCGTTCCGCGAGTTCGGCGCCACCCTCGGCGACCCCGACCTGCCGCTGACCCTGCTCGCCAGGGACGAGGCCTCCCGCCGACTGCTGTCGGACCACGAGTCGGGTCGCATCGACGCCGCCGCGTTCGACGAGGGGTTCGCCGGGCGGCTCCGGGCCCACGGCGCGGACGTCGACCCGGAGGGGCTGTCCGGGCGGATGCAGGCCGGCCTGCGCCGCGACGACGCGACGGTCGCGCTGCTCGGCCGGCTGCGGGCCGCCGGGATCCCGGTCGCGTTGGTGTCCAACGCGTTCGGCCGCGACACCTACGCCGGGTTCGACCTCGACGCGCTCGCCGACGTGGTGGTCGTCTCCTCCGAGGTCGGCGTCCGGAAGCCGTCCCGGGAGATCTACCGGATCGCGTGCGAGCGACTCGGTGTCGCTCCCGAGCAGGCCGTCATGGTCGACGACCTGCAACAGAACCTCGACGGTGCGGCCCGGCTCGGCATCGCCGGTGTGCTGCACACCGACGGGGGCGACACCGCCCGGCAGCTGGCCGACCGGTTCGGTTTCCCGGTTCACCCGTAACATCACCGCATCCGCTGTGGCGGTCGCCACAGTGCCGAAACCGACAGGAGTGAACCGATGATCGCTGTCCTCGCCGTGATGACCGTCAAGGAGGGCAACGGGGCGGAGTTCGAGTCCCTGGCCGCCGACCTCGTCGCCAAGGTGCGGGCCAACGAGGAGGGCGCCAACCTGCTCTACCAGCTGGTCCGGTCGAAGACCGATCCGAACGTCTACACGTTCATGGAGCTGTATCGGGACGGCGACGCGATGAAGGTGCACGCCGGCTCCGACTACTTCCAGGCCGCGTTCCAGGCGATGCTGCCGCTGCTCGCGGGAGAGCCGAAGATCGAGTTGCTCGACGCGCTCTGATCCGCGACGAGAAGGGCGGGCCCCGACCGGTTCTCCGGTCGGGGCCTGCCCTTCTCGCGTGCGGTCAGTCCTCGGCGACGCGCAGGACGAGCTTGCCGGTGTTCGCGCCGTCGAACAGCATGTTCAGGGTGCGGCCGAACGCCTCGATGCCGCCGGTCTCCACCTGTTCGCGGGCGACGAGGTCGCCGCGCCGAATCCAGTTCGACAGGGCGGCGTGCGCCTCGGGGAAGCGGTCGGCGTAGTCGAAGACGATGAACCCGGCCATCGAGGCCCGGTTCACCAGCAGCGACAGGTACCGCGACGGACCGGGCTGCGGATCGGTGGCGTTGTAGCCGGAGATGGCTCCGCACAGCACGACTCGTGCGTGGGTGCGCAGCGCGGCGAGCGCGGAGTTGAGGATGTCGCCGCCGACGTTGTCGAAGTAGACGTCGACACCGTGCGGGGCGACGGCGTGCAGCGCCCGCCCGATCGTGCCGGCCCGGTGGTCGATCGCCACGTCGAAGCCGAGTTCGTCGGTCAGCCAGGCGCACTTCTCCGGGCCGCCCGCGATGCCGATCACCCGGCAGCCGGACAGCGTGGCGATCTGTCCGGCGATGCTGCCGACCGCGCCGGCCGCCCCCGAGATCAGCACGGTGTCTCCGGGTTTCATCCGTCCGACGTCGGTCAGGCCGAAGTACGCGGTCATGCCCGGGAAGCCGAGCGCGCCGAGCCACGTCGGCCCGGGGGCGAGGTCCGTGTCGATCACGGTCGCGTCGGTCCCGTCGGACACCGCGTACTCGCAGGCGCCGAAGAGACCGGAGACGGCGGCGCCCACCGGGAACCGGTCGTTGTTCGACGCGTGCACGCGGCCGACCGCGTGCGCGCGCATCACCTCGCCGATCCCGACCGGCGGCACGTAGGACCGGACGTCGTTCAGCCAGCCCCGCATCGCGGGATCGAGCGAGAGGTACTCGACCCGCACGGTGAACTCGCCGTCGCCCGGTTCGGGGATCGGTTCGGTCGTGATCGACCAGGTGCTCTCGTCGGGTCGGCCGACCGGGCGACGGGCCAGCCGCACCTGCCTGTTGGCGCTCATGCGGACGTCCTGCGCAACTGGTCGCGGTCGATGTCGCGTTTGAGGATCTTGCCGGTCGACCCCTTGGGGAGCTGGTCGACGAACCGCACGATGCGTGGAATCTTGTAGGCGGACAGTTTCTCCCGGCTCCAGGCGGTGACCTCGTCCTCGGTGAGGTCGGATCCGGGCCGTCGCGCGACCACCGCCGCGACCTCCTCGCCGTAGTGGTCGTCGGGGACACCGACGACCGCGGCCTCGACGATGTCGGGGTGCCGGTAGAGCACCTCCTCGACCTCACCGGGGTAGACGTTGTAGCCGCCGCGAATGATCAGGTCCTTGAGTCGGTCGACGATGCGCAGGTCGTGGTCGTCGTCGAACTCGCCGAGGTCGCCGGTGCGGAACCAGCCGTCGGAGTCGAGGACCGCGGCCGTCGCGTCGGGCCGGTTCCAGTACCCCGTCATCACGGTGTCGCCCTTGATGAACACCTCGCCGACGACGCCGGCCGGGCAGGGGTCGCCGTCGGCGTCGCGGACCTGGACTTCGAGTCGCGGCACCACGCCGCCGGTGGAGCCGATCTTGCCGCCACGGTCGACGTCGTTGAACGTGCCGAGGGCGGTGGTCTCGGTCAGTCCGTAGCCCTCGAGAATGGTGCAGCCGAACTTCGCCTCGAAGGCGCGGGCGATCTCGCCGGGCAGCGAGGCGCCGCCGGAGACGGCGACCCGCAGGTGGGAGAAGTCCGCGCCGTCGGCGCCGCCGGCGGCATGCAACATCGCGTTCCACATCGTCGGCACACCGACCATGATCGTCAGGTCGTCGCGCCGCAGGATGTCGAGCATGCCGTCCGGGGTGAACCTGCCGAGCAGGGACAGCGAGCCGCCGCTGGTGAACGTGGACATCATCACCGACGCCTGGCCGAACACGTGGAACAGCGGCAGGCCGGTGCCGGTGCGGTCGGCGGCCGATCCGTGGCTGACGGTGGACGCGATCTCGCCGGCGGCCAGCAGGTTGCCGACGGTGAGCTGGGCGCCCTTCGGCTTCCCGGTGGTCCCGGAGGTGTAGAGGATCGCGGCGGTGTCGCCGGCCGGGCGGTCCCGGGCGGCGTCGACCGGGGCGGTGGCCACGCGAGCGCCGGGCTCGAGACTCCAGGCCGGGACGCCCGCGGTGGCCGCGGCGTCGGCGACGGCGGGGCCGAGTCCGTGCCAGCCGATCGCGAGCCGGGCGCCGGAATCGGTGAGGTAGTACTCGATCTCGGCGACGGTGGACATCGTGTTCACGGTCACGACGACAGCGCCGAGTGCCTGAATTCCCATGTACGCCACGACGAACTCGGGGACGGAGGGGGCGGCGAGGAGGACGCGGTCACCGGCCGCGATCCCGGCGTCGCGCAGCGCGCCCGCATAGCGCAGGCTCGCGCCTCGCAGTTCCGCATACGTCCACGGGCCGCTGTCGGTGCGGAGGGCGACGGCGTCGTCGGAGGCCGTGGCATGGCGGGTGATCGGGTCGAGCAGGTTGGGCATGGGGGGCCTTCCGGATCGAGGACCTGTGGCGTGCGTCTCACTCGACCATAACTTGAAATCGGCGTCAATATCGATTTGTTGCCCGAAAGCTGTCAAACATGACGCCAGGTTCATGTATAACCGTGGAGGTGAAGCCCACTCTGCCTGTCGGTGACCGCGGTGAGCAGCCGGCGGCGCCGCGACGCGAACCGCCCGCCACCTCGCGGGGCATCCGGACCCGGGCGGCGCTGGTGGCCGCCGCGCGGGTGGTGTTCGAGCGGGACGGCTACCTCGACGCGCGCCTGACGGACATCGCCCGGGAGGCCGGCTGCGCGACCGGCACCTTCTACACCTACTTCTCCAACAAGGAGGAGATCTTCGCCGCTGTCCTCGACGAGGCGCAGCAGGACATGATGCACCCGGGGATGGGCCGCGTTCGCGATGCGGACGACCCCTGTGCCGTGCTCGAGGCGAGCAACCGGGCCTACCTGACCGCCTATCGACGCAACGCGAAGCTGATGGGGCTGATGGAACAGGTCGCCCACGTCGACCCCGAGTTCCGTCGGTTCCGGACCGATCGTGCCGAGGCGTTCATCGCCCGTAACGCCCGTGGAATCGCCGACCTGCAGGCCCGGTCGATCGTCGACCCCGACGTCGATCCGATGACCGCGTCGCGGGCGCTGTCCGGGATGGTCAGCCGCCTCGCCTACGGGGTGTTCGTGTCGGGGGAGGTCGACGGCGACGGCCGGGAGCACGACCTCGACGAGCTGGTGTTCACCGTCACCCGGCTGTGGGCCAACGCGTTGCGGTTCCCCGGCCACCGCTGAGCCCGAATCAGTGGCGGCCGGGGAATCGTGCGTCAGGACGCGGCGACGACGCGGGCCAGTGACTCCGCGACCATGACCGGCTTGTCCGAGCCCTCGCGCTCGATCACCTGGCTGGTCGTGACCTGGATGCCGCCCGCGACCTCCTCGGCCGCGACGACGGTGACGCGCATGCGGATTCGTGAGCCGACCGGCACCGGGGCGGGGAACCGGACCTTGTTGTAGCCGTAGTTGAGGCCGTGGGTGAACCCGTCGAAGGCGAGGACCTGGCCCGACAGGTGCGGGCCGAGCGAGAGGCTGAACAGGCCGTGCGCGATGGTGCCGCCGAGCGGGCTGGCGGCCGCCTTCTCGACGTCGATGTGGATCCACTGGTGGTCGTCGGTGGCGTCCGCGAACACGTTGACGCGCTCCTGGGTGACCTCGTACCACTCGGTCGGGCCGAGTTCCTTGCCGACGAGTTCGGCCAGGTCGGCGGCCGTGGTCGGGCGGACGGGAAGGGTGGTCGTGTCCATGATTCTCCCTGTGATTCGCAGGTCAACGTGGGTGGCGCGGTGCGGCCGGTGGCGCCGGGCCGCACGAGAGGTTGAATATGACGCCGGATTCAACTATACATGGTGACGAGAGCTGGATCACGTTTCGCGCAGACGGCACCGCGCGGGCGGTCCGGCGTCAGCGGACACCACGCATCATCGACGCGAAAGCGGGGCTCGTCAGTGAAGGTTGCAGGCAAGGTCGCCATCGTCACCGGAGGCGGCGCGGGTATCGGCGGTGCGATCGCGCGCGCCCTCGCCGAGGGCGGCGCCCGCGTCGTCGTCGCGGACCTCGACGCGGCGGCGGCGCAGACCGTCGCGGGCAAGATCAACGCGGACCATCCCGCGAGCGCGGCGGCGGTGGGCGCGGACGTCGCCGACGCCGACGCGATTCGTGGTCTGATCGCGTTGGCGGAGAAGGAGTTCGGCCCCGTCGACATGTACTTCGCGAACGCAGGCATCACCGGCGCGCCCGGACTCGAGGCCGACGAGACCGCCTGGGATCGGTCGATCGACGTGAATCTGCGCGCCCACATCCGGGCCGCGCAGCAGCTCGTCCCGGGGTGGGTCGAGCGCGGTGAGGGCTACTTCGTCAGCACCGCCTCCGCGGCCGGCCTGCTCACCCAGATCGGCTCTGCCACCTACGCGGTCACCAAGCATGCCGCGGTCGGGTTCGCGGAGTGGCTCGGCGTCACCTACGGCGACCGGGGCGTGCGGGTCAGCTGCCTGTGCCCGCAGGGCGTGAACACGAAGCTGCTGTTTCCGGACGAGTCCGAAGGCGACGGGCTCGGCGCGGCCGCCGCGAAGGCCGTCACGTCCGCCGGGGAGGTGCTCGAGCCGGCGCAGGTCGCCGCCGACGTCCTCGCGGCGGTCGAGGACGAACGGTTCCTGATCCTGCCGCATCCGCAGGTGCTGGACATGTACCGGCGCAAGGGCGCCGACTACGACCGGTGGCTGCGGGGCATGCGTCGTTACCAGGCGAAGCTGCTGGAGCAGGAGTGATGGGCACTCTCGTTCCCGAGACCCGCGCCGCCGAGCGTCGCACCCCGAATTTTCCCTCCCTACCCGACAGGAGTTCTCATGTCCCTGTTCGACATGTCCGACCGTGCCCAGCAGTTGCAGAAGGAGCTGCTGGACTTCATGGACTCGCACGTGTACCCGGCGGAGGCCGTGTACGAGGAGCAGATGCGTGCGTCCGGTGATCCGCACTTCCAGCCGCCGGTCCTGGAGGAGCTCAAGGCCGAGGCCAAGAAGCGGGGCCTGTGGAATCTCTTTCACCCGCACCCCGGCACCGGCGCCGGCCTGACCAACCTCGAGTACGCGCCGCTCGCGGAGATCATGGGCCGCAGCCACCTCGGGTCGGAGGCGTGCAACTGCAACGCCCCCGACACCGGCAACATGGAGGTCTTCGAACTCTTCGGCACCGAGGAGCACCGGGAGAAGTACCTGAAGCCGCTGCTCGACGGCACCATGGCGTCGGCGTTCGTGATGACCGAGCCGCGGGTCGCCAGCTCCGACGCCACCAATGTCGAACTGTCGATGGTCCGCGACGGTGACGAGTACGTCCTCAACGGCCGGAAGTGGTTCGCGTCCAACGCGTTGCACAAGAACTGCAAGGTCATGATCGTGATGGGCAAGACCGATCCGACGGCGCCGACGCACCGGCAGCAGTCGATGATGGTCGTGCCGATCGATGCGCCCGGCGTCACCGTGATGCGCGGTCTGCCGGTGTTCGGCTACCAGGACCGCGAGGGGCACGCCGAGATCGACTTCAAGGACGTGCGGGTCCCGGCGAAGGACGTGCTCAAGGGCGAGGGCGAGGGTTTCGCGATCAGCCAGGCCCGGCTCGGCCCCGGCCGCATCCACCACTGCATGCGGGCGATCGGCCAGGCCGAGCGCGCGCTGGAACTGATGTGCAAGCGTGCCCAGTCCCGGGTGACCTTCGGCAAGCCGGTCGCCGACAACGCCAACATCCAGGACTGGATTGCCGAGGCGCGCATCGACATCGAGATGATCCGACTGCTCACCCTCAAGGCCGCCCACCTGATGGACACGGTCGGCAACAAGGAGGCGCAGACCGAGATCGCGGCGATCAAGGTCGCGGCCCCGACGATCGCGCTGAAGATCGTCGACCGCGCGATCCAGGTGCACGGCGGTGCCGGTGTCACCGACGACTTCCCCCTCGCGATGGCGTACGCGCACCTGCGCACCCTGCGCCTGGCCGACGGCCCGGACGAGGTGCACAAGCGTGCCATCGCCCGCCGCGAGCTGCGGCAGTACCGCGACCTGCGACCGGAAGGCCACTGATCCCCATGACCACTCCCACTCCGCCGGGTTTCGGGGCAGCCGACCTGACCGGCAAGACCGCGATCGTCACCGGCGCGTCCCGCGGCATCGGACTCGCGGCCGCACGGGCGCTCGCCACCGCCGGCGCCAACGTGGTCCTCACCTCCCGCAAGCAGGATGCGGCCGATGCGGCCGCCGCGCAGATCACCGGCGGCGCCGGAGGGGGCGCGCATGTCACCGGCACCGCGATCGGTGTCGGGGCCCACGCGGTGGAGGAGGACCAGGCTCGGCACTGCATCGAGCGGACGCTCGACACGTTCGGCAGCGTCGACATCCTCGTCAACAATGCAGGCACCAACCCGTCGTACGGTCCGATGATCGCCCAGGACCACGGCCGATTCGCGAAGACCATGGACGTGAACCTGTGGGCTCCGTTGCTGTGGACCCGCCTCGCCGTCGAGGCGTGGATGGGGGAGCACGGCGGATCCGTGGTCAACACCGCGTCGATCGGCGGACTCGGCCACGAAGCCAACATCGGGATGTACAACGTGTCGAAGGCGGCGCTGATCTACCTGACCAAGCAGCTCGCGCTCGAGCTGTCGCCGGCGGTCCGGGTCAACTCGGTCGCGCCCGGCGTGGTGCGGACGAAGCTGGCCGAGGCGTTGTGGAAGGACCACGAGGAGCGGGTCGCGGCGTCCACCGCACTGGCTCGCATCGGTGAGCCGGACGACGTCGCCGCCGCGATCGCGTTCCTCGCCTCGGACGCGGCATCGTGGATCACCGGCGAGACGATGGTCGTCGACGGCGGCCAGCGTCTCGGCGACGCGGCGCCCTTCCGGATCGGAGCGTCGCTCGGTGTCTGAGGCACTGCAGGACGTCGTCGGCATCGATCCGGCCGCGGTCACCCGCTGGTTCGGCGACCTCGGCATCGAGGTCGCCGGCCGGCTCGGCTTCGAGCGGATCGGTCTCGGACAGTCCAATCTCACCTACCTGGTGCGGGACGAGGCGGGCCGGCGCTGGGTGCTGCGCCGGCCCCCGCTCGGTCACCTGCTCGCGTCGGCGCACGACGTCGCGCGTGAGGCGCGGATCATGTCGGCGCTCGCCGACACCGACGTGCCTGCGCCGCGGATCTTCGGTGTCGCACAGGATCCCGCGATCTCCGACGTGCCGCTGGTGCTGATGGAGTTCATCGACGGCCAGGTCGTCGACAGGATGGACATCGCCGAGTCGCTGACGCCGCAGCGGCGGCGGGAGATCGCGATGTCCCTGCCGCGCACCCTGGCGAAGATCCACGCCGTCGACATCGAGGAGGTGGGACTGTCGGACCTGGCGAGTCACAAGCCGTACGCCCAGCGCCAGCTCAAGCGCTGGGCCGGACAGTGGGAGCAGTCCAAGACGCGGGAACTGCCCGAGCTCGACGACCTGACCCGACGACTGGTGGCCGCGGTCCCCGAACAGACCGAGCTCTCGCTCGTGCACGGCGACTTCCACCTGCGCAACGTCATCGTCTCGCGGGACACCGGCGAGGTCATCGGTGCGCTGGACTGGGAGCTGTCCACTCTGGGAGATCCGTTGGCGGACATGGGGTCCATGCTCGCCTACTGGCCCGAGCCGGGTGAGCGCACCGGGGGGGACTTCCCGGCTTCGACCCTCGAGGGCTTCCCGAACCGGGCCGAACTCGCCCAGGTCTACCTGGATGCGACCGGCCGGGATCCGCAGGCCCTGAAGTTCTGGCACACCCTCGGCCTGTGGAAGGTGTCGATCATCGCCGAGGGCGTGATGCGCCGGGCGATGGACACCCCCGCGAACAAGGCGGCGGCAGGCACCCCGACCGTCGAGCGCATCGACGCGCTCGTCCACAAGGCCCGCGAGATCGCCGATGCCGCAGGCATCTGATGTAACGGATGCCGTAGGCATCTGACACGACCGAATCGCGACCACACCCACGCAACTCCAGCACGGAAAGAGAATTCGCATGACTCAGGAACGCAGGACCGCCATCGTCACCGGTGGAGCGCGCGGCATCGGTGCCGGCATCGCGAAGAAGTTGGCCGCCGACGGTTACGCCGTGGCGGTCGTCGACCTCGACGAGTCGGCGTGTGTCGCGACCGTCGACGCGATCGAGGCCGCGGGTGGCTCGGCGCTGGCCGTCGGCGCGAATGTCGCCGACGAGGCGTCGGTCGAGGCGGCGGTGGAGCGCGTCGCGACCGAGCTGGGCGCCCCGACCGTGCTGGTCAACAACGCCGGCATCACTCGGGACAACATGCTGTTCAAGATGACGGTCGAGGACTGGGACTCGGTGATGAACGTGCATCTGCGTGGCGCGTTCCTGATGACGCGTGCGACCCAGAAGTACATGGTGGAGGCGAAGTTCGGGCGGATCGTGAACCTGTCGAGCGTGTCGGCGCTCGGGAACCGTGGTCAGACGAACTACTCGGCTGCCAAGGCCGGCGTGCAGGGCTTCACGAAGACCCTGGCGATCGAGCTGGGTCGCTACGGCGTCACCGCCAACGCGATCGCGCCCGGGTTCATCGAGACGGAGATGACGGTCGCGACCGCGGCGCGGATGGGTGTCGACTTCGAGGACATGAAGAAGGCCGCCGCGGCGCAGATCCCGGTGGCCCGCGTCGGCCAGCCGGAGGACATCGCGAACACGGCGTCGTTCTTGGCGAGTGAGGGTGCCGGATTCGTGTCCGGCCAGGTCATCTACGTTGCGGGCGGGCCTCGCGACTGACCGTCGTCGCGAGGTAGTCGTCCATCTCACAGGTCAGGAGAACGATCATGAAGGCATGGCGCGTCAACGAACTCGGCGAGCCGCGGGACGTCCTGAAGCTCGAGGACGTCCCCGAACTCGCCGCCGGGGCCGGCCAGGTCCTGGTGAAGGTGCTGGCCGCTCCGGCCAACTTCCCGGACGTGCTGTTGTGCCGCGGCGAGTACCAGATCAAGCCGCCACTGCCGTTCACGCCCGGTGTCGAGCTGTGCGGTGAGGTCGTCGCCGTCGGCGCCGGTGTGACACGTGCCGTGGTCGGGGATCGGGTGGTCGGCACGTCGGGGCTGCCCGACGGCTCGTTCGCGGAGTACACGGTGATGGACCAGGACCGGGTGTTCCCGGCGCCGACGTCGCTCGACGACGCCGAGGCGGCGGCGCTGACCATCGGCTACCAGACCGCGTGGTTCGCGCTGCATCGGCGCACGCAGATCGTCACGGGGGACGTCCTGCTCGTGCACGCCGCGGCCGGCGGTGTGGGCAGCGCGGCCGTCCAGCTCGGCAAGGCCGCCGGTGCCACGGTGATCGGGGTGGTCGGTGGGCCGGAGAAGGCCGCGTACGCCAAGGAGCTGGGCGCGGATCTGGTGATCGACCGCCGCAGCGAGGACTTCGTCTCGATCGTCAAGGAGTTCACCGGCGGCCACGGCGCCGACATCGTGTTCGACCCGGTCGGGGGCGATGCCTACAACGGGTCCACGAAGTGCATCGCCTTCGAGGGCCGGATCGTGGTGATCGGTTTCGCCGGCGGCACGATCCCGCAGCCCGCGCTCAACCACGCACTGATCAAGAACTACTCGATCGTCGGGTTGCACTGGGGCCTGTACCAGTCGCAGAACCCGGCGGTGATCGACGAGTGTCACACCGAGCTGACCAGGCTCGCGGACGCGGGCCTGCTGCGGCCGCTGATCGGTGAACGTCGGGCACTGGCCGACGTGGCCGACGGCGTCGGTCGGCTCGGTGACGGAAGCACCGTGGGGCGTCTGGTCTTCCAGCCCTGACCGACCGTGCGGCGGTGCCGCTGTGGTGCGCGTTCGGGGTCGATCGGAGCCCGGACGCGCACCACACACACGAAAGGGAGTGTCCATGAGTGAAGCAGCCGGCCTGTTCGACGTCGCGGGCAAGAACGTCGTCGTCACCGGCGGCACCCGCGGCATCGGGATGATGATCGCGAAGGGCTTCGCCGAAGCCGGTGCGCGGGTGATCATCTCGTCCCGCAAGCCCGACGCCTGCGAGTCCGCGGCCGCGGAACTGTCCGGGTTCGGCGACGTGGTCGCGCACCCGGCGGACCTGAGCACCGAGGAGGGTGTCGCGGACCTCGCCGGGTTCGTGGCCGGGACGTTCGACCGGGTGGACGTGCTGGTCAACAACGCCGGCGCCACCTGGGGTGCACCGGTCGACGAGTTCCCGGCCTCCGGGTTCGACAAGATCATGAACGTCAACGTCAAGTCGGTGTTCCTGCTGACGCAGCGGCTGTTGCCGCAGCTGCGGGCGGCGGCGACCGTCGACGACCCGGCACGGGTGATCAACGTCGGGTCGATCGACGGGCTGGTGGTCTCGGACACCGACAACTTCTCGTACGGGGCGTCGAAGGCGGCGGTGCACATGCTGACCCGCAAGCTGGCCGCGACGCTGGCGGGGGAGTACATCACCGTCAATGCCGTTGCGCCGGGACCGTTCCCGACGAAGATGATGGCCTTCGCCCTCGACGACCCCGAGCTGAAGTCGGCGGTGGAGGGCAACGTCCCGCTCGGCCGGGTCGGCACCGAGCAGGACATCGCGGGCACGGCGATCTTCCTGTCGTCGCGGGCGGGTTCCTACCTGACCGGCACCGTGATCCCGGTGGACGGCGGCATCAGCGGCACCCGCTGAGTTCGACCGAGAGCACGGCACCGAGGGCGGGTTCGCGGCGCGGACCCGCCCTCGGTGGTTCGGGTCGGCGACACCGGGTGCGCCTGGCTATCGGATCCCGTCCCACAGTTCGCGCAGGTCGGCGCGCGGGTCGGCGATGTGCTCGGCGTCGCCGCCGAACATCCGGACCGTGCGGTCGGCGCCGTAGGCGGGCCAGCCCGGGTCGCCGCTGCGCACGAATTCGACCCAGGCCCGGTGCATCTCGTCGGCGAGTTCCTGAGGCGGGTTCGGTCCGGCCAGCAGTCCGGTGCCCGGCTTGCCCAGGGTGTCGAACACGAACCCGAGCTCGAGGGCGTGCGTGGCGCCGAGGCGGTCGTTGACGAGCGGTGTCCGCCAGGTGAATTCGTAGACGTGGGTGTCCGCGTCGTGGGCCGAGCGGGCCTCGGCCACGCGGATCGCGGGAATCCAGAAGGTGCGGTCGCGCAGGATCGCGGCGAGCACCTCGCCCGGGGTCGATCCGGGACGGTCCGCGTGATACGCGGCGAGGGCGGCGTCCGGGTCGAGCCCGAGTGCGGTCGCGGTCAGAACCAGTGCCTCCACCGGTACCGCGTCGGCGACGCCGCTCGGCATCAGGAACAGCGTGAACTCGTCGGAGTTCGTTCCGATCAGCACGTCCACCCCGGTGCGGGTGCCTGCGGTGAGGGCGTCGATCGGCCGGGTGGTGAGCACGTCTCCGTCCACGCACGGCTCGAAGGCCATCGAGTCCGCGGCGATCTCGCCCCACGCGACCGGATCCGGTTCGCGCGCGATCCGTCCCGACAGCTCCGCCTGGGCGGCGACCAGATCCGGCGGCGACACCGACGCGAACCCCGCCACCGTCGGGGGCACCCCGAGATGGTCGGCGAGTGCGGCCGTCACCTTCTTCGCGGTCCCGCTCGTCATCACGTGGTGTCCGGCACCGCTCTGCGCGATCACCCGCCCGAACAGGCCTTCGGTGGCCGGCATCGACAGCAGCGTCGTCACGCTCATCGCGCCCGCGGACTCGCCGGCGATGGTCACCCGGTCGGGGTCGCCGCCGAAGCACCCGATGTTCTCGCGCACCCAGCGCAGGGCGGCAACCTGGTCGAGCAGGCCGCGGTTGGCCGGCGCCCCGTCGATCAGCAGGAAGCCCTCGGCGCCCAGCCGGTAGTTGAACGTCACGCAGACGATCCCGTCGCGCGCGAACGCGGCGCCGTCGTAGGTGTCGACCGCGCCGGACCCGTTGGCGAAGGCGCCGCCGTGGATCCAGACCAGGACGGGCGCGCGGCCGTCGAGGCTGGGGGTCCACACGTTCAGGTTCAGGAAGTCGTCACCGGGGTGGTCCGGTTCGGCGAGCAGGTGGGCGATCGGCGTTGGGTAGGGCGGTTTCGGTGCGGTGTGCCCGAACCGGGACGCATGACGCACCCAGTCCCAGTGCGTCGGGGGAGCCGGGGCGGCGAAACGGTGCTCGCCGACCGGCGGCGCCGCATAGGGGATGCCCTTGAAGGACAGCACGCCGTCGTGCTCGGCGCCGAGAACCGTGCCGTGGGCGATCGCGACCAGTGGATCCACGCCAGCCTCCCGAGGCTCGTGTAGTACAGAGGGTCGTGCACCATCTTGCATCGGTGGGGGCGTCGACGGAACCGCTCGGCGCGTCCGCCCTGCGCGTCGGGTGTGCGTCGACGGGTGAGGAAGGAATGCTGCGAGGTGGGACCGGATCCGATCGGGGAGCTCGAGGCCGAGCTGGTGGACATGTGGCGTCGCGGCAGCATCAGCACCCGGGCCAGGGCGCACGAGATCGACCCGAAACTGGACCCGGCGTGCTATCCGCTGCTGATGCTGCTCACCCGACAGGACGACGCGGTGCGGATGGCGACGCTGATCGCGGAGTTGGGGGTGGAGAAGTCCACGCTGACCCGGCAGATCGACGCGCTGACCCGGCTCGGGTTGGTGCGGCGGATTCCGGACCCGTGTGACGCGCGGGCGAAGCTCGTGGAGCTGACCACGGACGGTCGGGCCCGGTTGACCGCGCAGCGTGACGAACACGTGGCGCGCTGGCGGGAGCGGCTGGCGCTGTGGGACCCGGCCGACCTGCGGACGCTGTCGGCGTTGCTGCGCAGGCTCGGCGACGAGGTGGGGTGACGGTCACACCGTTAGATAGTTGCAGCATGCAATCAAATCGTTTATGGTTGCAAGCATCAACTAATGGAGGGTGAGATGGTCAGTCCGGAATCCGCATCGAATCTGATCGAGTCGTTGCGCGGGCTGGTCCGGCAGGCGCGCTCGTTCTCGGCCCGCAGTCCGCACCTCGGCACGCTGCCGCCCCCGTTGGGGGCGCTGCTGTCCCACATCGCCTGTGTGGAGGGGCATCGACCGAGCATGGTGGCCGAGGACCTGCGGGTGACGCAGTCCGCGCTCAGCAGGCAGGTCGCCCACGCGGAGTCGCTCGGCTACGTCGTGCGCACCCCTGATCCGCTCGACGGGCGGGCCACGCTGCTCTCGCTGTCGGAGGCCGGAGTCGAGGCCCTGCGGGTGCATCGCGAGGCGCAGCTTCAGTGGGCCCTGTCGATGATGGCCGACTGGACCGACGACGAGGTGGAGGACCTGACGGCTCGCCTCGACAGGCTGCGCGGCGTCGTCGGGACGGAACCGAACCAGGTGACCCGCGCGCACTGATCCGCGTCCACATCGCGGCCGACGTTCGTCGGCGGCGTTCTTGATTCCGCGTTCGTGAGTGCGCGTGACTCGTACCCAAGAGGAGTGAGCATGAGTTCGTCCGTGTCCCCGGACAGTCCACCAGCCACAGAAGAGGCGTTGTCGGGTGGGATGACCCACAAGCAGCGCATCGAGGCGCTCGTCGGCCTCCTGCTCGGCATGTTCGTGGCGTTCCTGTCGTCGACGATCGTCTCGAACGCCCTTCCGACGATCATCACGGAACTGCACGGCACCCAGGACCAGTACACGTGGGTCGTCACGGCGACCCTGCTGGCGTCCACCGCGACCACCCCGATCTGGGGCAAGTTCGCCGACCTCGTCAGCAAGAAGCTCCTGATCCAGCTGTCGCTGCTGCTGTTCACCCTCGGCTCCGTGCTCGCCGGCCTGTCGACCAGCGTCCCGATGCTGATCGGGTTCCGCGTCGTCCAGGGCCTCGGCCTCGGCGGCCTGCAGGCCCTCGGCATCATCATCATCGCCGCGATGTTCAGCCCGCGTGAGCGTGGCCGCTACCAGGGGCCGATGGCCGCGGTCATGTCCGTCGCGACCGTCGCCGGTCCGCTGCTCGGTGGCCTCATCGTCGACACCAGCTGGCTCGGATGGCGGTGGTGCTTCTTCGTCGGCGCACCGCTCGCCGTGATAGCGCTCGTCGTCATCGGCCGCACCCTGAACCTGCCGGTCGTCAAGCGGGACGTGAAGATCGACTACGCGGGTGCCACCCTGATCGCCGCCGGCGTCAGCGTGCTCCTGATCTGGGTCACCCTGGCCGGCAAGAACTTCGCGTGGGGGTCCGCGACCTCCTACGAGCTCGTCGCGGTCGGTGTCGTGCTCCTGGGTCTCGCGGTGTTCGCCGAGACCCGGGCCAAGGATCCGGTGGTCCCGCTGCGGCTGTTCCGCGACCGCACGATGACGCTGGCCACCCTCGCGAGCATCGCCGTCGGTGTCGCGATGTTCGGCGGCGCGGTGTTCCTGGGCCAGTACTTCCAGATCGCGCGTGGCTACTCGCCGACCGCGGCGGGTTTGCTGACGCTGCCGATGGTGATCGGATCGATGCTCTCGGCCACCGTGTCCGGGGCGCTGATCACCAAGTACGGCAAGTGGAAGCGCTACCTGATCGGCGGCGCGATCGGCATGTCCGCGGGCTTCCTCCTGCTCTCGACCACCGACCACGACACCAACATGGTGCTGATCGGCGTCTACCTGTTCGTCCTCGGCGCAGGCATGGGCATGACGATGCAGAACCTCGTGCTGCCGGTGCAGAACAACGTCGCACCGACGGATCTCGGTTCGGCCAGCGCGACCGTCGCCTTCTTCCGGTCGCTCGGCGGCGCCGCCGGTGTCTCGGTGCTCGGCGCGGTGCTGTCCACGCACGTCTCCGACCTGATCACGAAGGGGCTCGTCGCGGCCGGCGTGGACCTGAGCGAGGCCGGCGGCTCCGGTGCCGGGCTGTCGAACCTCAAGGACCTGCCCGAGTCGATCTCGACCATCGTGCGCGCCGCCTACGGTGACGCCACCGCACGGGTGTTCCTGATCTCCGGCGTCCTCGCGATGCTGAGCCTGGTCGCGATCGCCTTCCTGAAGGAGGTCGCGCTCCGGACCCACAGCGGCATCGAGCAGCTCGAGGCCGAGCGGGCCGCGCAGGCCGCCGCCGACGTCCTGTCCGTCGGCGGTGCCGACAGCGAGCTGATCTCGGAGATCGACGAGCTCGAGGACCGGGCCGCGTACGACGGTTCCGCAGGCAGGCACGCCAGGAGCTGAGCGACCGCGAGGCCGTGGGGTCCGCCCGGGTTCCGGGCGGACCCCACCGTCGTGTTCCGGCTACCGTGGTCCGATGACCGCTTCGACGACCGGCAGGCGACGGCGCGTCCTGGGGTGGACCGCCGCCGGCCTCGCCGTGCTCGCCGCCCTCGTCGGCGGGGTGCTGTGGTCGCTGCCGAGCCGGTACCTGCCGTGGGACACCGCGTCGTTCCCCGACGTCGACCGCGCCGCGCTCACCTCCGACCAGGCACGGATCGTCGACCTGCTCGAAGCCGAACACGACGCGCAGCGCCCGGGCACCTTCTACTCCGAGGGAGTCCGGGAGCCGTGGTGCGCGGACTTCGTCAGCTGGATCATGCGGGAGGCGGGCCGGCCGTTGTCGAACCCGAACTCCGGGCACTGGCGCATCCCCGGGGTGTACACCCTCGAGGAGTACTACCGGTCCGAGGGCCGATTCGAGCCCGTCGGCAGCGGGTACCGACCCGTTGCCGGCGACGTCGTCCTCTACGACAACTCGAGCTGGGTCGGTCAACACACCAACGTCGTCGTGGCGGTCGACGATGGCACCGCGACCACCGTCGGCGGCAACGAACTCGGCCGCATCCGCGTACACACGGTCGACTGGGCGAACGATTCCGCGGTCGTCGGGTTCGGCAGGCTCGACTCCTGACGGCCGACCGGCCCGCTCCTACAGTCCGGCCCGGGTGAGCGCGTCGTCGACGGCGTCGCGCACCTCGTCGAGGGACTTGCCGGACGCCAGCTCGCGCATCGTGAGCTCCTCGATCTGCGTCTCGATCTCGGCGTAGCGGGCGAGCCAGCGTTCCCGGCCGGCCTGCCAGTAGCCCATCACGTGGTAGCGGTCGGCGGGCCAGCCGAGGGCGCGGCGCAGGTGGGTGCGGATCGTGCGGGACGCACCGGTCTCGCCGCCGAACCACAGGTAGTCGGGGCGCTCGTTGCGGGTGCGGGCGGCGAGCGCGTCCGGCAGGGCGCTCGGCGTCGAGCCGTTGCCGGTGCCGTGCAGCCACGTCACCGTGACGTCCGCGGTCGCGGACCAGCGCTGCTCGTCGGCGGCGCCCGGGACCTCGGCGACGACGTGGGCGGCGGTGCCTGCGGGCAGCGACTCGACGATGCGGCCCGCGGCGGGCAGCCCGGTCAGGTCCGCGAACAGCAGCAGGGTGCGCGCGTCCGCGGGCGGTCGGAACCAGCCCTTCGGCTGGGACAGCCGCACCGGCGATCCGGGTGTGGCGGCACGGGCCCACTCGGCGGCGGCACCGCCGGCGTGCACCGCGAAGTCGACGTCGACGGTCTGCTCGTGCGGATGCCAGGCCCGCACCGTGTAGCTGCGCCGGTGGCCGTCGCCGAAATCGATCAGCAGGCGCTCGTCCGGGTCGCCGCTGGTGGCGAACCCGGCCAGATCCGGGCCGCCGAACCGGACCCGGCGCAGGCTGGGGGTCAACGCGGTGACGGCGCGGACCTCGGCGCTCAGGTGGGGTTCGTCGGGGCTCGGCACCACCTCACCCTAGGGGGGCCGTGCACATCGGCGCGACTTCCGGTGCGGTCCGCCGGAAGTGTGACGCGCGACACGCCGGAGCGAGACGCGACACGCCTCCGGGTGGGCCTTACGACCTGGGAATTTCACGAATGTGGTTCACAACATCTCGCGCTATGTGGATATGTCGGCCACTAGGTGTAGTGTCAGAGACACCGAGAGGGCAGTGCCGGAACGGTCGAGAAATGCAGGCCGTGGGACTGCTCCAGCGGGTGAGATGGCGTCACGAAATTGTGCCGCGGTCCGCTCTCGGGGGTCTTTCATCGCGTCTGCAGTACCGGCTCGCCGCAGCATCCGGCTCGCCGCAGTATTCGAGTCAGCGCAGTACCGCGTCATCGTCACTGACCATCTCGTAAGCCAGGGGAGAGAGGGACTTACATGAGCATCACCGTCTACACCAAGCCGGCGTGCGTTCAGTGCAATGCGACCTACCGGGCGCTCGACAAGGCCGGGATCGAGTACACCGTGGTGGACATCACCGAGGACTCGGAGGCCCGCGACTACGTGATGGCGCTGGGGTACCTGCAGGCGCCCGTGGTGGTGGCCGGTGACGAGCACTGGGCGGGCTTCCGTCCGGACCGCATCAAGTCCCTCGCGACGTCCGCCGCCTGATCGATCCCGTGGAGATGGTCGGCTGTGACTTCGCTGGTCTACTTCTCCAGCGCGTCGGAGAACACCCACCGCTTCGTGCAGAAGCTGGGGATCCCGGCCGCCCGGATCCCGCTGCACGATCGTGACGGCACGTTCGCGGTCGAGGAACCGTACGTCCTGATCGTCCCCACCTACGGCGGTGGGATGACGGTGACCGGGCGGGACACCCACTACGTCCCCCGCCAGGTCGTGCGGTTTCTCAACAACGAGCACAACCGTGCGCGGATCCGCGGCGTCATCGCGGCCGGCAATACGAACTTCGGGGAGTCGTATTGCGTTGCCGGAGACATTATTTCTAGGAAGTGTCAGGTCCCGTACCTGTACCGCTTCGAACTCATGGGAACAGCAGAGGACGTCGTCGCCGTGCGCGAGGGCCTCGAACAATTCATGGAGAGTGAACAGTGGCACCGACCATCACAGATTCAGCCCCGGCTGGGAGTGTAGAGCGCGCTGCGGCACGACCCGACGCGTCGGCGGGGGAGCTGGACTACCACGCGCTCAACGCGATGCTGAACCTGTACGGTCCGAACGGCGAGATCCAGTTCGACAAGGACCGCGAGGCCGCGCACCAGTACTTCCTGCAGCACGTCAACCAGAACACCGTCTTCTTCCACAACCTGGACGAGAAGCTCGACTACCTCATCCGCGAGAACTACTACGAGCGTGAGGTTCTCGACAAGTACACGCGCAACTTCGTCAAGGACCTGATCGACCACGCCTACGCGCAGAAGTTCCGGTTCCCGACCTTTCTGGGTGCGTTCAAGTACTACACCTCGTACACGCTCAAGACGTTCGACGGCAAGCGGTACCTCGAGCGCTTCGAGGATCGTGTCTGCATGGTCGCCCTGACCCTCGCCGACGGGGACGAGCACCTGGCGATGCAGCTGGTCGACGAGATCATCTCCGGCCGGTTCCAGCCGGCCACCCCGACGTTCCTCAACTCCGGCAAGAAGCAGCGCGGCGAGCCCGTGTCGTGCTTCCTGCTGCGCATCGAGGACAACATGGAGTCCATCGGCCGCTCGATCAACTCGGCGCTGCAGCTGTCCAAGCGCGGCGGCGGAGTCGCGTTGCTGCTCAGCAACGTTCGCGAACACGGTGCCCCGATCAAGAAGATCGAGAACCAGTCCTCCGGCGTCATCCCGATCATGAAGCTGCTCGAGGACTCCTTCTCCTACGCCAACCAGCTCGGTGCCCGTCAGGGTGCCGGCGCGGTGTACCTGCACGCGCACCACCCGGACATCTACCGGTTCCTCGACACCAAGCGCGAGAACGCCGACGAGAAGATCCGCATCAAGACGCTGTCCCTCGGTGTCGTCATCCCGGACATCACGTTCGAGCTGGCGAAGAAGAACGAGGACATGTACCTCTTCTCGCCGTACGACGTCGAACGCATCTACGGCGTGCCGTTCGCGGACATCAACGTCACCGAGAAGTACTACGAGATGGTCGACGACAAGCGGATCCGCAAGTCGAAGATCAAGGCACGCGAGTTCTTCCAGACCGTCGCCGAGCTGCAGTTCGAGTCCGGCTACCCGTACATCATGTACGAGGACACCGTGAACCGGGCCAACCCGATCAAGGGCAAGATCACCCACTCGAACCTGTGCTCGGAGATCCTGCAGGTCTCGACGCCGTCGGAGTTCAACGACGACCTGTCCTACAGCCACATCGGCAAGGACATCTCCTGCAACCTCGGGTCGCTGAACATCGCGAAGGCGATGGACTCGCCGGACTTCGCGAAGACCATCGAGGTCTCCATCCGGGCGCTGACCGCGGTCGCCGACCAGACCTCCATCGACTCGGTGCCGTCGATCAAGAAGGCCAACGACGAGGGCCACGCGATCGGTCTCGGGCAGATGAATCTGCACGGCTACCTCGCCCGCGAGCGGATCCACTACGGATCCGAGGAGGGCATCGACTTCACGAACATGTACTTCTACACCGTGGTGTTCCACGCGATCCGTGCCTCGAACGAGATCGCGAAGGAGCGCGGCACGTACTTCGCCGGATTCCCGGACTCGAAGTACGCCTCGGGTGAGTACTTCGACAAGTACACCGATCAGGTGTGGGAGCCGGCCACCGAGCGGGTGCGTGCACTGTTCTCCGAGGCCGGCGTGCACATCCCGACCCAGGACGACTGGCGTGAGCTCAAGACGTCGGTGCAGCAGCACGGCATCTACAACCAGAACCTGCAGGCCGTCCCGCCGACCGGCTCGATCTCGTACATCAACCACTCCACCAGCTCCATCCACCCGGTGGCGTCGAAGATCGAGATCCGCAAGGAAGGCAAGATCGGCCGCGTCTACTACCCGGCGCCCTACCTGACCAACGACAACCTGGAGTACTACCAGGACGCGTACGAGATCGGGTACGAGAAGATCATCGACACCTACGCCGCGGCCACCCAGCACGTGGACCAGGGCCTGTCGCTGACGCTGTTCTTCAAGGACACCGTCACCACCCGCGACGTCAACCGGGCGCAGATCTACGCGTGGCGCAAGGGCATCAAGACCCTGTACTACATCCGCCTGCGGCAGATGGCACTGGAGGGCACCGAGGTCGAGGGTTGCGTCTCGTGCATGCTGTGACGCCGGTGGCCGATCGTTCGAACGGAGTGAGGAAATCGTGAGCCAGAAGATCAAGCTGATCGACCGGGTGTCGGCGATCAACTGGAACCGCGTCCCCGACGACAAGGACGCGGAGGTGTGGGACCGCCTCACCGGCAACTTCTGGCTGCCGGAGAAGGTCCCGGTCTCCAACGACATCCCGTCGTGGAACACGTTGACCGCGGGCGAGAAGCAGCTCACGATGCGGGTGTTCACCGGCCTCACGCTGCTCGACACCATCCAGGGCACCGTCGGTGCCGTCAGCCTGATCCCCGACGCGCTGACCCCGCACGAGGAGGCGGTGTACACCAACATCGCGTTCATGGAGTCGGTGCACGCGAAGAGCTACAGCTCGATCTTCTCGACGCTGTGCTCGACCCGGGAGATCGACGACGCGTTCCGCTGGTCGGAGGAGAACCCGAACCTGCAGCGCAAGGCCGAGATCGTCCTCGAGTACTACAACGGCGACAGCCCGCTCAAGCGGAAGGTCGCCTCGACGCTGCTCGAGTCGTTCCTGTTCTACTCCGGCTTCTACCTGCCGATGTACTGGTCGTCGCGGGCCAAGCTCACCAACACCGCGGACCTGATCCGGCTGATCATCCGCGACGAGGCGGTGCACGGCTACTACATCGGCTACAAGTACCAGCGCGGGCTCGAGCAGCTCACGCAGGAGGAGCGCGACGACCTCAAGAACTACACGTTCGAGCTGCTGTTCGAGCTGTACGACAACGAGGTCGAGTACACGCAGGACCTCTACGACGAGGTCGGCCTCACCGAGGACGTCAAGAAGTTCCTGCGTTACAACGCCAACAAGGCCCTGATGAACCTCGGCTACGAGGGCCTGTTCCCGAAGGACGAGACGGACGTCAACCCGGCGATCCTGTCGGCGCTGTCCCCGAACGCGGACGAGAACCACGACTTCTTCTCCGGCTCCGGGTCCAGCTACGTCATCGGCAAGGCCGTCAACACCGAGGACGAGGACTGGGACTTCTAGAGACCTCCGCTCGACCGAATGTGGCCGTCGTTCAGTTCGACTGAACGACGGCCACATTCGGTTGTCGGCGTCCGGGCTCTTCAAACCCGCTCCGATCGGGGCTAGCGTCGAATCGTCTGGTTCACCCACACGAGGAGGCGGCGATGAGCGGTCGGGTGGTGCACTTCGAGATCCCGTTCGGCGACGGGAACCGGGCGCGCGAGTTCTATCGAGAGGCGTTCGGGTGGACGATCGTCGAGGTGCCGGAACTGAACTACACGACCGTGTCCACCGGACCGGTCGCCGAGACCGGGATGCCGTCCGAACCCGGCTACATCGGCGGCGGCATGTTCGAGCGTGAACCGTCCTTCCCGGCCGGGCCGGTGATCACCATCCACGTCGACAGCATCGACGACGCGATGGCGAAGATCACCACGCTCGGCGGCGAACCGATCGGGGAGAAGACCACGGTCGGGGAGATGGGCTTCGCGGCCTACTTCAAGGACCCCGAGGGCAACGTCATGGGTCTGTGGGAGACCGCGATCGCCGGCTGAGTCAGTCGCGGTCGAACCAGGTCGCCTCGTCGCCCCGCAGCGCCTTCTCGATCCGGCCGACCGACGTCGCGTTGAGCGGAGCAGGCAACGCGTCGGGGGAGAACCAGCCGACCTCGAGGTTCTCGTCGTCGGCGGGGTGCGGAACGCCGCTCACGTACCGGGCCAGGAAGCACAGGTCCAGGTACTGGGCGTGGTCGCCGTTGGCGTGGGTGAGGGGAGGGGTGACGTCGACGCTCGTCAGCCGGATCACCTGGACCTCGACGCCGGTCTCCTCGCGGATCTCCCGGACGATCGCCGTCGCCGGCTGCTCGCCCGGCTCGAGGATGCCGGACACGATCGCCCAGTGGCCGTTGTCGGCCCTGCGCGCCAACAGGATCCGTCCGCCCTCGTCGACGACGACCGCGCTCACGCCGGACAGCCACAACGGGGCGTGTCCGACGTGAGCGCGGAGCGCGGTGATGAACTCGGGGACGGCCATCAGTACCGGAAGGCGCTCGGCGCGGCCCGCGGCGGCCGGGGCCTAGTTGACGTAGCCATTGAGCGACGCCTCGAGATCGCCGAGGATGTCGTGGGCGGCGACGACACCGATGCCGGTCATCCAGATCTCGTCGTCGACCTTGAACACCCGCTTGTCCTGCACGGCGCCGAGCTTCTGCCAGAGGTCGCCGTTCATCACCTCGACACCCTGATCCTGCGCGTCGTCACCGAAGAAGCTGACGTAGATCACGTCGCCCTCGGCCTTCGGCAGCTCCTCCTCACTGATCTCCGTGAATCGCCGGTCCTTGGCGCCCTCGAGCCGCTGGAACTCCGGACGCTGCACCCCCGCGTCCGCGAGCACCTGCCCGGGGAAGCTGTCGGGGCCGTAGACCCGGATCGACCCGGGACGGAACCGCACGACGGAGGCCTGCGTCTCCGAGGCGTTCAGGGACCTCCCGGTCTCGGTGGCCGCGACCTGGTACTCGTCGAGGAGTCGCCGGGCATCGGCGCCGCGACCGAGCGCGGCGCCGTCGAGCAGGAAGTTGTCCTTCCACGTGATGCCGACCTTCTCGGTGTACACGGTCGGCGCGATCGCGCTCAGGCGTTGGTACGCATCGGGCGCCCGGAACTTCGTGCCCAGGATCAGGTCCGGCTTCAGGGCGGCGATCTTCTCGAAGTTCGGCTCCGGCAGCGTGCCGACCGTCTCGACGTCCGCGATCGTCGGGCCGAGATACTTCGGCGGCGCGCCGACCTGGTCCGGGACCGCGGCGCCGACGAGGCGATCCTGCAGTCCGAGCGCACACACGGTGTCGAGCTTGTCGGTGTCGAGGACGACGATCCGCTGCGGGTCCGCGGGGACCTCGGTCTCGCCGGCCGCGTGCGCGACCTTCCGGACGGATCCGGTGACGCCGGCCGGGTCGACGGGCGTGGCCGGACCGCACGGATTCGTGGTGTCGCGGTCGTTGCCGAGGACGCCGGCACCGGCGACGTTCGTGGTGCTGCGCACGATGGTGCTCGCCGCGTCGTCGGTGCCGGAACCGCCGCAGGCGGTGAGCACGACGGCCGAGGCGGCGAGCAGCGCCGCCGGCAGCGCGCGGCGGACGGGGTGGGGCTTGCGCATGGTGTGGGTCCTTCTGGGGTGTCGGGCGGTTCGAGACTAGGACACGTCAGCGACCGTGGTGCGGGTCGACCTCGTAGGCGGCGGCGAGGTCGTCGAGGATGCCCTCGGCGCCCTGGACGCTGACCGCGGACATCCACACGGTGTCGTCGACGTCGATCTTGCGGCCCCGCAGGCCCGCCCACAGGGGGTTGGTCACGAAGGGCCGGGCCGCGTCGGCCACCTTGTCGCCGCCGGACTTGTAGGGCTGACCACGATCAGGTCGGCGTCGGCCTCCGGGATCAGCTCGGGACTGATGTCGTTGGAGATGCTGGACGCCTTCGCCGGATCCGGTGCCGCGCTCGCCGGGCGCGCCAGACCGGCGTCGGCGAGAACGATGCCGCTGAACGAGGTGGTGCGGTAGATCCGGGCCGTCGGCTCGCCGGCGAATCGGACGACCGAGACGGTCGGGGCGTTCGCCTTCGCGTTGATGTCCGCGCCCACCGCCGCCGCCCGGTCCTGGTAGGCGTCGATCTTCCGCTCGGCCAGGTCCTCCTTGCCGAGCGCCGCACCCAGCAGCCGGATGTTGTCCTTCCAGGTCGGCCCGGTGGTCTCGGACATGATCGTCGGCGCGATCTTCGCCAGCTGGTCGTACAGGGCGGCGTGGCGAACCTTCGCGGACACGATCAGATCCGGCCGCAGCTCGGCGATCGTCTCCAGGCTGGGTGTGGTCAGCTCACCGACCGGGACCGCGTCCTTCGCGTGGGTGGCGCGGGCGTCGCCGAGGTAGTCGGGCAGCGTGGGGGTCCGGTAGGTGACGTAGCCGACGAGATCCGATTCGAGCAGCAGCACCGCATCCGAGTAGCTGGTGTCGAGGGCGACGACCCGCTTCGGGGCGCGGGGGATTTCCGTGGACCCCATCGCGTGCTCGACGGTGCGGGGGAACGCGGCGCCGGCGACGTCGGTCGAGCCGGACCGCGAATCGGTGTCCTCCGCGGACGAGCAGCCGGTGAGGCCGACCAGGGCGACGGCGGCGCAGCTCGCCAGCGCGAGGAGTGGGTTCTTGCGGACCTTCACGAAATCTCCCGAGGTAGTTAGGTAAGCGAAACCTTAGCAACTGCTCGGGGTCGATTCGTGGCCGCCCGGCGGTCGCGGCGCGCACCATGGAGGGCATGGCCGTCTCGATGCGCAAGAGGTTGTTGCAGGAGCTGGGCGAGCTTCGATACCTGCCGACCGGAAAACGGATCCGTGCTCGCCGTGGCGACCGGGTGGTGGCCGACTCCCTCGACGCGGTGCTGGTGTGGGAGCCCCGCCGGGTGGTCCCGGTGTACGCGGTGCCGATCCGCGACGTGCAGGGCACGCTGTCGCCGGCCGCGGGGCGTGCGGGCACCCAGATGCCGGTGTTCCTGGACGAGCAGGCCGGTCCGGCGCTCGGCCCGGGAGTCGGTTTCGCCGCGCACACCTGCCACGGAACCGCGCTCGACGTCGTCACCGACGACGGGGTGTGCCCCGGTGCCGCGTTCCGGCCCGCGGACGAGGTGCTGTCCACGTTGGTGCTGCTGGACCCCGAGGCCTTCGACTGGTGGGAGGAGGACGAGCCGATCCTCGGTCACCCGCGCGATCCCTTCCACCGGGTCGACGTCCGTCGCAGCTCCCGGCGGGTCCGCATGAAGCTCGGGGGCCTGCTGCTCGCCGAGTCGGAGCGGCCGCTCGCGGTGTTCGAGACGATGCTGCCCGTGACGCGCTTCTACCTGCCGCGCGACGACGTCCGCGTTCGGCTGGTGCCCACGGCGACCCGCACCTACTGCGCCTACAAGGGTGCGGCGTCGTACTACTCCGTCGACGGGGTCGGCGACGCCGGGACGGACATCGCGTGGAGCTACGAGAGCCCGCTGCCCGACTGCCCGCAGATCGCGGGCCTCGTCGCCTTTCATCAAGAGCGGCTCGACCTCGTCGTCGACGGCACGCCGATCGATCGTCCCCGTACTCCCTGGTCAGAGGTGGGCTGACCGGGTTACGCGACACGAAGTACGACAGTGGGTAGGACCGGCTCCGCGGATCGTGGGGCGACGGTCTACGATTCCTCAGAGCGCAAGCCATGAGGACGTTCGCCTCGCAGCCCGGGGCCGGACGTCCTGAGCGAGCCTGCGGAGCGACCAAGGGCACAATCAGGAGGATCAGTGACTGCCGTAGCGCCCCAGCCAGTCCCCGAGCTAACGGCCAAACGGCCGTTCCCGGCGAGACTGGGACCCAAGGGCTCGTACATCTACAAGATGATCACCACGACCGATCCCAAGGTGCTCGGGATCATGTACATGGTGACGTCGTTCGCGTTCTTCCTCGTCGGTGGCCTGATGGCGCTGCTGATGCGTACGGAGCTCGCGGTCCCGGGCATGCAGTTCCTGTCGAACGAGCAGTTCAACCAGCTGTTCACGATGCACGGCACGCTGATGCTGCTGATGTACGCGACGCCGATCGTGTTCGGCTTCGCCAACTACATCCTGCCGCTGCAGATCGGTGCGCCCGACGTGGCGTTCCCGCGTCTGAACGCCTTCAGCTACTGGCTCTACCTGTTCGGTTCCACCGTCGCGACCGCCGGCTTCATCACCCCGGGCGGTGCCGCCGACTTCGGCTGGACGGCCTACAGCCCGCTGACCGACGCCCTGCACTCGCCCGGTGTCGGCGCCGACCTGTGGATCCTCGGCCTCGCCGTCAGCGGCCTCGGCACCATCCTCGGTGGTGTCAACATGATCACCACCGTGGTGTGCCTGCGCGCCCCCGGCATGACGATGTTCCGGATGCCGATCTTCACCTGGAACATCCTGGTGACCAGCGTCCTGATCCTGCTCGCCTTCCCGCTGCTGACCGCGGCCCTGCTCGGCGTGTTCGTGGACCGGCACTTCGGCGCCCACATCTTCGACCCCGCCAACGGCGGAGTCCTGCTCTGGCAGCACCTGTTCTGGTTCTTCGGCCACCCCGAGGTGTACATCATCGCGCTGCCGTTCTTCGGCATCGTCTCGGAGATCTTCCCGGTCTTCTCGCGCAAACCGCTGTTCGGCTACAGCGGCCTGGTCTACGCCACCCTCGGCATCGCCGCCCTGTCGGTCGCCGTATGGGCGCACCACATGTACGCCACCGGCGCGGTGCTGCTGCCGTTCTTCTCGTTCATGACGTTCCTGATCGCGGTCCCGACCGGTGTGAAGTTCTTCAACTGGATCGGCACCATGTGGAAGGGCCAGCTGACGTTCGAGTCGCCGATGCTGTTCTCCGTCGGCTTCATCGTGACCTTCCTGTTCGGTGGTCTGTCCGGCGTCCTGCTCGCCAGCCCGCCGCTCGACTTCCACGTCACCGACTCGTACTTCGTCGTCGCCCACTTCCACTACGTGCTCTTCGGCACCATCGTGTTCGCGACCTACGCCGGCATCTACTTCTGGTTCCCGAAGATGACCGGACGGCTGATGGACGAGCGCCTCGGCAAGTGGCACTTCTGGACCACCTTCATCGGCTTCCACACCACGTTCCTGGTGCAGCACTGGCTCGGCAACGAGGGCATGCCCCGCCGCTACGCCGACTACCTGCCCTCCGACAGTTTCACGATGCTGAACACGATCTCCACGATCGGCGCGTTCATCCTCGGTGCCTCCACGCTGCCGTTCATCTGGAACGTCTTCAAGAGCTACCGCTACGGCGAGGTCGTCACCGTCGACGACCCGTGGGGCTACGGCAACTCGCTCGAGTGGGCGACCAGCTGCCCGCCGCCGCGGCACAACTTCACCGAGCTGCCCCGGATCCGCTCGGAGCGCCCCGCGTTCGAGCTGCACTACCCGCACATGGTCGAGCGGATGCGCGCCGAGGCGCACGTCGGACCCGGCCACGGTGGCAAGCAGGCCACCGCCGTGCTGGAGGACGTGCACTAAGCGTCGCACCACCCCCACGACAAGGCCCCGCCCGAATTTCGGGCGGGGCCTTGTCGCTGGGAGGACCGTGATTGGCACAATGGGTGACGAAACCCGCGGCGCGGCCGCGGGATGGAGGGAGATTCTCGGTGGGTTCGGAGTTGCAGTCGGGGACCACGGTTCTGGTCACGGTGACGGGTCGCGACCGCCCCGGTGTCACGTCCGTGCTGCTGGCCGCGCTGTCACGGCACCAGGTCAGCCTGCTCGACGTCGAGCAGGTCGTCATCCGCGGCCGGTTGACCCTCGGCGTGCTGGTCGCGTGCCCGGCCGACCCGGAGGCCCTGCAGGAGGCGCTCGAGGACGCGATGGCCACGGTGGGCATGACCGTGGACGTGGAGATCGGCGCCGGTGCCGCCGACCGACCGGCGCCGTCCACGCACGCGGTCGTCGTCCTCGGCAGCCCGGTCACCGCCCGGTCCTTCAGTCACCTCGCCCGCGCGCTGGCCACGCAGGGCGCCAACATCGACGCGATCCGCGGTGTCGCCGACTACCCGGTCACCGGACTCGAACTGCTCGTCACCGCCGCCGACACCAGCGCCGACGCGGACGGGCGGCTGCGCACCGCGCTGTCCGAGCTCGCGATGGTCGAGGCCGTGGACATCGCCGTCGAGCGCGCGGGCCTCGCGCGCCGGGCGAAGCGCCTGGTCGTCTTCGACGTGGACTCCACGCTGGTGCAGGGCGAGGTGATCGAGATGCTCGCCGCCCACGCGGGTGTCGAGGACAAGGTCCGGGAGGTCACCGAGGCGGCGATGCGCGGCGAGATCGACTTCACCGAGTCGCTGCACCAGCGGGTCGCGACCCTCGCCGGTCTCGACGCGTCGGTCATCGACGAGGTCGGCCGGACGCTGGAACTGACCCCGGGCGCCCGCACCACCATCCGGACCCTGCGGCGCCTCGGGTTCCACTGCGGCGTCGTGTCCGGTGGCTTCCGTCAGGTGATCGAGGGCCTCGCGCACGAACTCGAACTGGACTTCGTCGAGGCGAACACCCTCGAGATCGTCGACGGCAAGCTCACCGGTCGGGTCGTCGGCGACGTGGTCGACCGTGCCGCCAAGGCCCGCGCGCTGCGCACGTTCGCCGCGCAGGTCGGGGTGCCGATGGAGCAGACCGTCGCGGTCGGGGACGGTGCCAACGACATCGACATGCTCAACGCCGCCGGGCTCGGTGTCGCGTTCAACGCCAAGCCCGCGCTGCGCGAGGTGGCGGACACCGCGCTGTCGCACCCGTTCCTCGACGCGGTGCTGTTCGTGCTCGGTGTCACCCGCGACGAGGTCGAGGCCGCCGACGCCGTCGACGGGCTGGTGCGCCGGGTCCCGCTCTGATGCCGCCGCACGAGGCCGACGCATCGCCGCGCGTCGACGACGCGGGCTTCGCGGCCCGGCACGCGGTGCTCCGCGCCGGCTACGGCCACCGCGCCGATCCGGACGATCCGGCGCAGGTGCTGGCGATGCCGTTGGTGCTGCACATCCCGAAGGTCGGCCCTCCGGCCCGCAGTGCCCTGCTCGCTGCGGCGGCCGCGGCGACCGCCGCGTTGTGTCTCGACGTCCGGGTCGGGCTCGGTCCGGACGGCGAACCGGGTCCGTGGCGCGGCGACTACCTCGCGTGGACCGGTGCCCGGATCCGCAAGGTGGCCCGGCGGGCCCGCGGCGCGCAGTGGCTGGCCGCGCAGGACGTCGCCGGGGTCACCGCACTGATCGACGGCGCGCAGGCCCGCGCACTGGTACCCGGCCCGGTCGGCGCGCTCGATCCCCGGATCCGGAAGCTGCAGATCGGCGGCACCGACCTCGTTCACGACGAGCCGGGGGACCCGGTCGCGGGCGTTCCGGTGCTGTGGGTGAACGCCGAGCTCGGCATGACCGTCGGCAAGGCGGCCGCCCAGGTCGGGCACGCGGCGATGCTGCTGGCCGGGGCGATGACCACGGCCGAGGCGGCGGACTGGGCCGGAGGCGGCTTCCGCTGCTCGGTGCGCGACGCCGGCCCGGACCGTTGGGCGGCTCTCGCCGTCGAGGCGTCCCGGGGCGAGGTGGTGGCCGTGCGCGACGCCGGGTTCACCGAGGTGGCGCCGGGGTCGATGACGGTGGTCGCGGTGCCGGCGTTCCGCGCGGCTTGGAGTTGACGGGCCGTGCGTCCTAAGGTGATCGCGTCCATCCAGCACGGGAGCCCACGAGGGGCTGAGAGGGAGCGTGAGCGCTCCGACCGTCACACCTGATCCGGGTCATTCCGGCGTAGGGAGCAGCGCGATGTCCGTCGTACCGTCACCAGTGTCCGAGAACGCGGCCGAGCCGTCCTTCACACTCGACGAATCCCCAACGCGGACCCTCGGAGTCGGCGCCCAGATCGGGTTGTGGGGCAATCTCGGGATCTCCCTGCTGCTGCCCGTCGCCGCGACGTTCACGGTGATGCAGGGCCAGTCGCTGCTCGCGACACTGCTCGCGGTCGTCGTCGGCGCGGTGATCGGGTCGGGGTTGCTGGGACTGTGCGCGGCCGCAGGCGCGTCGGTCGGCGCCCCCGCGATGGTGATGATGCGGGGCCTGCTCGGAACGCGGCTGTCTGCGCTGCCGACGGTGCTGAACCTGGTGCAGTGCGTCGGATGGGCGACGTTCGAGGTCTTCGTGATCGCCGAGGCCGCCGCTCGGCTGACCGGTTGGCAGCGGTGGCCGTTCGTCCTGGTCGGCGGCGTCCTCGCGACGGTGATGGCGCTGTACCCGCTGCGGGTGGTCAAGATCCTCGCGCGCTACGCGGTGTGGGCGGCGCTCGCGTCCACCGTCTACCTGCTGGTGAACGTGCTGATGAAGGATCTGCCCGCGCTCACCGACGGCGGATTCTCCGGCTTCTGGACGAGCGTCGACCTGGTGATCGCGATGCCGATCTCGTGGGTGCCGCTGGCCGCCGACTACGCCCGGCACTCGCGCTCCCCGCGGGCGGCGTTCCTCGGCGCCGGCGTCGGCTACGGCGGCGCGACGATCGCGTTCTTCGCGCTCGGCGTGCTCGCGTTCGCGGCCTTCGCCCTGGAACCGGGCTTCGACGTGATCGGCAGCCTGCTGGTGCTGCCGTTGGCCGGGGTGGCGCTGCTGATCCTGCTCGTCGACGAGGTCGACGAGGCGTTCGCGAACATCTACTCGACCGCGATCAGCGCGCAGAACCTGCGGCCGTCCCTGGACCGCCGCTACCTGGTGATCGCGGTCGGTGTGGTGGCGACGCTGCTCGCCCTCACCGTCGACGCGTACAGCTACGAGCCGTTCCTGTTCCTGATCGGCGCCGTGTTCGTGCCGCTGACCGGGACGTTCCTCGCGGCGTTCTACCTGCTGCGGCGGGGCCACTGGGACGTGTCGGAACAGTCTCCGACGCGGTGGGCGATGCTGGTGCCGTGGGCGGTCGGGTTCGTCGTGTACCAGTTGGTGACGCCGACCTACTTCACCGGATTCGGGTCCGGCTGGACCTCGTGGTGGACGAATCTGCAGTCGACGCTGGGGATTTCGGCGGCGGGCTGGTCGGCGTCGCTGGTCGCGTTGGTCGCGGCGGGTGCTCTGACGCTGCTGATCGGAATGGTTGACAGGCGAAAGGTGGTGCGGGCGTGAGTCTCTCGTCCCGGTTGCAGGAGGGGGGACGGCCGCTGCTCGCGGAGCAGCTGGCGCACCCGACCGTCGTGGGCATCGCCCGGGGCGACCTCGACCCGGCCGTGTTCCGCGGTTGGCTCGAACAGGACTACCTGTATCTGCTCGACTACACGCGCGTGTTCGCGCGGCTGGCGTGGCAGGCGCCGGACGGGCACCTCGGCTATCTGGTGGACCTGGCCCACTCGACGCTGCACGAGGAACTGAGCCTGCACCGCGAGCTGTCCGAGCCGTTCGGGGCCGACTTCGACGCGGCGGTCAAGAGCCCCCAGTGCGCGGCGTACACCGAGTTCCTGCTGGACGCCGCCGCGGACTACGGGCGCGGACTGGCCGCGCTGCTGCCCTGCATGTGGGGCTATTCCGAGCTGGGCCGGGCCTTGGCCGCGGACCCGCCCGCCGACCCGCGGTTCCGGCGCTGGGTGGACACCTACGCCGACCCCGGTTTCGCGGCGCTGGCGGACCGGTGCGCGGAGATCCTGGACGAGGCGGCCCCCGACGAGGCGGTCGCCGAGCAGGCGTTCATGACGGCGATGCGGCACGAACTCGCGTTCTGGGACGCGCGATGAGCCGGGCCCGCGCGCTGGTCGACGGCGAGGCCGACCGCTGGCGGCAGCTGGCCGAGCATCCCTTCGTCCTCGCCACCGCCGACGGCACGCTCGCCGCCGAGTCGTTCAACCGCTGGCTGCTCGAGGACCACGCGTTCGTGGTGGAGTTCCGACGCTTCCTCGCCGGCGTCCTGACCCTCGCCCCCGACGAGCGGTCCCGCGACGTGCTCGCGGGCGGGATCGCCGCGCTCACACCGGAACTCGACCTCTTCCGCGCCGAGCTCGACGCACGTGGCCTCGGCCGGGACGGATACCGGCCCAGCCTCGGCTGCGCGTCGTACACCTCGTTCATGCTGGCGAGCCTGCACGACGGCTACGAGATCGCCTCGACGGTGCTCTACGGCGTGGAGAAGGCGTACCTCGACGCATGGACGACCGTCCGCGAGCGCGCAGCGGCCGCCGACTCGCGGTACCGCTCCTTCATCGACAACTGGAGTGCGCCGCCGTTCGCGAACTACGTCGCCGACCTCGGCGAACTGCTGGGAGCGGGGGAGCCGACTCCCGCGCAGCGGGCGGCGTTCGGCCGGGTCGCCGAGTTCGAGGTGCAGTTCTGGGACGGGTGCACGAGCTAGGGCAGTCCAGCGGGCGTGAAGTGGCTCTTCTCGGCAGGTCCGGTGGTGCCGGAGACTGGCCACCATGTTCACCCGCATGCCCGCCCGCCTCGCCGCGCTCGTCGTCGGGCTGTGGCTCTACGGGTTCGTTCGGGTGTCGGGACGGTCGCGAACGTCGTGGTGATCGCGCTGGCCGTGGACACCTCGCTGGCCCTGTTGCCGGAGCCGGGCTCGTTGGCGGCACGGATTCCGGTCATGCTGTTCGCGGTCGTGCTCAACGCCCTGGCGACGGCGCTCTACATCGGCGCGGGCCTCGGTCCGGGGCCGCGGGACGGCCTGATGACCGGCCTGGTCGGCCGCAGCGGCCGGTCGGTCCGGTTGGTCCGGACCGGGATCGAGGTGACCGTGCTCGCCACCGGCTGGATGCTCGGCGGCACGGTCGGGGTGGGCACCGTGGTCTACGCGCTCGGGATCGGGCCGCTGATCCAACTGATGATGCGCGCGATGCAGGCAGATCGTCGCGGAGGGCCCGGCGCCGGCCCGGTGACCTGCGCGCCCGCCGACGTGGGCGACACGCAACCCGGTCCTGCTGCGAGCGTGCGGAGCGCGTAGGCAAGGATGGGCGTCGTGCCCGAACTGGATCCCGATCTGCTCATCGATTTCGACGACGTGCTCATCCGCCGCGGGGGCGTGACCCTGGTGGGTCCCGTGACCTGGAAGGTGGAACTCGACGAGCGGTGGGTCGTGCTGGGCCCGAACGGCGCCGGCAAGACGTCACTGCTGCGCATCGCGGCGGCCGAGATGCACCCGACGTCCGGGAACGCGAACCTGCTCGGCGAGACGCTCGGCCGTGTCGACGTGAACGAGCTGCGGCCGCGGATCGGGATGTCGTCGTCGGCGCTGGCACACCGCGTCCCGGCGGACGAACTCGTCAAGGATCTCGTCGTCTCGGCCGGATACGCGGTCCTCGGCCGGTGGCGGGAACGCTACGAGGACGTCGACACCACCCGCGCGGTCGAGATCCTCGAGAGCATCGGGGCCGAGCACCTGGCGGACCGCACGTACGGCACCCTGTCCGAGGGGGAGCGCAAGAGGGTCCTGATCGCTCGCGCCCTGATGACGGACCCCGAACTGCTGCTGCTCGACGAGCCGGCGGCCGGCCTCGACCTCGGCGGTCGCGAGGAACTCGTCGCCCGGTTGGCGGATCTGGCGGCGGACCCGGATGCTCCGGCGACCGTCCTGATCACCCATCACGTCGAGGAGATCCCGCCCGGATTCACGCACGCCCTGCTGCTGAAGGAGGGCGAGGTCGTCTCGCAGGGCCTGATCGACGACGTGATCACCGCGGAGAACCTGACGACCGCCTTCAGTCAGTCCATCGCCCTCGACCGTGTCGACGGCCGCTTCTTCGCGCGTCGCAGCCGGCTGCCCGGCAAGCACCGCCGCTGAGCCGACGCCTCCGGGTGGGACGCCGTCCGCAGCGGACGGTGCGGAAGGTTCTTCTCGGGCGGGTGGGGAGTGGTGCGCGGCGGCGGGACGGACGCGGCGTAAGTTGCGTCACATGGCTTCGAACGAACTGCACCCCGACGTCCCCCCGAAGGACGCCTCCACCGTGATCCTGGTCCGCGACGGCGAGTCCGGGCCGGAGGTGTTCCTGCTGCGCCGCGTCGGCGGCATGGCGTTCGCCGGTGGCATGACGGTGTTCCCCGGCGGGGGCGTCGACCCGCAGGACGCGACCGCCGACGTCGCGTGGGCCGGGCCGCCGGTGTCGTGGTGGGCGGAACGGTTCGGTGTCGACGAGTCCCGGGCGAAGGCCCTGGTGTGCGCCGCGGTTCGGGAGACGTTCGAGGAGTGCGGTGTGCTGCTCGCCGGCCCCACCCCGGACAGCGTCGTCTCCGACACCTCCGGCTACGCACAGGCGCGCAAGCAGCTCGAGTCGCGCGAGTTCTCGTTCAGCGAGTTCCTGGCCCGCGAGGGCCTGGTGTTGCGTGCGGATCTGCTTCGGCCGTGGGCGAACTGGATCACGCCGGTCGGTGAGCACCGGCGCTACGACACGCGCTTCTTCGTCGCCGCGGCACCGGCGGGGCAGACCGCGGACGGGGAGACCTCCGAGGCGGCCGCGGTCGCGTGGCAGACCCCCGAGGAGGCGATCGCGGACTGGCGCGAGGGGCGCACGATGCTGTTGCCGCCGACGTGGACGCAGCTGCAGTCGATCGCCTCGTTCGGCTCGGTGACCGAGGTCCTCGCCGCGGAGCCGGAGATCCCGGTGATCCTGCCGGTGCTGTACCAGGAGGACGGTCAGCTGCGGGTGCGGTTCCCCGGACAGGAGCCCTACTACGACGCCGGAATTCACCCCTGGAGCAAGCGGTAGCGCCGCAGGATCCGGCTCTGGAGCAAGCGGTGGCGCCGCGGGATTCGGCTCTGGAGCAAGCGGTGGCGCCGCGGGCGTCGGTTCCGGCGCACGCGCGCCGCCGGGTTTCGGTTCCGGAGCACGCGGTAGCCTTCCGCTCATGGCTGAGTTCGTAACACTCGAAGTGTCCGACGGCATCGGCACCATCCGGCTGGACCGTCCTCCGATGAACGCCCTGAACCGTCAGCTCCAGGAGGAGCTGCGGGCGGCGGCCCGCGAGGCCACCGTCAACGACGCGGTCCAGGCCGTCATCGTGTACGGCGGCGAGAAGGTGTTCGCGGCCGGCGCGGACATCAAGGAAATGGCCGAGATGACCTACGCCGACATGGCCCCGATCGCCGGGGAGCTGCAGTCGGCGCTCGGATCGATCGCCGACATCCCGAAGCCGACGGTCGCCGCGATCACCGGCTACGCGCTGGGGGGCGGACTCGAGATCGTGCTCGGCGCGGACCGCCGGATCGCCGGCGACAACGCCAAGCTGGGTGTCCCCGAGGTGCTGCTCGGTGTCATTCCCGGCGGCGGCGGCACCCAGCGTCTGGCGCGGCTGATCGGGCCCGCCAAGGCCAAGGACATGGTGTTCACCGGACGATTCGTCGGCGCCGAGGAGGCCCTGGCCATCGGTCTGATCGACGAGATGGTCGCCCCCGACGAGGTGTACAACGCGGCCCGCGCGTGGGCGTCGAAGTTCGTCGGCGGCGCCTCCCGGGCGCTGGCGGCGGCCAAGGCGTCCATCGACCAGGGTCTCGACACCGATCTGAACACCGGCCTGAAGATCGAGGCGGCCCAGTTCGCGGCGCTGTTCGCGACCGAGGACCGGTCGATCGGCATGGCGTCGTTCATCGAGAACGGGCCGGGCAAGGCGAAGTTCGTCGGCAAGTGACGCCGGGTGTCCCGGGCGGGGCGGGGACGCGCCGCCCGGGACATCGACCGCAAAACTGGAACTTGTTCATTCCTTACCATTGGGTAGGCTCTCGTCCATGACTGCAAGCCCGAACGACGGCGTCGACCCCGCGCCGAACCCGCACGCCACGGCCGAAGAGGTCGAGGCCGCGCTCAAGGACACCAAGCTCGCCCAGGTCCTCTACCACGACTGGGAGGCCGAGACCTACGACGAGAAGTGGTCCATCTCGTACGACGAGCGCTGCATCGACTACGCCCGCGGGCGGTTCGACGCGGTCGCAGGCGACCAGCAGCTGCCGTACGAGCGGGCGCTCGAACTGGGCTGCGGCACGGGCTTCTTCCTGCTCAACCTGATGCAGGGTGGCGTCGCGAAGACGGGCTCGGTCACCGACCTGTCGCCGGGCATGGTCAAGGTCGCGCTGCGCAACGCCGAGGGTCTGGGTCTGCCGGTCGACGGCCGGGTCGCCGACGCGGAGCGGATCCCGTACGAGGACAACACCTTCGACCTCGTCGTCGGCCACGCGGTGCTGCACCACATCCCGGATGTCGAGCAGTCCCTGCGCGAGGTGATCCGGGTGCTCAAGCCGGGCGGCCGTTTCGTCTTCGCCGGCGAGCCGACCACCGTCGGCGACTTCTACGCCCGCTGGCTCAGCCGCACCACCTGGTACCTGACCACGAACGTCACCAAGTTCGGCCCGCTGAAGGGCTGGCGTCGCCCGCAGGCCGAACTCGACGAGTCGTCCCGGGCCGCCGCCCTCGAGGCGGTCGTCGACATCCACACGTTCGACCCGGCGGACCTCGAGAAGATGGCGCGGTCGGCGGGCGCCGTGCAGGTGCACGCCGCGAGCGAGGAGTTCACCGCCGCGATGCTGGGCTGGCCGGTCCGCACGTTCGAGGCCGCCGTCCCGGAGGGCAAGCTCGGCTGGAACTGGGCGAAGTTCGCGTTCGGTGGCTGGAAGACGCTGAGCTGGCTGGACGAGAACGTGATGAAGCACGTCGTCCCGCGCAGCTTCTTCTACAACGCGATGATCACCGGCGTGAAGCCCGGCGAGAAGGAGTCCTGACTCTCCGGTGGGATACGACTTCACCACCTCGGACGTCCGGTACCTGAGCGGCGCCGCCGACGACCTCGCCGAGGTGGATCGCCTGGAGTTGACCGCGCGTACGCACCTGGCCGACATCGGCCGGGTGCGTACGCGTTTCGGTGACCGGGCCGGTGCGCTGGTCGAGACGGTGCTGCTGCGCCGGCGTGCGGTCGGCAAGCTCGACGACCGGCCCTGGCTGCTCACCGACGACGCGCTGCAGCAGGCCACCCCGACCGTCGTCGCCCGCCACCGTGCGGCGCGGCTGGCGGGCCGCGACGTCCACGACGTCACCTGTTCGGTCGGGGCGGAACTGTCCGCTCTCGTCGGTGTGGCCGGGGCGGTGCTCGGCAGCGACCTCGACCCGGTCCGGTTGGCTATGGCGACTCGAAACGTCCCGGGCGCCACCGTGATCCGCGCCGACGCCCTGGTTCCGTGCAGCCGCGGCACCGTCGTCCTCGCCGACCCGGCGCGGCGTGCGGGCGGCAAGCGCAGGCACGACCCGGCGGCGCTGGTGCCGCCGCTGCCGGATCTGCTGGACGTGTACGCGGGCCGGGACATCGCGGTCAAGTGCGCGCCCGGACTCGACTACGACGAGCTCGGCTGGGACGGTGAGGTGGAGATCGTCTCGCTGTCCGGCGGGGTGCGCGAGGCGTGCCTGTGGTCGCCGGGACTGGCCGGGGACGGGGTGCGCCGGCGGGCGACCGTGCTCGCCGCCGACGGCAGCGGCTGGGACCTCACCGACGCCGAGCCCGACGACATCCCCGAGCGGGAACCGGGGGAGTGGATCGTCGACCCGGACGGGGCGGTGGTCCGCGCCGGTCTGGTGCGCCACTACGCGTCCCGCCACGGACTGTGGCAGCTCGACCCGCGGATCGCCTACCTGACCGGTGACCGGGTACCGCCCGGGGTACGTGGATTCCGGATCCTCGTGCAGCTCAAGTACTCCGAGAAGGCGTTGCGGCAGGAGCTGGCCCGACTGGACTGCGGTGTCGCGGAGATCCTGGTCCGCGGCCTCGACGTGGACCCCGCGGTCCTGCGGCCGCGACTCAAGCTGCGGGGCATCCGCTCGCTGAGCGTGGTGCTGACCCGGATCGGCCGCACCCCGACGGCCTTCGTCTGCGCCGCCGGCACCCGTGAGTGACGCTCACCCCACGCGGGGTGAGAGTCGCTCGGTGGCGGTGGAGCCGCGTCAGGCGGCGGCGCGGTCGGCGGCGAGGGTGCGCAGGCCGGCGCGGTAGCGGTCGAGCACGACCTCGACCAGCAGGGGATGGTCGCCGATCACGTCGGCGCGCTCCGCGTCCGCGGCCAGGGCCTCGACGGCCCGGTCCACACGGTCGGTGAGCAGACCGGGCGCGAGGAACCAGGGTGCGACGACGATCGACCGGGCCCCACGCTCGCGGAGCCGGGAGATCGCCTGCGCGACCGTCGGGTCGGTCGTCGCGAAGCACACCTCGACGCCCGCCCAGGCGGTGCCGGCGTGCAGTCGCGGGCCGATGGCGGCGGTGCGCTCGTTGGCGTCCGGGCGGGAGGATCCGACCGCGGCGAGGACCACCCCGACCCGCGGGTCGTCGAGCGCGACACCGGCGTCGCGGACACGGTCGCGGACCGCGGAGACGAGCCGGTCGTCGTCGCCGAGCACGTCGGCCTGCACCAGGTCCAGCCCGGGATGCCGACGCCGGGCGGCCGCGAGCAGTCCCGGCAGGTCGACGCGTGCGTGGAACGCGCTGCCGAGCAGCAACGGCACCACGACAGCGGACGAATGGCCCTCCGCGGCAACGGCGTCGACGACCTGGTCCACGGACGGCGCGGACAGGTCGAGGAAACACAGCCGGACGTCGAGGTCCGGCCTCGCGCCCCGGATCGCCGCCACGGCGGCCGCGACGGCCCGCGCGGAGCGCGGGTCACGGCTGCCGTGTGCGACGACGATCATCGGCGGCACCGCCGCGGCGATCAGGGGCGTTGTCACCGAGCTAGACCCGCTCGCCGAGTTCGACGGCGGCGATGGCGTCGCCGACCAGTCCGGCCGCGAGGGTGTTGCCCCCGGCCGGGTCGATCAGCAGGAAGCTGCCGGTGTGCCGGTTGACGCGGTAGTCGTCGGCGACGATCGGGTCGGCGACCCGCACCGAGATCTTGCCGATCTCGTTGAGCTGCAACGACGCCGGGCTGGGCTCGGTGGTGAGCTCCTGCTCGTCGAACCGCTCGACGAGGGCGCCGACGATCGCCTGGGTGGTGCGGGTGCCGTGCTTGAGCAGCAGCCGGGCACCGGGGTGCAGCGGCTTCTCGGCCAGCCAGCACACGGTCGCCTCGAACTCGCCGAGCGGTTCCGGCGCGTCCTGCGGGGAGGCGATGGTGTCGCCGCGGGAGATGTCGACGTCGTCCTCGAGGACCAGCGTGACGCTGCGGCCGGCGTGCGCGGAGTCGAGTTCGCCGTCGGCGGTGTCGATCCGGGTGACCGTGGTGCGGATGCCGGACGGCAGCACGACGACCTCGTCGCCGGCACGGACCTCGCCGGCGGCGACCTGACCCGCATACCCGCGGTAGTCCGGGAACTCCGCGGTGCGGGGGCGGATCACGTACTGCACCGGGAAGCGGAGACCGACGCGGTGCGGTTCGGCGTCGACCGGCACCGACTCGAGGTGCTCGATCAGCGTCGGACCGTCGTAGTACGGCGTGTTCTCCGACCGCACGGCCACGTTGTCGCCGTGCAGCGCGGAGACCGGGATCTCCACGACGTCCTCGTTCGCCCAGCCGAGCGAGGACGTCAGCTGGTTGAACTCGCGGGAGATGTCGGCGAACACCGTCGCCGGATCCTCGACCAGGTCGATCTTGTTCACGGCCAGCACCAGCTTCGGCACCCCGAGCAGGGCGAGCACCGCGGCGTGCTTGCGGGTCTGCGAGATCACACCCTTGCGGGCGTCGACGAGCAGCACCACCAGCTGCGCGGTGGAGGCGCCGGAGACGGTGTTGCGGGTGTACTGGACGTGACCGGGGGTGTCCGCCAGCACGAAGCTGCGCTTCGGGGTCGCGAAGTACCGGTACGCGACGTCGATGGTGATGCCCTGCTCGCGTTCGGCGCGCAGGCCGTCCACCAGCAGCGAGAGGTCCGGGGTGTCGAGGCCCTTGTCGACCGACGCGCGGGTGACGGCGTCGATCTGGTCGGCCAGAACGGATTTCGTGTCGTACAGCAGCCGGCCCACCAGGGTGGACTTGCCGTCGTCGACGCTGCCGGCCGTAGCCAGGCGCAACAGGTCGCTCATGATCAGAAGTAGCCCTCTCGCTTGCGGTCTTCCATGGCCGCTTCGGAAACTCGGTCGTCGCCACGGGTGGCGCCGCGCTCGGTCAGCCGGGACGCCGCGACCTCGGCCAGGATGGCGTCGTTGTCGGCGGCCTCGGACAGCACCGCGCCGGTGGTGGAGCCGTCGCCGACGGTGCGGTAGCGCACCGACAGGGTCTGCACCTGCTCACCCTCGCGTGGTCCGCCCCACACGCCGGAGGTCATCCACATCCCGTCGCGCTGGTAGACCTCGCGCTGGTGGGCGTAGTAGATGCTCGCCAGTTCGATGTCGTCGCGGGCGATGTAGCGCCAGATGTCGAGCTCGGTGAAGTTGCTCAGCGGGAACACCCGGACCTGCTCGCCGGGGGAGTGCTTGCCGTTGTACAGGTTCCACAGCTCGGGGCGCTGCTTCTTCGGGTCCCAGCGGCCGAACGAGTCGCGCAGCGAGAAGATCCGCTCCTTGGCGCGGGAGCGCTCCTCGTCGCGGCGCCCGCCACCGAAGATCGCGTCGAAGCGGTGCTCGGCGATCGCGTCGAGCAGCGGCACGGTCTGCAGCGGGTTGCGGACGCCGTCGGGCCGCTCGGTGAGGCGGCCGTCGGCGAGGTAGTCCTCGACGTTGGCCACGTGCAGGCGCAGGTTGTACTTCTCGACGACGTGGTCGCGGAAGGCGAGCACCTCGGGCAGGTTGTGCCCGGTGTCGACGTGCAGCAGCGCGAACGGGATCGGGGCCGGCCAGAACGCCTTGATCGCCAGGTGCAGGAGCACCGTGGAGTCCTTGCCGCCGGAGAACAGGATCACCGGGCGTTCGAACTCGCCCGCGACCTCGCGGAAGATGTGGATCGCCTCGGACTCGAGCGCCGCGAGGGTGTCGAATTCGGAGCCGTCGAGCAGCGGTCGGATGTCGGTCAGTTCAGCAGTCATGAGGCGTGCAACCCGCATTCTGTCTTGGAGTTGCCGGCCCAACGTCCGCTGCGCGGATCGGAGCCGGGAGCTGGCTTGGAGGTGCAGGGCGCGCACCCGATGGACGGATAACCCTCGTCGACGAGCGGATTGACCAGGATGCCGTGCTTGTCGATGTAGTTCTGCATGTCGTCGTCGGACCAGGCGGCGATCGGGTTGATCTTGACCAGCCCGAACGCCTCGTCGAACGAGATCAGCGGAGCGTTGGCCCGGGTGGGCGCCTCGACCCGGCGGATGCCGGTCACCCACGCCTTGTATCCGGCCAGAGTGTTCTTCAGCGGCACCACCTTCCGCAGCCGGCAGCACTCGTTGGCGTCACGCGCGAACAGGTCCTTGCCCAGCAGTACGTCCTGCTCGGCGACCGACTGCTCGGCCTGGGCGTTGATCACGTTGACCCCGTACACGGCCTCGACGGCGTCACGGGTGCCGATCGTCTCGGCGAAGTGGTAGCCGGTGTCGAGGAACAGCACGTCGACGCCGGGGTGCACCTGCGCGGCCAGGTGCACCAGCACCCCGTCCTGCATGTTCGACGCGACGATGTAGTTCTGTCCGAAGGTGTCCTCGGTCCAGCGCAGCAGCTCCTCGGCGGACGCTCCGTCGAGACTTGCCGCCCCCTGCGCGGCAAGATCGCGGAGTTCGGCCTCGGTGGCATTGGCCAGGTCCACGCTCGATGTCATCGCAGGTCCTCCTCGTCTGCGCGGACGGTCCACTCGGCGAACCGCTCGCCCTCGTTGCGGTGCTTGACGAACTGCCGCACCACGCGCTCGATGTAATCGCCCAGCTCTTCGCTGGTCACCTTGTGCTGACGCAGTTTCCGGCCGAATCCGGCGTCGAGGCCGAGGCTGCCGCCCAGGTGCACCTGGAAGCCCTCGATCTGGTTGCCCTCGCCGTCGTCGACCAGCTGGCCCTTGAATCCGATGTCGGCGATCTGGGACCGGCCGCAGGAGTTGGGGCAGCCGTTGATGTTCACCGTGATCGGCACGTCCAGGTCGGCGTTGATGTCCGCCAGGCGCTCCTCGAGTTCCGGTGCGAGCACCTGGGACCGCTTGCGGGTCTCGGTGAAGGACAGCTTGCAGAACTCGATGCCACTGCACGCCAGCAGGTTCCGCCGCCAGTGCGACGGTCGTCCGTGCAGGCCAAGAGGTTTGAGCTCGTCGATCAGCCATTCGACCTTGTCGTCGGGCACGTCGAGCACGATCAGCTTCTGGTACGGGGTGAAGCGGACGCGGTCGGAGCCGACGGCGGCCACCGCGTCCGCCACCTTGGTCAGGATGGTGCCGGAGACCCGGCCTGCGATGGGGGAGAAGCCGATCGCGTTGAGTCCGTTGCGCAGCTTCTGCACGCCGATGTGGTCGATCGGACGGGCCGGCTTCTCCGGGGCGGGGCCGTCGATCAGCTTCCGCTTCAGGTACTCGGTCTCGAGCACCTCGCGGAACTTCTCGATGCCCCAGTCCTTGATCAGGAACTTCAGCCGCGCCTTGCTGCGCAGCCGGCGGTAGCCGTAGTCGCGGAAGATCGAGACGACCGCCTCCCACACGTCCGGCACCTCGTCGAGCGGCACCCACACGCCGACCCGCTGCGCGAGCATCGGGTTGGTGGACAGGCCGCCGCCGACCCAGAGGTCGAGTCCGGGTCCGTGCTCGGGGTGGTTGACGCCGATGAACGCGACGTCGTTGATCTCGTGGACCACGTCCTGCTGACCGGAGATCGCGGTCTTGAACTTGCGCGGCAGGTTCGAGTAGGCGGGGTCGCCGATGTAGCGGCGGACGATCTCGTCGATCGCCGGGGTCGGGTCGAGGATCTCGTCGAGCGACTCGCCGGCCAGCGGGGAGCCGAGGACGACGCGCGGGCAGTCGCCGCACGCCTCGGTGGTCTTGAGGCCGACGGACTCGAGGCGGCGCCAGATCTCCGGGACGTTCTCGATCTCGATCCAGTGGTACTGGACGTTCTCGCGGTCGGACAGGTCGGCGGTGTCGCGGCCGAACTCGGTGGAGATGCCGCCGAGGGTGCGCAGCTGCTCGACGTTCAGGGCGCCGCCGTCGCACCGGACCCGCATCATGAAGTACCGGGCCTCGAGCAGGTCGATGTTCTCGTCACCGGTGTAGGTGCCGTCGTAGCCCTGCTCGCGCTGGGTGTACAGACCCCACCAGCGCATCCGGCCACGCAGATCCGACTTGTCGATGCTGTCGAAGCCCTGCTTCGAGTAGATGTTCTCGATGCGGGCGCGGACGTTGAGCGGGTTGTCGTCCTTCTTGGTCTGCTCGTTGGCGTTGAGCGGCTCGCGGTAGCCGAGGGCCCACTGGCCCTCGGACCGGCGCTGTGCGGGCCGCGGGGTGCGGGCGCGAGGGGCGGCGTCCGCTTTGTCGGTGCGAGGCGCCGCCTCGGCGGGCGGCGCGGAGTCGACGGACTGCGACATCTTCAGGGCGCTCCAAGATCTTTAGCAGGGGATCTCTACGGGCGCCGGTCTCCCGGGCATGGCAATTACGGGGAGGGCTGTCCCCGCGTGCCCACATTCGAGACCGGCCGAGACTGGCGGGTGTTCGAGAATGCGTCTACGCAGAACAAGGGAGACAGCAACAGCTGCAGACACGCTTGAGATCCACATGGCGGCGAGCCACGAGCACAATCCCAAGTCCGGTCACGACGACGATTGTGCCAGATCAGATCGCCGATTCCGACCGCCCCGCCGACATTTCCCCCGATTCGGGGGGAAATGTGCAGGGCAGCGGCCGGTGTGGGATGGGTCACTCCCGGTGCGGTGGAACACTGGAGGGGTGAGTACACGCCCGGCCGAGCCGGCCACGGCAGCGTTCGAGCTGCCCGACGACGCCCTCGACGGGGTGGGGTCGAGGCCGTTCGGCATCTACGTCCACGTCCCGTTCTGCGCCACCCGGTGCGGCTACTGCGACTTCAACACCTACACCGCCGGTGAACTGGGGACCTCGGCGTCGCCCGAGTCCTGGCTCGAGGGCCTGCGCCGCGAACTCGACGCCGGTGCGGCGATGCTCGGCCGCGGCGGGCGCACCGTGCCGGCCGCGGAGACGGTGTTCGTCGGTGGTGGCACCCCGTCACTGCTCGGCGGGGGCGGCCTCGCCGACGTCCTCGGTGCGGTCCGGTCGAGCTTCGGCCTCGCCCCGGGCGCCGAGGTGACCACCGAGTCCAATCCGGAGTCGACCTCGCCGGAGTTCTTCGCGACGATCCGGGACGCCGGCTACACCCGTGTGTCGCTGGGCATGCAGTCCGCGGCGGCGCACGTGCTCCGGGTCCTCGACCGCACCCACACGCCCGGACGGGCGGTGGCCGCGGCCCGGGAGGCGCGGGCGGCCGGGTTCGCGCACGTCAACCTCGACATGATCTACGGCACCCCGGGCGAACGGGACGAGGACCTCGACGCCACCCTCGACGCGGTGCTCTCCGCCGGCGTCGACCACGTCTCGGCCTACTCGCTGATCGTGGAGGACGGCACCGCGCTGGCCCGGCGGGTGCGTCGCGGGGAACTGCCTGCGCCCGACGACGACGTCCTCGCCGCCCGCTACGAGCGCATCGACGCCCGCCTGGCCGACGCGGGTCTGCGCTGGTACGAGGTGTCGAACTGGTCGCTGCCCGGCGCCGAGTGCCGGCACAACATCGGCTACTGGGACGGTGGCGACTGGTGGGGTGCCGGTCCGGGCGCGCACAGCCACGTCGGCGGCGTGCGGTGGTGGAACGTCAAACATCCGGCCCGGTACGCCGACCAGCTGGCGTCCGGCGTCCTGCCGGTCGCGGACAGCGAGACCCTCACCACCGAGGACCGGCACGTCGAACGGGTGATGCTGGTGCTGCGGCTGCGGTCCGGGATGCCGCTGTCCGACCTGTCGCCGGGCGAGCGGGCGGCCGCCGAGCAGACCGTCGCGGACGGCCTGCTCGAACAGGTCGAGGATCGGCTGGTGCTCACCGACCGCGGCCGGCTGCTCGCCGACGGCGTCATCCGCGACATCCTGAGCTGATCAAGACTGTCCGCGCTGATGTTGCTGAGTGCTCCTACGACAAACCTTCGGTCAGTATCAGTCCGAGGAACCCCGCGGCGGTGTCGGGACACCTGTTCCCCGGAAAGTCGAACATGTAGCAGTCCTCCAACGGGGAGTCGTCGCCGATCGAACCGGTTGCCTGTCCGATGGTCAGCACCGTGAGTCCCGGATAGAACAGGAGCGCCACAGGAAGGGCGTCGATCGAGCTGCCGGTGTCGGGGGCTTCCTGTGCCGACGCGGCACCCCCACCGAGGGCCAGGCCGCCGCCGACCAGTGCCGCGGCGACAAGAACGGACGCGCCACAGCGCGTCAGAGATCGGAGCATGACGATTCCTTCGTTCGCAGTGTGGTGGCTGGGTGGCTCCTGTCGGACGCCGCCCGGCTGGCCAGATTAGGGCGAGTCGGCACGGGCCGGTAGGAAAACGGACAAACTCGCGTCTTCGCAGGTGAACCGTTTATCGCAACCCCTAAGGGAGACCGACGATCGACACCTCGCCGGTCCGAGTCAGAGGATCGCGTCGTAGTCGAAGACCCGGGCGTGCAGGACCACGCGGTTCCGCAGCGCCGCCCGCACGGCCCGGTGCAGGCCGTCCTCGAGGTAGATGACGCCGTGCCACTGCACGGCGTGCGGGAACAGGTCGCCGTAGAAGGTGGAGTCCTCGGACAGCAGCCGGTCGAGTTCGAGCACCTTCGTGGTGGTGACGATCTCGTCGAGCCGGACCTGCCGAGGCGGGATCTTCGACCAGTCGCGGATCGACAGTCCGTGGTCCGGGTACGGCTTGCCGTCCCGCACGCCCTTGAAAATCATCTGTGCATCCGTCGGGGTAGTCGGTGCCGCGCGCGAGGCACGGGCAATGTGGGTGAAGTGGTGCCTGTGAAGCGCCACCACAGTAAGGCCTGCACGGCCCGCGGTCACGGGACGACTAGAATGCGTGGCAGCCGGGGGTGCACGTTCGTGCCCGGCGAGTGCAGTGTTCCGCCGGACCGCCGGAGGACGTACGGCGAGACGGAGGTGGCCGGCATGTCGAGTACCGAGGAACGACGCTTCGAGGTGCTTCGGGCGATCGTCGCCGACTACGTCGCGACGCAGGAGCCGATCGGGTCGAAGGCCCTGGTCGAGCGCCACAACCTCGGCGTCTCCAGCGCGACGATCCGCAACGACATGGCGGTGCTCGAGGCCGAGGGCTACATCACCCAGCCGCACACCAGTTCGGGGCGCGTTCCGACCGACAAGGGCTACCGCGAGTTCGTCGACCGCATCGCCGAGGTGAAGCCGCTCTCGCCCGCGGAACGACGCGCGATCCTCGAGTTCCTCGAATCCGGTGTCGACCTGGACGACGTCCTGCGCCGGGGGGTGCGCCTGCTCGCGCAGCTGACCCGGCAGGTCGCGGTCGTGCAGTACCCGACGCTGTCCGCGTCGTCCGTCCGGCACCTCGAGGTGGTCGCCCTGACCCCGGCCCGGCTGCTGCTGGTGCTGATCACCGACTCCGGCCGCGTCGACCAGCGGATCGTCGAGCTCGGTGACGTGCTCGGCGACGACGACCTGGCGACGCTGCGGGCGCTGCTCGGCGGCGCCCTCGAGGGCAAGCGCCTGGCGGCCGCGTCGGTCGCGGTGTCGGAACTCGCGGACGCCGCCCCGGAGCCGTTGCGCGACGCGGTCGTGCGCACCTCCACCGTGCTGATCGAGACCCTCGTCGAACACCCGGAGGAACGACTGGTGCTCGGCGGCACCGCGAACCTGACCCGCAACGCCTCCGACTTCCCGGGTTCGCTGCGGTCCGTCCTGGAGGCGCTCGAGGAGCAGGTCGTGGTGCTCAAGCTGCTCGCCGCGACCGGGGCGCCCGGCTCGGTGACGGTCCGGATCGGCGAGGAGACGCAGGTCGAACAGATCCGCGGCACCTCGGTGATCACGACCGGGTACGGCACCGGGGGCAACGTGTTCGGCGGCATGGGTGTGCTGGGTCCCACACGGATGGACTACCCGGGAACAATCGCCTCCGTGGCCGCCGTTGCCCGGTACATCGGCGAGGTACTGGCCGAGCGGTGAGCCATGCCGTCCGGCGGCCGCGCAGGTCGCCCGGCGTGGTGATGTGATTTTTCGGATGGACAGACGACGAGGACGAGAGACGTAACGTGGCACGGGATTACTACGGACTGCTGGGTGTCTCACCCCAGGCGACCGATCAGGAGATCAAGCGGGCATACCGCAAACTCGCCAGGGAACTGCATCCGGACGTCAACCCCGACGAGGACGCGCAGGCCCGGTTCAAGGACATCTCGACCGCGTACGAGGTGCTGTCCGACCCGGAGAAGCGTCGCATCGTCGACCTCGGCGGCGACCCGCTGCAGCAGGGCGGGGCCGGTGCAGGCGGGTTCGGTGGTGCCGGGTTCGGTGGCGGTCTCGGCGACGTGTTCGAGGCGTTCTTCGGCGGCGGCGCGACTGGCGGCCGGCGCGGGCCGCGGGGGCGCGTGCAGCCCGGCGCGGACTCGCTGCTGCGCACGCGGCTCACACTCGACGAGTGCGCGACCGGCGTCACCAAGCACATCACCGTGGACACCGCGATCCTGTGCGACCGGTGCACCGGCTCGGGCACCAACGGCGACTCCAAGCCGGTCACCTGTGAGACGTGCGGCGGCGCCGGCGAGGTGCAGTCGGTGCAGCGGTCGTTCCTCGGCCAGGTGATGACCTCGCGCCCGTGCCCCACCTGCCGCGGCGCCGGCGAGACGATTCCCGACCCGTGCCTCAAGTGCAGCGGCGACGGCCGGGTCCGCGCCCGCCGCGACATCGCGGTGAAGGTGCCGGTCGGCGTCAGCAACGGCATGCGGATCCGGCTCTCCGCCCAGGGCGAGGTCGGCCCCGGCGGTGGACCGGCCGGTGACCTGTACGTCGAGGTCATCGAACAGCAGCACGAGGTGTTCGTGCGCGACGGCGACGATCTGCACTGCACGATCCGGGTGCCGATGGTCGACGCGGCGCTGGGCACCACGGTCACCGTCGACACGATCATCGACGGTCCCACCGAGATCACCGTGGACCCGGGCACCCAGCCGGGCTCGGTGGCCGTGCTGCGCGGGCACGGGATGCCGAAGCTGCGTTCGGGGGTGCGCGGCGACGTGCACGCCCACCTCGAGGTGGTGGTCCCGTCGAAGCTGGACGGCAAGCAGACCGCGGCGCTGCGCGACTTCAAGGACCTGCGCGACCGCGACCACGCCGAGGTCGTCAGCAGCTCGTCGCAGCAGAGCGGCGGGTTGTTCTCCCGTCTGCGCGACGCGTTCAGCGGACGCTGACGGGCGGTCGGGATCCGATGGCCGCCACGGTCTTCTACCTCGACCCGCTGCCCGACGTCGGGGCGGTCGCGGTCCTCGACGGCAAGGAGGGCCGGCACGCGGCGACCGTGCGCCGGATCCGGGTCGGCGAACGGTTGGTGCTCGCGGACGGCCGCGGCGGCATCGCGCGCGCCGAGGTCGTCGACGTCGGCAAGGATCGGCTGGACCTGACGGTCACCGCCCGCGACGAGGTACCGGCCGCGACCCCCGCCGTCACCCTGGTGCAGGCGCTGCCGAAGGCGGACCGCTCGGACCTCGCGGTCGAACTGGCCACCGAGGCCGGGATCGACGCGATCGTGCCGTGGCAGTCGGCGCGCTGCGTCGCGAAGTGGGAGGGCCCCAAGGTCGCCAAGGGTGTCGGGCGGTGGCAGGCGGTCGCGACCGCGGCCGCGAAACAGTCACGGCGGGCGCACATTCCGGAGGTGGCCGACCTGCACCGCACCCCGGCCGTGCTGGACCGGGTGCGCGGTGCCGTCGACGGCGGCGGGATCGCCCTCGTGCTGCACGAGTCGGCGACGACGGAACTGGCCGCACTCGACCTGCGCTCGGTCCCGGAGATCGTCCTCGTCGTCGGCCCCGAGGGCGGCCTTGCCGACGAGGAGGTCGCCGCGCTCACCGGCGCCGGCGCGAGCGCGGTGCGTCTCGGGCCGACGGTGCTGCGCACCTCGACGGCCGCGGCGGTGGCACTCGGAGCGCTCGGGGTCCTGACCGGCCGCTGGTCCGCGGCCCCGCTGCAGTGAGCCGCTGATGCCGCGCATCCGCGTCGACTACGGACCCGACCCCGCCCAGTTCGGGCACCTGTACACCCCGTCCGGCGTCGACGGTCGGGTGCCGGTGGTGATGCTGCTCCACGGCGGCTACTGGAGCGCCGACTACCACCTGAACCTGGCGACGACACTGGCGTCCGAGCTGGCCCGGCGCGGGGTGGCGGCGTGGAACGTCGAGTACCGACGCGTCGGGGCCGGTGGCGGCTGGGCGGAGACCAGCGCGGACGTCGAGGCGGCGCTGGCCGCGACCGCGACCCTGCTGCCGACGCACACGACCGTGCCCCTGGACGTCGAGGACGTTCGGATCGTCGGCCACTCGGCCGGTGCGCAACTGGCGGTGTGGGTTGCCGGGCAACGGGATTCGCCGGTCCGGCCGACCCGGGTGGTCTCGCAGGCCGGGGCGCTGGACCTGGCTTCCCGTGCCGCGACCCGCTCCGGTGGCGCCGCGCTGGCGGCGCTGTTCGGGGTGTCGTACGCAGACGACCCGCAGGTCTACCGGGACGCGTCGCCGCTGCGCCGGGTGCCGACCGGTGTGCCGACGGTGTGTATCCACGGTGCCGAGGACGTCCAGGTTCCGGTGCAGGCCAGCCGCGCCTACGTCGACGCCGCCCGCGCCGCCGGCGACCGCGCCGCGCTGTGGGAGGTTCCGGGCGAGGGGCACAACGCCTTCCTCGACCGCACCACCCGCAGTTGGGCGCTGACGCTGGACGCGGTGCTCGGCGACGATCCCTGGTCGGCGTCCGACGCGTAGATCCTGTGTGCCGGGGTCCGGACCGGCTCCGGCGAGCCTCCGGGCGCCGGAGGACCCGGTGCAGGACAGTCGACGCATGGCCATCGAGAAGATTCCCGGACTCCCGGCGGGAACCGTCGGGTTCCGCGCGGTCGGTGTCGTGACCGCCGACGACTATCGCACCGTGCTCGATCCGGCGATCGACGCCGCGGTCGATGCGCACGAGCAGGTCAACCTCGTCTACGTCCTCGGTGCCGGCTTCGACCGGTACTCACTCGGTGCGATGTGGCAGGACGCCCGCATGATCGGCGTCCCTCGCGACATCTGGGGACGCCTGGCCCTGGTCACCGACCACACCGGACTCGGGGAGGCCGTCCACCTGCTGGCGTTCCTCTTCCCCGGGGAGCTACGGGTGTTCGCGGCGGACCGGGAGGCCGACGCGATCGAGTGGGTCTCGGGCGGCTGACCGCAGCCGCGCCGGGGCGGCCGGGTGGTGGCGCAGGGCGTCCGTCAGCCGGGCCGCGACCGCCTCGGCGTCCTCGCCGTCGGTTTTCAGGACGAGGTCGATGCCGGCGAGCGTTCGCATGGTGGTGGCGAGCCGGTGGGCGGCCCCGGCGAGTTCGTCTCGCCCGGACCAGCTTTCCGGTTCGCGGTCCAGCACCCGGCGACGGACGGTCTCCGGCGCTGCGTCCAGCCGTACCGTCAGGTGCTCGTCCGCCCCGGTCGCGGTCAGCACCGCGTCCCGGTACGGGTCGTCCTCCACGGTGGCGGTGACCAGCAGCAGCGGGTACCCGGCCTCGCGATAGGAGCCGGCGAGCGCCGCCACGTGCGACACCAGCCGGTCCGCAGGCAGCGGCGGGTAGCTCCGCTCCAGCTCGTCGAGCTCGATCAGCGCGTTGGCGAATCCGGCCTCGCCCAGGCCGTCGTGGACGGCCGTCGCCACCGTGCTCTTCCCGGATCCGGGTGGCCCCGTCAGCAGCAGCAGGAACATGACCGCCAGTGTGCCCGAAGCGGTGTCACCGCTCGGATCGGCCCGGCAGGATCACCGCGACGATCAGTGCCCCGGCGGCGAGGGCGAGACCGCCCGCCAGGCTCGCCGTCCCAATCGCGTCGGTGAACGCGGCGCCTGCGGCGTCGCGCAGCGGCTGCGCGTAGGACGCGACGATCGGGTTGGCCGCCAGTTCCTGCGCGACCAGCGTTGCGCCGCCGACGGATTCGCGGGAGACCTCCATCGCGTAGTCGGCCTGCGCGGCGAGGTTCCCGGTCAACGTCGGCAGGGGAGCGGAGTCGATGAACCCGGCGATCGAGTCCTTGTATCCGGCGGCGAGGATCGAGCCGAGGACCGCGATGCCCAGCGAGCCGCCGAGCTCGATCGCGGTGTCGTTGAGGCCGCCGGCTGCGCCCAGGTCGTCCTCGGGGAAGCGGGCCATGATCGCGTCGGTGGCGGGCGGCTCGGCGATCCCGATGCCGAGACCGAGAAGCACCAGGGGAAGCGCGAAGTCGGCGTATCCGGACGCGGCGTCGACGCGGACCATCAGCAGGACCCCGGCGGCGGCGAGCGCCATACCCGCCACGACCGTCGCACGGACACCGAGCCGCGGCGCGATCCGGCCGCCGGCCAGGGCGCCGATCGAGACCGCCGCGGCCAGCGGCAGCAGCCGGACGCCGGTCTCGAGGGGGCCGTACCCGAGCACGAACTGGAACTGCTGGGCGATGAAGTAGATCGCCCCGAAGGCCGCGAGGAACAGCAGCAGCACGGCCAGTGTCGCGCCGCCGATCGTGCGGTCACCGAGCTTGCGGACGTCGAGCAGGGGGCGCGGGTGCCGCAGCTCCCAGACCAGGAAGGCGACCGTGCCCGCGGCCGCGACGGCGAATGCGGCGATCGGTCCGGTCGTCCACCCGAAGTGGAAGCCGTTGATGATCGCGTACACCAGCGCGCCGATCGCGACCACGGACAGCAGGCCGCCGACCCAGTCGACGCGGCCGCGGTCGGTCGCGCGGGACGGCGGCACGATGACGAGGGCGGCGACCGCGGCCAGCGCCGCGATCGGCACGTTGATCAGGAAAGTGGCGTTCCAGGAATGGGATTCGAGTATCCACCCCGACAGCAGCGGCCCGAACGCGATCGCCAGGCCCGACGTCGCGGCCCACGCCGCGATCGCGCGTGACCGCTCGGCCGACGGGAACGTCGCGACCAGCAGCGACAGCGTCGCCGGCATGATGACGGCGGCGCCGACACCCATCGCGATCCGGGCGCCGACCACCTCCGAGGTGGTCTCGGCCAGGCTGCCGAACACCGCGCCGGCCCCGAACACCGCCAGTCCGGTCAGCAGCGCGCCGCGGCGGCTGTACCGGTCGCCGAGCGCACCGCACAGCAGCATCAGCGCCGCATAGGGCACGGTGTAGCCGTCGATCACCCACTGCAGCTGGGAACTGGTCAGTTCGAGGTCGCGGGTCATGTCGGGCGCCGCGACGATCAGGGCCGAGTTCGCCATCACGACGATCAGCAACGACAGGCACAGCACGCCGAGCGCCGGCCAGCGCCACCGGTAAGGGGCGGGGCCGGCGGACCGGTCACGTGCGGCGAGGAGGGTCATCGTCGGGCTCCGTTCGAGCGACATTGATTGCACACTGCTGTGCAAGTTAGCTACTTGCACAGCAGTGTGCAACGAGTGTGTGGTGGGGATCACCGGCGCCCCGCGGCCGTCCGATCCGGCCGGTCGCGGCGTGACAGACTGCAGGGCGTGGACGAGGGTGCACGCACGGCGACCGGCGACGCGGCGCGGCCGCGGCGCAGTCACGCCCGGGCCAACCGGTCCCGCATCATCGAGGCCGCGATCGGTGCCTTCGCCGCCGACCCGGACGCGAGCATGGACGACGTCGCGCGGGCGGCGGGGGTGGTGCGCCGAACCGTGTACGGGCACTTCCCGAACCGGGATGCGCTGGTCGAGGGCCTCGTCGACGAGGCGTCCTCCGCGCTGACCGCGGTCCTCGACGGGCTGCCCGCGCTGCCGGACCGGCCCGACCTCGCGACCGCGCTGCTGGCCCTGCTGACCTGGCCGATCGGTGACCGGTTCCGCGTGCTGCTGACCTTCGCGCGCCGCGAGCTCGGCGAGGAACGGATCCGCGAACTCCTCGAACCGGCCCGCGCCCCGAGCCTGGCGATCATCGAACGGGGACAGGCCGACGGAACCTTCTCGTCCTACCTGCCCGCGCCCGTGCTGGTGGGCATGACCGAGGCGGCGACGATCGCACTCTTCGAGGAGTCGAACGCAGGCACCGTCACCGACGTCGCGCAGGCGTTCGGCGTGGTGGCCCTCGTCCTGCTGGGACTCTCGCCCGACCGCGCCGCCGACGTCGTCGAGGAGGCCCGGAGCTGGCTGCGTGAGAGCGCCGCCACACCGCGTCCCTGACCCGCGGTTACTCGGTGGGAAGCCCACCGCTCGAGGGATAGACTGCGTACGTCACCGTCACCGGATCAGGGAAGCAGGCCATAGCAACCACGTGAGTGCAGACAGCGAAACGGGTGAGACCATGTCGTCCGCCGGGTCCCGCACCGCCATTCCGGCCCGGACGGTCGACCGGCAGCAGCGCCCCGCCCAGCGCTCCGTCCGATCCAGCATGGAGATCGCACCCGACGCGGTGCTGCCACTGCTCGGATCCACCGACGAGAACCTCAAGGCCCTCGAACGCGCCCTCGACGCCGACATTCACGTCCGGGGCAACAGCATCACCCTCACCGGCCGGGTGGAGGACGTCGCCCTCGCCGAGCGGGTTCTCGGCGAGCTCGTCGCCCTCGTCGGACGCGGCCAACTGCTGACCCCCGACGCGGTCCGCCGCAGCGTCGCGATGATGACCGACGGCGCGGGGGAGTCGCCGGCCGAGGTGCTCAGCCTCGACATCCTCTCCCGTCGCGGCAAGACGATCCGGCCGAAGACCGTGAACCAGAAGCGGTACGTCGACGCGATCGACGCCAACACCGTCGTGTTCGGTATCGGTCCGGCCGGTACCGGCAAGACGTACCTCGCGATGGCCAAGGCCGTTCAGGCTCTGCAGTCGAAGAACGTCAGCCGCATCATCCTGACCCGGCCCGCCGTCGAGGCCGGGGAGCGACTCGGATTCCTGCCGGGCACGCTCCACGAGAAGATCGACCCGTACCTGCGGCCCCTGCACGACGCCCTGCACGACATGATGGATCCCGAGGCCATCCCGAAGCTGATGCAGGCCGGGGTGATCGAGGTCGCGCCGCTCGCCTACATGCGCGGCCGCACACTCAACGACGCGTTCATCATCCTCGACGAGGCGCAGAACACGACCGCCGAGCAGATGAAGATGTTCCTGACCCGGCTCGGCTTCGGCTCGAAGATCGTCGTCACCGGCGACATCACCCAGGTGGACCTGCCCGGCGGGCAGCGGTCCGGGCTGCGGGCCGCGGCGGAGATCCTCTCCGACATCGACGACATCCACTTCGCGGAACTGACCAGCGCCGACGTGGTGCGGCACCGGCTCGTCTCCGAGATCGTCGACGCCTACGACCGTTTCGAGTCCGAACGCCTCGACGACGGTGGTCTCGGCAACCGGGCCCAGCGGCGGGCCGCGGCGCGGTCGTCGCGGCGCTGACGCCGAACCGACCCGGCGACGGTCGGAACTACAGTTGAATCCCCGCACAGTCGCACCCGCGGCCCGAGGAGAACGGCACACATGAGCATCGAGGTATCCAACGAGTCCGGGATGGACGTCTCCGAGGCGGAGCTGGTCAGCGTCGCCCGATTCGTGATCTCCCGCATGGACGTGCACCCGGCGGCCGAGTTGTCGATGGTGCTCGTGGACCTGGACACGATGGCGGACCTGCACATGCGCTGGATGGACCTCCCCGGCCCGACCGACGTGATGTCGTTCCCGATGGACGAACTCGAGCCCGGCGGCCGCCCCGACGCGCCCGAGCCCGGGCCCGCGATGCTCGGCGACATCGTGCTGTGCCCCGCCTTCGCCGCCGACCAGGCCGCGAAGGCCGGCCACTCCACCGCGCACGAGCTCGCTCTGCTCACCGTGCACGGCGTCCTGCACCTCCTCGGCTACGACCACGCCGAGCCGGAGGAGGAGAAGGAGATGTTCGCGCTGCAGAACAGCCTGCTCGCGGAGTGGTACGAGGATCTCGCGCGAGCGCAGCGGGAGGCCGAGCTGGCCGACCGGGACGCCCGGCTGCTCGGCAAGACCGGCTTCGTGGACCGGCCCGAGCCGTGACGGTTCGCTCGGCCCGAGCAGTGAGCGAGCGCCGGTGACCGGTGCCGTCCTGCTGATCCTGTTCGCTGTCGTCCTCGTCCTGCTCGGCGGGGTGTTCGCGGCCCTCGACTCGGCGCTGAACACCGTCTCCCCGGCCCGCGTCGAGGAGATGGTCAAGGACGAGCGGCCGGGCGCCGAACGTCTCCTGCGGGTCGTCGCGGACCGTCCCCGATACGTCAATCTCACGGTCCTGCTGCGGATCACGTCCGAGATCAGCGCAACGGTGCTGCTCGCCGCGGGGCTGCTGGACCTGTTCACACGCGGGTGGGCCCTCACCGTGACGGCGCTGGTCATGGTCCTGGTCAACTACGTCGTGATCGGCGTGGGGCCGCGCACCGTCGGTCGCCAGCACGCCTATTCGATCGCCCTGGGCGCCGCGCTGCCGCTGCAGGCGCTCGGGGTGCTGCTGGGCCCGATCAGCCGGCTGCTGATCGTCGTCGGCAACGCCCTGACCCCCGGCCGGGGATTCCGCAACGGCCCGTTCGCATCCGAGATCGAACTGCGGGAACTCGTCGATCTCGCGCAGGAACGCGGCGTCGTCGCCGACGAGGAACGCCGGATGATCCAGTCCGTGTTCGAGCTCGGCGACACCCCGGCCCGCGAGGTGATGGTGCCGCGGCCCGAGATGGTGTGGATCGAGGCCGGCAAGTCGGCGGGTCAGGCCACGTCGCTGGCCGTGCGCAGCGGGCACTCCCGGATCCCGGTGATCGGGGAGAACGTCGACGACGTGCTCGGCGTCGTCTACCTCAAGGACCTGGTCGAGAAGACGTACCATTCCACCGACGGCGGCCGCGGCGTCACCGTCGGCGAGGTGATGCGCCCGGCGGTGTTCGTCCCGGACTCGAAACCCCTCGACAGTCTGCTCGCCGAGATGCAGCGCGACCGCAACCACATGGCGCTGCTCGTCGACGAGTACGGCGGGATCGCCGGCCTGGTCACCATCGAGGACGTGATCGAGGAGATCGTCGGCGAGATCGCCGACGAGTACGACACCGACGAGATCCCACCGGTCGAGGACCTGGGGGACGGCCGCTACCGGGTGTCCGCGCGACTGCCGCTCGAGGACCTCGGGGAACTGTTCGACCTCGAGATCGACAGCGACGAGGTCGACACCGTCGGCGGCCTGGTCGGTTACGAACTCGGCCGGGTGCCGCTGCCCGGCTCGGAGGTCGTCGTCGCCGCCGGCGACGGCCCGGACACCGCCGACCGGCTCGTGCTGCGCGCCGAGGGCGGCAGCGACATGCGCGGCCGGGTGCGGATCACCACCGTCCTGACCTGGCGCGCACCGGAACCCGACGACGCCGACACCGACCCTCAGGAGCACGCATGACCACCACCGAATTCCGTTCCGGCTTCGTCTGTTTCGTCGGCCGGCCGAACACCGGCAAGTCGACCCTGACCAACGCGCTGGTCGGCAGCAAGATCGCGATCACCTCGTCACGACCGCAGACCACCCGGCACACGATCCGCGGCATCGTGCACCGCGAGCACGCCCAGCTGATTCTGGTCGACACCCCCGGCCTGCACCGGCCGCGCACCCTTCTCGGGCAGCGGCTGAACGACCTTGTGCGCGACACCTATTCGGAGGTCGACGTGATCGGGATGTGCATCCCGGCGGACGAGAAGATCGGCCCGGGCGACCGCTGGATCCTCGAGCAGGTGCGGCAGGTCGCGCCGCGCACCACGCTGATCGGCATCGTCACCAAGATCGACAAGGTGAGCAAGGATCAGCTCGCCTCACAGTTGATGGCCGTCTCCCAGCTGCTCGGGCCGGACGTCGACGTGGTGCCGGTGTCCGCGTCCTCCGGCGAGCAGGTCGAGGTGCTCGTCGACGTGCTGGCGTCGCACATGGAGGAGGGGCCGGCGTTCTACCCGGACGGCGAACTCACCGACGAGCCCGAGGAAACCCTGATGGCGGAACTGATCCGCGAGGCCGCGCTCGAGGGCCTCGGCGACGAGCTGCCACACTCGCTGGCGGTCGTGATCGAGGAGATCACCGAGCGGGAGGGGCGCACCGAGAAGCAGGGCGAACTGCTCGACGTGCACGCGCTGCTGTACGTGGAGCGGCCCAGCCAGAAGGGCATCGTGATCGGCAAGGGCGGCGCCCGGCTGCGGGAGGTCGGTACGAAGGCCCGTACCCAGATCGAGAAGCTGCTCGGCACCAAGATCTACCTCGACCTGCACGTCAAGGTCGCCAAGGACTGGCAACGCGACCCGAAGCAGCTGGGGCGGCTGGGGTTCTAGCGTCTGCGCCGTTCGTGAGTGGCCTGCGCCGTGTGGGAGTCTCCTTCACTCACGCGCGTCGCACGCCGCCGTTGTGCCACATGCGGAGCACTGCGACATGCCGTGGCGAAACCTGGGTGCGCGGGCGGGGCGCGGCGGGTAGCTGCGGCGGGTTCGCGCTGTACCACCGCTTGGCGAACTCGGCGTAGTCCGCCCTGCGTAGTCGGGACTTGCCGATGGTGCGGTCGAGCACGTCGCGCGTGATCCTGTGATAGTCGGTGGTGCGCCACTCCTGCGCGTCGTCGTCCATGAAGCGGCACCGACCCCGGGCAAGAGAGGATCCGCTGAACTTCACCCGGGCATACCCGTCGCCGTCGAAGAAGTGGCCGTTCTCGAAATGCGACCCCTCGTAGATGGGCGGGTTCAAGTATCGGTCGCAACACTCCTGATAGAAGAGGGGTGTGTGGATGGCACGAAGAGGACGC
>NZ_BAABFB010000018.1:0-104592 GCF_039540555.1 Rhodococcus olei | reverse complement strand
AACTGCTGGCCTCAATTTCTACGGACCGGGTGTTACCCCGGCGTTAAGGCCCGATTCCCTCGCGGTAAGGACCCTCGCGAACGCCCTGGTCAGATCGGCATCACGGGCAGGCCGATCAGGACCGGCGCCTTGCGGGCCCCGGAGTCGTCGAACACGACGGTCGGGTCGGCCTCCTCGGGTGCGTTGACGAACGAGACGAAACGCGAGAGCTTCTCCGGGTCCTCGAGCACCCCGGCCCACTCGTCGCGGTAGCCCTCGACGTGCCGGGCCATCGCGGACTCGAGTTCGGCGGCGATGCCGAGGCTGTCGTCGCAGACCACGGCCCGCAGGTGGTCCAGCCCGCCCTCCATCGCCTCGAGCCACGGCGCGGTGCGCTGCAGCCGGTCCGCGGTGCGGATGTAGAACATCAGGAACCGGTCGATGTACGCCCGCAGGGTGGCGTCGTCGAGGCCGCCGGCAAGCAGCTGCGCGTGCTTGGGCGACTGCCCCCCGTTGCCGCAGACGTAGAGGTTCCAGCCGCTCTCGGTCGCGATCACGCCGACGTCCTTGCCCCGTGCCTCGGCGCACTCACGGGCGCACCCGGAGACGCCGAACTTGAGCTTGTGCGGCGAGCGCAGACCGCGGTACCGCAGCTCCAGGTCGACGGCCATGCCGACCGAGTCCTGCACGCCGTACCGGCACCAGGTGGAGCCGACGCAGCTCTTCACGGTGCGCAGCGACTTGCCGTACGCCTGACCGGATTCCATGCCGGCGTCGACGAGCCGGCGCCAGATCGCAGGCAGCTGCTCGACGCGGGCACCGAACAGGTCGATCCGCTGTCCGCCGGTCATCTTGACGTACAGGCCGAAGTCCCGGGCCACCTCGCCGATCACGATCAGCTGCTCGGGTGTGCACTCGCCGCCGGGCATCCGCGGCACCACCGAGTAGGTGCCGTTCTTCTGGATGTTCGCCAGGAAGTGGTCGTTGGTGTCCTGCAGGCCGGCCTGCTGCCGGTGCAGGATGTGGTCCGAATCGGTGGAGGCGAGGATCGACGCGACCACGGGCTTGCAGATGTCGCAGCCGGATCCCTTGCCGTACTTGGCGATCAGGGCCGAGAAGGTGCGGGTGCCGGTGGCCTGGACGATCTGGAACAGTTCGGCGCGGGACTGCTCGAAGTGCTCGCACAGCGCCTTGCTGAGCACCACGCCGGACGACGCGAGCAGCTGCTTGACCGTCGGGAGGCAGCCGCCGCAGGTCGTCCCGGCGTTGGTGCACGCCTTGACCGCCGCGATGTCGCAGGCGCCGTCCGCGATCGCGCCGCAGATGGCGCCCTTCGTGACCGCGTTGCACGAGCACACCTCGGCGTCGTCGGGCAGCGACCCGGCGCCGGGCTTCTCCCCCGCCGGCGAGATCAGCGCCGCCGGGTCCCCCGGCAGTTCCCGGCCGACCAGCGGACGCAGCGACGAGTACGGGGACGCGTCGCCGACCAGGATGCCGCCGAGCAGGGTCTTCGCGTCGTCGGACACGACGAGCTTGGCGTAGGTGCCCTTCGCGGCGTCGCTCAGCACGACCTCGAGCGCACCGGGCTGCTCCGCGTGTGCGTCACCGAAGCTGGCGACGTCGACGCCCATCAGCTTGAGCTTGGTGGACAGGTCCGCGCCGGGGAACTCCGCCGCGCCGCCGAGGATCCGGTCCGCGACCACCTCCGCGGTCGTGTAGCCGGGCGCGACCAGGCCGTAGCAGGTGCCCTCGACGGCGGCGCACTCGCCGACCGCGTAGATCGCCTCGTCGGAGGTGCGGCAGCCGAGGTCGGTGACGATCCCGCCGCGCGGCCCGACGTCGAGCCCGGCATCCCGGGCGAGCTGGTCCTGCGGGCGGATACCGGCGGAGAACACCAGCAGCGCCGCGTCGATCACGGACCCGTCGGACAGCTCGACGCTGATCCCCTCCGGCCCGTCGGCGATCCCCGCGGTCCCGACGCCGGTGTGCACGGTGACCCCGAGGCCCTCGACGAGGCGGGCGAGCAGCGCGCCACCGCCCTCGTCGACCTGCAGCGGCATCAGACGCGGCGCGAACTCCACGACGTGCGGCGTCATCCCCATCAGACGCAGCGCGTTCGCGGCCTCGAGGCCGAGCAACCCGCCGCCGACCACGACACCGACGGCTCCCGGACCGGCCTGCTCGGCGCGGGCGCGGATGCCGTCGAGGTCGTCGATGGTGCGGTAGACGAAGCATTCCGGCCGGTCGTGGCCGGGCACCGGCGGCACGAACGCGTAGGAGCCGGTGGCCATCACCAGGGCGTCGTACCCGAGGGTGTCGCCACCCGAGGTGGTGACCGTGCGGGCGTCGCGGTCGACGGCGGTGGCGCGGACCCCGGTCCGCAGGTCGACCAGGGCGTCCCCGGCGTAGTCGTTGCCGGCGAGCGCGAGTTCCTTCGCGTCCCACGATCCGACGTACGACGACAGCCCGACGCGGTCGTACGCCGGCAGCGCCTCCCCGCACAGGACGGTGATCCGCCACTGCCCCGCCTCGTCCCGCGCCCGCAGCGCCTCGACGAACCGGTGTCCGACCATTCCGTGGCCCACGACCACGACAGACTTGTGGCTCATGCCGCACCTTCTTCCTCGATCGATCGTTCTTCGTGCGTGTCCGGTTCCGGTGGGTCCGACAGGCGCAGCCACTCGCAGATGCCCTGCACCGCGGAACCGCAGCCGCCGCATCCGGTGGTGGCCCGGGTCGCGGCGGCCATGGCCGCGACCGATCGGGCGCCCTGCTTCCACGACGCGGTCAGCTGCGCCTTCGTGACCGAGTTGCAGCGGCAGATCACGGCCGAGCCGGGCATCACCGCGGGACCGGCGATCTCGGCACCGCCCCCGCAACCGCCGCGGCCGATCAGCAGGGACATCCGATCCGCAGGCACCGGCAGCTGCGCGTCGAACAGCTGGGTCAGTGCGCCGACGACGTCCGGGTTGCCCAGCAGCACGGCCCCGACCACCCTGTCGTCGCGGACGACGAGCTTCGCGTACCGGCCGCGGGTCGGGTCGGCGACGGTGAGCACCTCGTGGTGCGGGCAGTGCAGGTCGGCGTCGACCTCCCCCATCGACGCCAGGTCGATGTCGTGGGCCTTGAGCCGGGTGACGTTCGCGGTGCCGTCGTAGCGGGCGAACCGGTCCTGCCCGGCGAGCCGCTCGGCGACGACGTCGGCCTGCTCCCATCCCGGCTGCACCAGGCCGTACACCTCGCCGCGGTGCTGGGCGCACTCCCCGATCGCGGACACGTGCGCGGCGCTCGTGCGCAGGTGGTCGTCGACGACGATCGCCGCGTCGACGTCGAGGCCCGCCGCCCGCGCCAGCTCCACCTCGGGCCGGATGCCGGCGGAGAGCACCAGCAGGTCGGCCGGCAGCCGGGTGCCGTCGTCGAGAACCACCGCGTCGCCGTCGCGGGCCACCGCCCGCCTTCCCAGGACCATCGTCATGCCGAGTTCGGTCAGCACCCGCACCAGCACCGCGCCGGCCCCGGCGTCGAGCTGGCGTTCCATCGGAAAGCCCTTGGGGTGCACCACCGTGACGTCCATTCCGCGCATCAGCAGACCGCGAGCCGCCTCCAGGCCGAGCAGGCCCGCGCCGAGGACGACGGCCCGGCCGCCCGGGGTCGCGGCAGCGACGATCCGCTCGCAGTCGCCGATCGTGCGAAACGCCGCCACCCCGTCCGCCAGGGTCCCGTCCGGATGGACGGCGCCTGCGACCGGCGGCAGGAACGAGCGGCTGCCGGTCGCGAGGATCAGTTCGTCGTACCGGGTTTCGCTGCCGTCGTCGCAGGACACGGTGCGGGCGGCGACGTCGATGCCGGTGACGTGCACGCCGGAGCGCACGACGACGCCGTGCCGGTCCCACCAGCCGTCCGGCTTGAGCCGGGTGTCGCGGGCGGTGATCGACCCGGCGAGCACGTTCGACAGCAGGATCCGGTTGTAGGCCGGGTGCGGCTCGCCGCCGATCACCAGCACGTCGACACGGGCCTGGTCGGGGTCGCGCCTGCGCAGCTCCTCGGCCACACGGGCACCGGCCATCCCGTTGCCCACCACCACGATTCGGGTTCTCCCCGGGTCGCCGATCATGCCACCGCCCCCTTCTCGACCGCGGTGGCCGCGGAAACCGCGGGTTCCAGGGTCACCGCGCACGCCTTGAACTCGGGCATCCGGCTCGTCGGGTCGAGTGCGGGATTGGTCAGCAGGTTCGCCCGCTCGTCGCCGGCGAAGTGGAACGGCAGGAACACCGTGTCCAGGCGCATCCCCTCGTCGCACCGCACCGTCGCGAGCGTCCGGCCGCGCCGGCTGCGCACCGCCGCCGGCTGCCCGTCGACCACTCCCATGCGGGTCGCGGTGTCCGGGTGCACCTGCACGAACATCGGACCCGCGGCGGTCGACAGCTCGTCGATCCGGCGGGTCTGCGCGCCGGACTGGTAGTGCGCGAGCACCCGCCCCGTGGTCGCGACGAGCGGGAACGCGGCGTCGACGGACTCGGCCGGACCCCCGTGCTCGACCGCGACGAACCGGGCACGTCCGTTGTCGGTGGCGAAGCGGTCCAGGAACAGCCGCGGGGTGCCGGGGTGCCGGACACCCGCGTCCGGGCCCGCCGGGCACGGCCAGTGCACGTCCTCCCCGGAGTCGAGCCGCGGGTAGCTGATGCCCGAGTAGTCGGCGGGCCCGCCCGCGGACGCGGCGCGCAGTTCCTCGAACACCGCCTGCGGGTCGGTCCGGAACCGGCCCACCGGCTGGCCGAGCCGGCCCGCCAGGTCGGCGAGTACGTCGAGTTCGGACCGCGGACCGGTCGGGGCGGGCACCGCCCGGCGGCGGCGCAGGACCCGGCCCTCGAGGCTGGTGATCGTGCCCTCCTCCTCCGCCCACTGCAGCACCGGCAGCACGACGTCCGCCATCGCCGCGGTCTCCGAGAGCAGGAAGTCGGACACCACCAGCAGGTCGAGCGCGGCGAGCCGTTCGACGACGTGGCCTGCGCGCGGCGCGGAGACGGCAACGTTCGCGCCGTGCACCATCAGGGCCCGGGGCCCGTCGGGGGTGCCGAGCGCGTCGAGCAGCTCGTAGGCGCTGCGGCCGGGGCCGGGCAACGACTCCGGGTCCACGCCCCACACCCGTGCGACGTGGGCGCGGGCGGCGGGGTCGGTGATCTTGCGGTATCCGGGGAGCTGGTCGGCCTTCTGGCCGTGCTCGCGTCCGCCCTGCCCGTTGCCCTGCCCGGTGATCGGGCCGTACCCACTGCCCCGGCGACCCGGCAGTCCCAGCGCCAGCGCCAGGTTGATCACCGCGGACACGGCGTCGGTCCCGGATGCGTGCTGCTCCGCACCCCGGGCGGTGAGGATGTAGGCGCCGGTGTCGGATTGCCGTGCCCGCCAGAGGATCTCGACCGTCCTGCGCAGCTGCGTGACGGACACCCCGGTGACCCGCTCGGTCCGCTCCGGCCACCACTGCGCGGCGGCGAGCCAGGCGTCCTCGAAGCCCTCCGTGCGGTCGGCGATGTAGTCGCGGTCGATCCGGCCGTCCGTGACCGCGATGTGCAGCAGCCCCAGCGCGAGCGGCAGGTCGGTGCCGGGCCGCAACTGGAGGTGGATGCCGCCCCCGGACAGTGCCCGCTCCACGGTCGCGGTGCGTCGCGGGTCGGCGACGATCAGGCCGCCGGCATCGGCGGCGGCCTGGAGGTGGCCGAGGAACGGCGGCATGGTCTCGGCGACATTGCCGCCGAGCAGCAGGATCGCGCAGGCCGCGGTGAGGTCGCGGACCGGGAACGGCAGGCCGCGGTCGAGCCCGAAGGCACGGCCTGCGGCCGCGGCCGCCGACGACATGCAGAACCGGCCGTTGTAGTCGACGTTCGACGTGCCCAGCGCCACCCGGGCGAATTTGCCCAACTGGTAGGCCTTTTCGTTGGTCAACCCGCCGCCGCCGAAGACGGCCACCGCGTCCGGTCCGTGCTCGGCACGCACCGACTCGACACCGTCGGCGACGACGCCGAGCGCGTGCTCCCAGGTCGTCGGCCGCAGCCGACCACCCCGCCGCACCAGCGGGGCGATCAGCCGATCCGGGTTGCGGAGCAGCTCCGCGCTGGTCCAGCCCTTCTGGCACAGCCCGCCCCGGTTGGTCGGGAAGCTGCGACCGGTCACGGTTACGGTGCCCCCCGGAATTGCGGGGGCGGTGCTCGCGGCCGTCTCATGCGTGATCGTCATCGCGCACTGCAGCCCGCAGTAGGGACAGTGGGTGGGGGTGGAGACCAGCATGGGGACCGCCTTCTAGTCGGTGACCAGCACCGGAGACTTGGCCGCGACCTCGCGCTCGCTGGGACGGCGAAGGAACACCACCCAGGTGACGAGCATGCAGACCACGTAGAAGCCGAGGAACACCCAGAACGCCATCGTGGCGGACTTGGCCGGGCTGCTGTACGACGCGCGCAGCACCAGGTTGATGCCCACTCCGCCGAGTCCGCCGATGGCGCCGGCGAATCCGATCAACGCGCCGGACATGTTCCGCGACCAGGTCGCCTTCTGCTCGGCGTCGAGGTGGTCCAGTCCCTGCGCCTTGGCCTCGAAGATCGACGGGATGATCTTGTACACCGAGCCGTTGCCGATACCGGACAGCAGGAACAGTGCGATGAACCCGAGGACCAGCGCGGTCAGGATGCCGGTGCCCGCGGCGCCGGGTGTGCGGTCGTCGAGCACGCTGGCGGTGACCAGCACACCGGCCGCGAGCGTCATCGCCGCGAACGTGTACAGGGTGATCCGGCCGCCGCCGATCCGGTCGGCGAGCTTGCCGCCGATCGGACGGGCGATCGAGCCGAGCAGCGGGCCGATGAACGCGATCTGGGCGGTGTGCAGCGCCGCCTGCGCCGGGGCGTCGCCGCCTGCGAGGAAGTTGATCTGCATGACCTGGCCGAACGCGAAGCTGTAGCCGATGAACGAGCCGAACGTGCCGATGTAGAGGAACGCGATGACCCAGGAGTCGCGGAACTTCAGGGCCCGGCCCATCGCCCGCAGGTCGGCGGTCTGGTTGCCGAGGTTGTCCATGAACAGCGCCGCACCGACGGCGGCGACACCACACAGGACGAGGTAGATCGCGCACACGATCCACGCGTCGGTGTTTCCGACGGTGGCGATGACGATCAGGCCGATCAGCTGGATCAGCGGGACTCCGATGTTGCCGCCACCGGCGTTCAGGCCCAGCGCCCAGCCCTTGAGCCGCTGCGGGTAGAAGGCGTTGATGTTGGTCATCGACGACGCGAAGTTGCCGCCGCCGACACCGGCGAGCGCGGCCACCAGCAGGAACGTGGTGTACGAGAAGCCGGGATTGAGCATCAGGTACAGCGTGGCGAGCAGCGGCACCGTCAGCACCAGCGCGCTGAAGACCGTCCAGTTCCGGCCGCCGAACCGGGCGGTGGCGACGGTGTACGGGATGCGCAGCACCGCGCCGACCAGGGTCGGGACCGCGACCAGGAAGAACTTGCCCGCCGCGTCGATGCCGTAGACGCCGACCGGCATGAACAGGACCATCACCGACCAGATCGACCAGACGGAGAAGCCGACGTGTTCGGCGATCACCGACCAGATCAGGTTGCGCTTGGCGATGTCCTTGCCGCCGGCCTCCCAGGCGTCGACGTCCTCGGCGTCCCAGTGCGCGATGTAGTGCTTGGGCGTCGGAACGGGGGTCGCGAACCCGCCGGCGGTTGCCGTGGCGTCGTCCGAGCGTGTGGTCACCGGGCCTCCTCGTTGGATTGGGTGACCCGAAAACTACGAGGGCGATGTTGCCTCGGTGCTGCCGTCAATGACCCCGCAATGAACTTGCTCTCACGAACCACTCACCCGGTGTGTGAGGGCGTTTGCGCAGGTGAACGCGGCGTTACACGGTGTGACGCAGGCCGCCTCAGGCGGTCGGGGCGCCCCACGAGTCCTCGAGGTAGCGCGGCTTGCACGCGACGTACCCCGCCACCATGACCACCGCGACCGCGCCGAGCAGCAGCACGAACGGCCACGTCCAGCCGCTGGTGACGTCGTGCAGCACACCGAACATCAGGGGTCCGATGCAGGCCACCGCGTAGCCGAGGCCCTGGGTGAACCCGGACAGGGCGGCCGAGCCGGCGCCGGTCCGGGTGCGCAGGTTGATCAGCGTCAACGACATCGGGAACGTGCTCGGGCCGAGACCGACCGCGACGATCCACAGCACCGGAGCGGCCATCGGTGCCCACAGCAGCCCGGCGAATCCGATCAGGTAGCTGACGCCGCACGCGAGCACCACCGGGTACGGGTTGGCGATGCGGATGCACAGCGACGGGGCCCCGACCGCGGCGATGAAACCGACCGCGCTGAACAGTGCGACCATCGATCCGCCGAACCCGGCGCTCGCGCCGGCCTCGGCGAGGATCTTCGGGATCCACGTGAACATCGAGTACGTGATCAGCGAGGTCATGCCGAACATCCCGGCCATGCCCCAGGCCACCGGCGAACGCCACACCTGGCCTCGCGGACCGGCGGCGTCCGCGGACGGCGCCGCGGTGCCGTCGCGGGTGTCGCGGCCGCGGCGGGAGGCGATCACCGAGATCCACGGCAGCGCGGCGGCGACCGGCAGCAGCGTCCACATGCCGAGCGAGACCCGCCAGTCGAACGCCTCGGCGGCCGGGACCGCGACCGCGGCGGGCACCATCGTGCCGATCTGGACGCACAGGATGTAGACGGTGCTCACCGCGCCGAGGCGGTCGGAGAAGTACCGCTTGACCAGCGGCGGGATCACGACGTTGCCGATGCCCATGCCGCCGAGCGCGAGCGCGGAGAACGCCAGCAGGCCCGCGGTGCCGGACATCACCGCGCGGGTGCCCAGGCCGACCGCGGTCATCACCATCGCCGCCAGCGCCACCTGTTCGAGCCCGAACCGCCCGGTCAGGCGCGGGGTGAGCAGTCCGGAGACCGCGAACATCGCGGTGGGCAGCATGCCGAACACACCGACGATCGCGGAGTCGAACCCGATCTCGGACCCGATCTCGTCGAGCAGCGGTGTCAGGGAGGTGACCGCGATCCGCAGGGTGAGAGCCGAGAGCACGATCGCGACGAGGACGGCGACCCGGCCCGCGAACACCGACTTCGCGCTCGTCTTCGGCCGTTCCGTCTCCTCCGCCGCCGGCATCTCCTGCACCGTCACCGCTCACCCCGAAATCTCCGTTGGTTGCACCCTGTGAACACAGGGCCCTGAAATCATAGGATGACTGGATGAATGGGGGCAAACGATTATGCTGCCCCGAGCCCCACCCACCGAAGAAAGGTCGCCGTGCAACCCGTCCGACGAACCAGCCTGATCGCGCAGGTCACCGAGCAACTCCGCGGGGAGATCACGGCCGGACGGTGGCCGGTCGGAGCCCGAATTCCGACCGAACCGGAGCTCGCCGAACTGACCGGCACCGGACGCAACACGGTTCGTGAGGCCGTCCAGGCGCTCGTGCACGCCGGGATGCTCGAGCGGCGCCAGGGGTCGGGGACGTACGTGATCGCGACCAGCGACCTCGGCGGGACGCTCGGCAAGTACTTCGCCTCGGCGCACGAGCGGGACGTGCTCGAACTGCGCCAGGCACTCGACGTCACCGCGGCCGCGCTCGCCGCCCGCCGCCGCGACGACACCGACGTCGAGAACCTCCGCGCGCTGCTGGAGCGCCGCAACCGGTTGTGGCGGACCCAGGCGCCGATGACCCCGGACGAGCGGAGGGCCACGGTTGCCGCCGACGTCGCGCTGCACCGGGCGATCGTCGCGGCCAGCCACAACGAGGTCTACCTCGAGTTCTACGACTCGCTGCTCCCGACCATCGAACAGATCGTCACCGGCCACCCGGTGGACGAGACGAACTCGTTCGAGCGTGAACACGACGAACTGGTGCAGTCCGTGATCGACGGCGACCCCGAGCGTGCCGCCACCGCGGCCCGGCACTTCCTGACCGAGCTGATCGAGCTGCGCCGACCGCCCGAGGCGTCCTGACGTTCCTACGATGAAGCGGTGCCCGTCATTCGCCACGCACCGCTCGACCGCATCGGCCCGGCCACGCTGTACCGGATCATCCGATTGCGGTTCGAGGTGTTCGTCCACGAGCAGCGCATCGTCTGCGAACCCGAACTCGACGGCCGCGACCTCGAGCCGACGACCACCCTGTTCTGGACCGAGGACGACGACGAGGTGGTCGCGACGCTGCGTGTCCTGGCGGACGGTCCGGTCGCGCACATCGGCCGGGTCGCGACGGCCTCGTCCGCGCGGGGCCGCGGGCTCGCGAGCGCGCTGCTCGAGGCCGCGCTCGCGACCTGCCGGGGCGACGTGGAGATCTCCGCCCAGGCGTACCTCGAATCCTGGTACGGCCGATTCGGTTTCGTCCGCACCGGGCCGGGCTACGTCGAGGCCGGTATCGACCACGTGCCGATGCGCCGCGCCGCGGCGGCTCACCATCCGGGAATCACCACATCGAGCGGTTAGTTGAAACTTGCATGAGTACCACTGATTCCGTCCGCCAGGTGTTCCGGCTCGGTTCACCGTGGCAGGCCGTCGACCCGTTCCTCTTCGTCGCCTACCACCGCGACGAGTACCCGGCGGGGGCCGCCGACCTCGGCCCCGACACGTCGGTCGCCGACCGGCCGCTCGGCCGGGACTTCGGCAACCCGGCGGGCTGGAACATGTACCACGGCCGCACCGTGCCCGGATTCCCCCAACACCCGCACCGCGGCTTCGAGACCGTCACGCACGTCCGTCAGGGCATCGTCGACCACGCCGACTCGCTCGGCGCGACCGCGCGCTACGGCGACGGCGACACCCAGTGGCTGACCACCGGCCGCGGCGTCTCGCACTCGGAGATGTTCCCGCTGCTCGACCGCGAGGAACCGAACCCCCTCGAACTGTTCCAGATCTGGCTGAACCTGCCGGCCGCCTCGAAGACGGCCGACCCGCACTTCTCGATGTTCTGGCACGAGCACACCCCGACGGTGCGCCGCGCGGACTCCGCCGGACGGGCCACCGCGGTGACCGTGATCGCGGGCCGCCTCGGCGACGTCGATCCGCTCGCGCCGCCACCGGAGTCGTGGGCGTCGAACGGCGCGTCCGACCTCGCCATCTGGCACCTGGACCTCGCGTCCGGCGCCGAGTTCGAACTCCCCGCCGCGTCCGGACCCGACACCCACCGCGTGCTGTACGTGTACGCCGGATCGTCGGTCCGGGTCGGTTCCCGCGACATCGCGACCGGCACCGGTGTCCTCCTCGACGCCACCGCCCCGGTGACACTCACCGCCGGCGAGGGCGGCATCAGGATCCTGCTGCTGCAGGGCCGGCCGATCGGTGAACCGGTCGCCCAGCACGGCCCGTTCGTGATGAACGACGCCGCCGGACTGCAGGAGGCGTTCGACGACTACCGCCGGACCGGGTTCGGCGGCTGGCCGTGGCCCGCGGACGACCCGGTGCACGCGGCCGACGCGGGCCGATTCGCGCGGCACCCGGGTGGCCACGTCGACACCCCCTGATCTCGGCCGTCGCCCCGCAGCGGCACCCCACCGGACCGGCGTGGGTGCCGCTGCGTTCGGTCCGGACGGGTCAGGCGCAGGTGATCACGTCGTCGTGGTCCAGTCGCGGCAGACGGTCGAACCAGGGGTCGACGCCCGGATGGCCGATGTCGAAGCGCCCCGCCGCGGCGCGCGGCCTCGGCGCAGCCGTAGCACTCCTTCGTCTCCGGCCGGAACGGCAGCAGAACCGGAATGTGCTCGTGGAACTCGGTGTCGACGGCGAGCACGGCGACCGCGGGCGCCGACTCCGTCCTGGCCGGTTGCCCTCGGCCATGTGCGGCAGCAAGCGAGCCTTGCCCTCCTCGGTGCGGACGTACACGACACGCAGAGGCCGGGTGTTCGCGCAGTCGGACTACTGCAGGGCGGCCAGGACGTCCACCCGCTTGACCTTGCCGGTGGCGTTGCGCGGCAGTTCGTCGGTCCGGAAGATCCACCTGGTGGGGATCTTGTATCGCGCAATCCGCCCGGACATGTACCCGATCAGATCCTCTTCGGTCACCTCCACGTCCGGCGACCGGACCACCACGGCACAGACCTCCTCGCCGTAGTCGTGATGCTCGGTTCCCAGAACGATGCACTCACGCACCCGTGGATGCTCCGCGAGCACGTCCTCGACCTCGGCCGGGTAGACGTTCTCACCGCCACGGAGAATCAGATCGGAACGGCGACTGCTGATCCGGAGGTATTCGTCCTCCATGACGCCCAGGTCGCCGGTGCGCATCCAGCCGGTGTCGTCGATCGCCGCCGCGGTCGCTTCCGGGTTGTTCCAGTAGCCGAGCATGACGAGCGGACCCCGCACGTGGATCTCGCCCTCGACACCGTCCGGGACCCGGCCACCGTGCTCGTCCCGAACCTCGACCCGCATCGTGGGCACGGCGGTTCCGACGGTGCCCGGACGCTCCACCAGGTCCGCGGCCGTCGCCAGGGTCGCCGCCGACGACGACTCGGTCAGGCCGTAGGAGGTTCCGAGGGATCGCCCCGCCGCAGGCAGCGTCGCCCGGAGCCTGTCCTTCAGCGCGACGGACGACGGCGCCGAACTGATCGAGATCGTCTGCAGCGACGAGAGATCGTACGCGGAGAGATCGCCGTGCTCGACGAGCCGGCTCACCATGGTGGGGACGGCGCCCCAGTTGGTGAGACGCTCCCGCTCGACGAGCCGCAGGACCCGGTCGATGTCGAACCGACCGGTGGCGATCACCGCGGTGTCGCCGACGGCGAGGCGGGGAACGGCGAGGTTGTGCAGGGCCGCGATGTGGAAGAGCGGTGTCGCGAGCAGAAATCGCCGGCCGGTCGGCGCTCGACCCAGTTCGGCAGCGAGTGCGTCGTTGAACCGGTGGAAATCGACCGCGGCCACCATGTTCCGCTGCGAGTGCGTGGCGCCCTTGGGCCGACCGGTCGTACCGCTGGTGAAGAGGACGACCGCGGGATCGTCCTCGTCCACCTCGAGTGCAGGCACCTCGGCACCCCGGCAGGCCGTCGACAGCGCCGGGATGTCGTCCTCGACGGACAGAACCGGGACGGTCACCGCACCGAGCAACTTCCGGCGAGGAGCGTCCGCGACGACGAGGCTCGGTTCCGAAAGCCGCACACCGTACGAGATCTCACGGGCCGACCACAGCGAGTTCATCCCCACGGTGACCGCACCGAGCGCGGTCGCGGCCCAGAAGGTCGTGATCCATTCGGCATTGTTGGCGGACAGGATCGCAACGCGGTCGCCCTTCGCGACGCCGTATCGGGAGCGCATCTCGTGAGCGAGTGACGCGACCCGGTCGAGGTGTTCGGCGAAGGTCAGCCGGAGGTCGTCGCACACCAGGTACTCGGCATCGCCGTAGCGGGCGGAATCGACGAGTAATCGACGCAGGGACCGGCACCTGTTGCGGAACACCGGCATCGCCGCGCCACGCACCCGCTCCTCGACGATCTCGAAGGCGCCGCCGGGCGCGGTGAGTCGTGCGACGGCGTCCGTTCGCGCATCCGACGCGCGACGAGGGTCGGACATCTCTGCCCCTTTCGGAGGAGGGTCGATCGGGTCACACGCGCTCGATGATCGCTCCGGTCGCCATGGCACCACCCGCACAGACCGCGACGAGGGCGCGTTCGGCGTCGCGACGCTCGAGTTCGTCGACCACCGCCGCGATCAGCCGGACACCCGACGCCCCGACCGGGTGGCCGAGTGCGATGGCGCCACCGCCCACGTTCAGCCGGTCCTCGTCCACGCCGTGGACGCGGGCCATCGACATCGGCACGGCCGCGAACGCCTCGTTGACCTCGAAGAGGTCGATGTCCCTGACGGACAGGCCGGTTCGCGCGAGCAGGTACTCGGTCGCCTGTACCGGGCCGTCGAGGAGGAAGTGCGTCTCGGCGCCGATCAGGCACTGCGCGACAATTCCGGCCCGCGGCCGCAGACCGAGATCGCGCGCACGCGCCTCGTCCATGAGCACCGCGGCGGCGGCGCCGTCGGAGATCTGGGACGAGGTACCCGCGGTGTGCAGGCCCCCGTCGAGGACGGGGTTCAGACGCGCGAGCGCCTCCGTCGACGTCTCCCGCAGGCCCTGGTCGCGGGACACCACGTCGGGTGCCGCGCCGTCCGCCCCGGGCGCCTTCACCGGAATGATCTGGCGGTCGAAGCGGCCGTCTTCCCACGCCGCCGCGGCGCGCTGCTGCGACCTGAGACCGAACGCGTCGAGGTCCGCGCGCGTGAATCCCCGGCGGCGCGCGATCCGATCGGCGCCCTCGAACTGGGCCGGGATGTCCACGGTCCAGCCCGCGGGCTTGGGGCTGCCGACATCGCCGCTGATGTTGGACAGCAGAGGCACCCGGGACATCGCCTCGACACCGCACGCCATGCCCGCATCGATGACGCCGGCGGCGATCTGGGCAGCGATCAGGTGCACCGACTGCTGTCCGGAACCGCACTGGGCGTCGATGGTCGTCACGCCCGTCCGCTCCGGCAGACCCGCATGCAGCCACGCGTTGCGACTGACGTTCGAGGCCTGCTCCCCCGCCTGGGTGACACAGCCGCCGATCACCTGCTCGACGACCGTCGGGTCGAGGTTCAGCCGCTCGAGCAGCCCCGACTGAACGGCACCGAGAAGCTCGGCCGCGTGCAGGCCGGACAGCCAACCGCCGCGCCGCCCGATCGGCGACCTCGCCGCATCCACGATCACCGGTGTGCCCATTGCAGTCCTCCTCGCGCATCGCGAACACAACTAGAACGTGATTCTTGATACACGGGAATACGGCACGAACAATTGCCCGGTCTCACTGGATGGAAGACGGAGCCACCGGAATTCCGTTCTCGTCTTCATCGGCGTCCGGGCGCACGCGCCATCGGCCGAGTACGACCGTACGGACCGCATCGAGGTCGCCACTCCAACGGGCGAGTCCCGTCGACGCCCGTCGGCGCCGCGAGCACCGGCATCCCGGCCACGGCGGTGGAGAGATCGTGGGTGTCGTTCCGCTCGCCGCGCCGACACCCGCGCGAGGATGTCGGCCGATCCCGACGCGGCTCAACGGCGCTCGGCTCGCCGAGGTCCGGGTGAATGGGCAACAGGCTGCCGCCTGCTCACGGAGAACACGGGCCACCCCGGGTCTTCCGAGCGCTCACGCGTAGTCCCCGAGGACCAGCCGCGACACATCCTGGACGTTGCGCAGGGCCTCGGGGAACCCGATCCTTCCGGTGGTCCACAGCACCAGGGAGTTCAGCATGGTGCTGCCGATCGACAGCGACGCGAGCCGTGCACGTTCGGCGGGCACACCGTCCATCAGCCCGAAGAGCGCCGTCCGGTTGACGGCGGAACGCTCGTCGAGGGTGTCCCGGACATAGGGGTCGTCGGAGGTCTGCAGTTCGACCTCGAGCCGGGCGAAGTTCGGGCCGCGCTGGAACGCCTTCATCTGCCGCGTGTAGAGGTCCAGGACGCGCTCGAGCACCGACCCGGTGTGACCGCGTCGACCCGACTCGCGTTCCTCGGCCAGCCGTTCGGCGAGAATGTCGTTCCACGCGACCATCGAGGCCGCGAGCAGGTGCTGCTTGGCCGGAAAGTACCGGTACAGCGTGCCGAGCGCCACCCCCGACCGCTCGGACACCTCACGCATCTGGATCCGGTCCGGGCTCGTCTCGGCGAGCATCTCGATCACCGTGTCGGTCAGGTGCCGCCGACGCCGACGCTGTGCGTCGGTCATGTCGTCGGGGCTCAGTGGCGCGGCAACGGATTCGGTCACGAGGGCAGCCTAGTCGTCATGCCGGCACCACCCAGTCCGCCGCCGTCGCGTTCGTGGCAGGCACGAGACACCCACCCGGAACGGAATGCGCCTCGTCCCGGTTCCATCGTGACGCCGACCTCAGGTGTGCGCGGTGCGACCGTCGAGGCGGCCACCGGTCACTCGCGGTTCCCGTGGCAGCCCGAGGATCTGCTCGGAGATGACGTTCAGCTGGATCTCCAGGGTACCGCCGCCGATCAGCAGCGACGGCGTCGACAGATACGCCTTCGCCGCGCGCCCTCCCCCGGTCACACCCGGCCCCAGGCTGCCCACCGCTGCTTCCGGCCCGAACCACTCGAGCACCTGTGCGGTGGCGTCGGTGATGTGCCGCGCCGACGCGGCCTTGAGCGCGCTCGCCTCGACTCCCGGGTTCAGTCCGGACAGGCGCTTGAGAACGCTGCGGTGGGCCAGCGCGTCCAGCGCACCCGTGGCGGCCGTGATCCGGCCGAGCGCAGGCAGCGCGTCGTGCCGGGTCGCCGGGTCGAGACCACGCACCACCTCGATCGGATCGAAGCGGTGCCGTCCCGCGACGGGCGTGGTCCCCATCGCGACCCGCTCGTTCGCGAGCGTCGTCCGGGCCACCTTCCAGCCCTCCCCCGGCGCGCCCACCAGATCGGCGTCCGGGACGAACACCCCACCGAGGGCGACCTCGTTGAACATCCGGTCGCCGTTGGCCTCCCGCAGAGGCCGGACCTCGACGCCCGGTGCGGTCATGTCGACGAGGAAGAAGCTGATGCCGCGATGCTTGGGCGCCTCGCGGTCGGTGCGGGCCAGGCAGATTCCCCAGTGCGCCTCGTGCGCCCTGGACGTCCACACCTTGCTGCCGTCGACGCGCCAGCCGCCGTCGACCTTGGTGGCGAACGTCGTCAGCGAGGCGAGATCGGAGCCGGCACCGGGCTCCGAGAACAACTGGCACCACACGATCTCACCGCGCAGGGTCGGCGCGACCAGGCGCTCCATCTGCTCGTCGGTGCCGTACCGAAGGATCGACGGCAACGCCCACTCGCCGATGACGGTCGTCGGCTGCGGCAGGCCGGCACGGTCGAACTCCTCGGCGATGATCAGCTGACCGGCGGTGTCCGCGCCCAGTCCGTACGGCTCGGGATAGTGCGGGGAGACGAGGCCACGATCGGCGAGGAGCACGCGCGCCGCCCGCGCGCCGAGCTGCGTGGCCTCCGCGATCGTCGCGGCGACCCGGGCCCGGAACTCGGGGCGATCCTCGACCCCGGGTGCCGCGTGCCGCTCGATGGTCAGTGCCAACTCGCCTGCGCTCCTGGCCCACTCGTCCTGCGATCCGCCCAGCGCGAGCAGGCTCACCGCCCGCCGCCAGTACAGGTGGATGTCGTGCTCCCAGGTGTTGCCGATGCCACCGAGCAAAGTCAGGCAGTCCAGGACCACATCCGCGGCCTCACGTCGGCACACGGTCGCCGCACGGGCCGCGGTCAGAGCCGCCTGTTCTCGGTCCCCGCTGTCCGCGGCCGTCGCGGCATCCCACACCGCGCTGGTCATCACCTCGACACGGATGAACAGCTGCGCACACTTGTGCTTGATCGCCTGGAAGGTGCCGATCGGCCTCCCGAACTGCTCGCGGATCTTCGTGTACGCGAGGCTGGTCTCCTGCGCCCAGCGGGCGATGCCGACGGCCTCGGCACACTGGAGCACGGTCGCGAGCGCGCCCACTTCCCCGGGCAACGCCCCGAGGATGTGGTCCGCCGGAATTCTCGTTTCCGACAGGTGAATCCGTCCGATGTCGCGGGTCGGGTCGACACCCTCCTCGGCGACGCGACCGACGCCCTGTGCGCCGGAGGGAACCACGAACCACACGGGTTTCTCGTCGCACCGGCCTGCGAGCACCAGGATGTCCGCACCGACGGCACCGAGGACGGGAACCGTCGTGCCCGACGCGATGACCTCGTCGCCGTCTCCTTCGAGCGTGACCGTGCCGGAGTCGAGCGCGCACGCACCGGTCGCGCCCGCCGCGAAGCGCGGCAACAGGGTCGTGTGCGCGGCATCGGTGCCGTACGTCCGGATCACCGCACTCGCCGTCACCGTCGCGAGCAGCGGACCGGGGACCAACCCGTGGCCCGACTGTTCCAGCGCAACCGCCAGTTCCAGCAATCCCGCGCCGGCGCCGTCGAACGCCTCGGGTATGTGCAGCGACGGAATCCCCATCTCCACAAGCTGTTTCCAGTGGTCCGGCAGCTCCCCACGACCGAGTTCCGCGAACCGGGTCCGGGTCCGCTGCACGGGCGTCTCTCGCGCAGCGAATCGGGTGAGCGCGTCGGCGAGCGCCTCGTGATCTGCTCCGATACCGATCGGCATGTCCGAATCAACCTTTCAGTTTGAGCACCCTACGGGCGTTCTCGTGCAGGAACTTGGGCCACACCTCGTCCTTGAACGGCACGTGCGGCATGTCGGTGAAGATCCGGTCGAGGGTCAACCCGGCCGGGAAGTAGCCCGCATAGATGATCTTGTCGGCACCACGGGTGTTCGCGTAGTCGACGATCGCCTTCGGGTAGTGCTTGGGCGCGAACGCCGACGTCGAGTAGTACAGGTTCGGCCACTTGAGCATCAGCTTGACGGCCAGTTCCTCCCACGGCTCGCACCCGTGCCGGGTGACGAACACCAGGTCCGGGAAGTCGAACATCACGTCGTCGATCAGTTCGACGTGCTGGACCGACGATTTGACGCGAGGCCCGGCGATCCCGGCGCACGCGAAGATCGGGATGTCCAACTCGACGCACTTGGCGTAGATCGGGTACATCTGCGGCGCGTTGAGCGCCACCTGCGGGAACGTGCCCGCCGCGAACGAGCTGACCGAGCGGATGCCGAACTCCTCGTACTCGCGGGTCATCCGGTTCAGGGTTCCCATGATGTCGTTGGGATCCACCGCGGAGCCCTGCGGCACGAACCGGTCCGGAAACGCCCGAACCGCCCGCTGGCCGGACTCCTTGGCCATGCTGACCATGCCGATCTCGATGCCGTGCTTGTCCATCTCGTGCAGGGTCACCGAGATCGGGTCGTCGGTCGCGAGGTCCGGCACGCCCGTGAACATGTACTGCGCGGGCATGCTGAACTCGTCGCGGCTCTCGCGATCCTTCGTCTGGCGTGTGATGAAGGCGTACTCGTCGTACCCGGCCTCGCGGAAACCGATGTGCGTGTCGACGATCGGGATGCCGTCGTATGGCGTCATGCGTTCTGCTCCTTCGCGATCGGCCTGCCGTCGAGACCGTGGACCGTGACCTTCTCACGTTCGAGGATGTCCAGGCTCGCCTCGATGTGGCCGGTGTGGTGCGGTGCGGCGTCGCACAGCCACGTCACCGCCTCGACCATCTCCTCGAGCGATTCCGGCACGAACCACCGGGACTCGACCAGATTCGACGCGACCGACAACGCACCGGCCGTCGCGACGGCCGAGCGTGGGCGCACCGCGTTGACCCGGATGCCGGTGCCGTTCAGTTCGGCCGCGAGACCGGCCGTCATCCGGTCCTGCGCGGCCTTGCTCATGCCGTAGAGCGTCGTGCCGTGGATGCCCGCGTCCAGGTCGGTCTCGCCCGCGGGCAAGGGTTCGACGGACCGGATCCGCGCGGTGCCGCTGGTGATGTTGACGATCCAGCCCTCGCCCCGTTCGCGCATCCCGGGAATCACCCGCTGCGCAAGGTCCAGCGGCGCATGCACGTTCACTTCGAACGTCAGGTGCGCGCGCCTGGACGGGTAGTCGCGCAGCGGCTGGAAGATCGCGGCCGCGGCGTTGTTGACGAGGATGTCGATCGGGCCACCGAGCAGACGCTCGGCCTCCGCGACGACGCGGCCTCGGGACTCGGGATCCTCGAGCGCGGCAGGCACGATCGCGGCCGTGCCGCCGGCCGAGCGGATCACCTCGGCGGTCTCGGCCAGCGTGCCGTCGAAGCCTCGGTCGGGCTCGTCGACCGTCCGCGCGACGATCGCGACCGCGGCACCCTCCGCGGCGAGACGCTGCGCGATGCCCGCACCGATCCCGCGACTCGCCCCGGTCACGATCGCCCGACGGCCCTGCAGGCGGCCCGTCACGCGCCGAGCTCCGCCTCGAGCTGCCTGGCGAAGGAGTCGCGCAGCAGGACGTCGTTGGGGTTGTCGGGCAGCTCGGTGAGAGGCTGTGCGACCTCGGACGGCGTCGGACCGTACTTCGCGGCCAGCGGGGCCAGCGCGTCCAGGTCGAAGTCGTAGAGTTCGGCGGCGTTCTCCGCGAAGAGCTTTCGCAGCTCGGCCTCGTCCACATCGTGCATGACCTGACGGACGCACTCGCGGGTGAACGGGTAGGTGCCCTCGTTGTGCGGGTAGTCGCTGCCCCACATGAACTTGCCGTCGCCGAGGGTGTCGCGCGACGCCATGTCCTGCGCCGACGGCATCGTGGCGCCGACCCAGACGTTGCGCCGGAAGTACTCGCTCGGGCGCAGCGGCAGCTGCTCGTCCTCGCTGTAGAACAGCTCACCGATCCGACCGGTGCGCTTGACGCGCAGGTCCACCGTGTCGAGCTGGCGCATCAGGTCCGGTGCCCACGCGCAGCCCTGCTCGGACACCGCGAACCTGAGCTTCGGGAACCGCTCGAAGACGCCCGAGAGAATCATCTGCACCAGCGGGCGCATCGAGTAGAAGCCGACCTCGTTGATGTAGAGCAGCGACGCGGTCGGGTAGCGGCCGTAGTCCGGCAGACCGGTCCCGGCGTGGCTGTTCACCGGGACGCCGAGGTCCTCGCAGACCTTCCAGAGTCGGTCGTACCCGGGGTCGTACAGCGGCTTGACCCACGTGACGTCGGGTGCGAGGTTCGGCAGCAGGATGCCGCCTCGCAGGCCGTTCTCCTTGATCCACTCCACGTCCTTGATCGCCTCGTCGACGTCGTTGAGGAACACCTGCGCGACGCCGGCGCGCCGCGCGGGAGCGTCGTTGCAGAAGTCGACGAGCCAGCGGTTGTGGGCGCGGATGCCGGCGAGGCGCTTCTCGAAGTCCTCGGCCCGCGGGGGGCCGGCCAGGACGGCGGCACTGGGGAAGAACGGCGGCACGGTGTTGGGGAAGAGCACCTCGCCGACCGTGCCGTCCCGCTGCGTCTCACGCAGTCGACGTTCGTTGTCCCAGTTGCGTGTTCGGCCGTCGTCGACGAGGTCTCGATAGGGGTTCTTGTATCTTCCGCGCCAGGCGTCGAACTCCTCGTGCCACGCGGACTCGAGGTAGCTGCGGTAGGTCGCGTGATCGGCGCCGGCGTGGCTGTCCGCGGAGATGAGGATGTAGGGCGTTTCGTTCGTCACGATGGACACTCCTGATCGACGACTCGATGTGAAACCGTGTTCTATTATCCTGTAGTTGACAGTAGCCAGGCAACGGCAAATGTCAAGCAGGAGTCTCGCTCATGATTAGAACGTGATTGCATTCCGTCGGCACGCGCCGAGCCGGGGGAACGCAACGAGCCCCCGGCTCGAAGGCCGGGGGCTCGGGGGCTCGGGGGCGCGGGGATGAGCGGACTCGGTGCCGGCGGCAGTGCCGCGTCCGCGAACGGCGGTCCGCCCTCGGGGGTGCGGTGTTCGACGGTGCGCATCATCGGGTGGCGAGTGACGGTGCCGCTCCGGCCCCACCGTCGGAGCATCAGACCCCTGTCGCGAAGCTCCTCGTCGCGAAGGTCTCCCGCGGTCTCGGTGAGGCGATGGTCGGCATCAACGTCGACGAGATCCCGCAGCCGCACCGGACGGCCGAAAGCGGACGACGGCCGGCGCGCAGCCGGCACCTGCGGTGCCGCACCCTCGCTCCGGGACTCGGTGATGACCGAACCCGGAGCGGGTCCGGGTCAGAGCATCAGCCGGATCAGGTCGGCCGTGCGCACCAGCCCGGGCAGCGCCTCCGCGGTGGACCGTGGGTGCAGTGCGTGCACAGCGAGCCGGAACATCAACGCGCGCAACAACATCTGCGGCCACTCGGGCAGGTCCTCCCACCGCCCGATCAGCTCCTCGTCCGCCCCGCCCCAGGACAGCGCGTCGACGACGACCACGCCCGCCGCCCAGGCGGCCGGCCGCCAGTACGGGGTGATGTCCGTGATGCCCGGCGCCTCCGACCCGGAGAACAGCACGGTGCCGAACAGGTCGCCGTGCACCAACTGGTCGGGGCTGAGCACCGGCTTGCGCAACGTCGCCAGCTGCCCGATCAGCTCGATGCTCGTGCGACCGTCCGCGGAGGTCGGCTCGAACTGCCCCTTCACTCCCCGCAACGGCACCTGCTCCCACGCCGCCCGGTCGGCGGCCACGAACACGTCGACGTCCTGCCACGGCGGCACCGGCGGCTGCACCAGGAATCGTGGCCGCTCCAGTGCCGTGGTCGCGGCGTGCAGCCGCAGCGACAACGAGACCACCTCGTCGTGCCGCGGCTCGGGTGTGCCGTCGATGAAGGTGTCGGCGCGCCAGCCGGACACGACGTAGCGCCCGTCGGTCGCGCGGACCGGACGCGCCAGCCGCACACCGTCGGGGTCGAGGGTCTCGCGCACCTTCGCGGACCAGGCCGCGCGCGCATGATCGGCCACCGGCGACAGCACGACGTCGTCGCAGCGCCAGCCCCCCTCCCAGTCCGGGCCGAGCGGGACGGGCGTCGTCTCGCGCAGGCCGAAGGTGGACCGCACATGGGAGGGAGGTTCGACAGAGCTCACGCACCCAAACCTACCGCCGGTATGCCCTCTCACCGGCGCTGACGCGCCCTGTGCGTGCCGCTAGTAGGTGGGCATGCTCGGGTCCACCTGGTGAGCCCACGCGACGATGCCGCCCTGCAGATGGGTCGCGTCGGCGAATCCGGCCCGCTCGAGCGCGGCGAGCACCTCGGCGGACCGGATGCCGGTCTTGCAGTAGAGCGTGATCGGGCGATCCTGCGGCAACTCGGCGAGGGCCTCACCGGAGAGGATGCGGTCCTTCGGTATCAGCGTCGCGCCCGGCAGGTGCACGATGTCCCACTCGACGGGCTCGCGGACGTCGATCAGGGCGATGTCCTTGCCCGCGTCGATCAGCTCGGCCAACTCGGGGGCGGTCAGCGTCGCCCCGGACGCGGCGGCCCGGGCCTCGTCGGACACCACCCCGCAGAACGCGTCGTAGTCGACCAGCTCGGTGACCGGCACCCGGCCCGGGTCGCGGCGCAGCCGGACCGTCCGGTAGGTCATCGCGAGCGCGTCGTAGATCATCAACCGGCCCAGCAGGGACTCCCCGATCCCGGTGATCAGCTTGATCGCCTCGGTCGCCATGATCGACCCGATCGACGCGCACAGCACCCCGAGCACACCGCCCTCGGCGCACGACGGCACCATGCCCGGCGGCGGCGCCTCCGGGTACAGGTCGCGGTAGTTCAGCCCGCGGCCGTCCGGAGCGGCCTCCCAGAACACCGACACCTGGCCCTCGAACCGGTAGATCGACCCCCACACGTAGGGCTTGCCCGCGAGGATCGCGGCGTCGTTGACGAGGTAGCGGGTGGCGAAGTTGTCGGTGCCGTCGAGGATCAGGTCGTACTGCGCGAACAGCTCGACCGCGTTGGTGTTGTCGAGGCGCAGCTCGTGCAGCCGCACGTCGACCCGGTCGTTGATCTCGAGGATCTTCTCACGCGCGCTGTGCGCCTTCGGCCGGCCGACATCGGAGCGACCGTGGATCACCTGCCGCTGCAGGTTCGACTCCTCGACCTCGTCGAACTCGACGATGCCGATGGTCCCGACGCCGGCCGCCGCGAGGTACAGCAGCGTCGGCGACCCGAGGCCGCCGGCGCCGATCACCAGGACCTTCGCATTCTTGATCCGCTTCTGCCCGGTGACGCCGACGTTCGGGATGATCAGGTGGCGGCTGTAGCGCGCCACCTCCTCGCGGCTGAGTTCGGCGGCGGGGTCGACCAGCGGCGGCAGCGGGCCCAGCGGTGCGGAGGCTGACGTGGGAGCGGACATGGCATCCATTGTCCCCTGCGGCGCGCCGGGCCCGAGGCCCGGCCGACCGCGCACCCCGCTCAGGCCCGCGGGTACGGCCAGGGGTTGAACCGGCAGGCCTTGCCGTCCATCGGCACGACCCCTTCCGGGTCGAGTTTGGCGATGTCGTTGTTCGCGGTCCCGAATGTCTGCTGCATCATCACCGGCGCCAGCCCGCCGTCGGCCTCGCACGGCTGGTGCTGCTGGTAACCGATCGCGTGCCCGACCTCGTGGTTGATCTGGTACTGCCGGTAGGAGCCGATGTCACCCTGGTAGGCGACGGCGCCACGCACCCAGCGCGGCTCGTTGAGGACCACCCGGTCGATGCCCGGGTTGTAGCAGGAGACCTCCAACTGGATGTCGTAGCCACAGGCGTCGCGGATCGTCATCTGGGAGGTCAGCGAGATCCGGAACGTCGGGTCGCCGGAGTCGACACGCTGGAACGCGAATCGCGGGTCGTGAGTCCAGCTCTTCGGGTTGGCGAGAGTCTGGTCGACCATCCGCGCGAACGACTCGTCGCCGCCGAAGCCGGACGTGTCGACGCCGTTCTCCACCTCGACGGTGTAGGTGAACACCTGCTCGGTGCCCTGCCCGACCTTCGGACCGGCCCCGGGGACCACCCGCCAGACGCCGGCGCCGGTGGCGGTGAACGGTCCGCCGTCCGGCAGGGCCCCGGAGGGCACCGATGCGGCGTAGTTGCCGTCACCCTGGGGCGGGACCCCGATCACGCCGGTGCCGTCGGTGCTGGTGCTGCGGGTCCCGAAGCCCGGGTCGCCGTACGCCCCGGACTCGGACGGACCGCCGCGCACCGCGTCGACGACGACGAGGATCGTGACCACGATCAGGACCGGTATCGCGTAGGCCCGCCAGCCGTAGGTGGCGACGAACCGGCCGAGCCGGCTCTGCTTGCGCACCTGACGGTCGGGTCGCGGACTGCGCGGCCGGCGGGTGCTGTCGCCGATCGGATCCCACGACGCCCGCAGCGGCTGGTGCGATCCGGCGCGGCGGTCGTCCGTCCGGACGGAGCTCTCCGCTGCGGTGTCCGGGTGCCCGGCGTCGTCGGTGCGATCCTCTTCGGCCCCCAGCGGGTGTCCAACGCTGGGGCGCGGTCCGCCTCGATCGATCACCCGACCAGGGTCTCACAGATGGCAGCACCGCCCACCCGGGCACGCCGGTACCAGGCCCGACAGCGCCGCGACCTGCGCCGGAACGTCGTGATGTGCACTGGACACACCGCCGTCACAGTGACCTGGAATACTCGAAGGGAAAGCATTCGTGAATTCGCGGATGTCCGGACACCGGTCCGGTACTGTTCGATCACTTTGTGCACCCGGTGCCGTGAGCCTCCTCACCCACGCAGCACGAGGCACGGATTGTGAAGACGCAGATTGGGAGCACAAATGACTGACCTGGCGGATCGCTCCGCAACGACCTCCGGCCGGCAGGGCGCCAAGCGCAGCACCCGGCTGCCCCGGGACGCACGGCGCCTTCAACTGCTGCAAGCCGCCAGCGAGGTGTTCGTCAGCCGCGGCTACCACGCCGCGGGCATGGACGAGATCGCCGAGTGCGCCGGCGTCAGCAAGCCCGTCCTGTACCAGCACTTCCCCGGCAAGCTCGACCTGTACCTCGCGGTGCTGCAGAGCTATGTCGACAGCCTGATCTCCGGGGTCCGTCAGGCCCTGCGGTCGACCACCGACAACCGGCAGCGGGTCCGCGCCGCGGTGCAGGCGTTCTTCGACTTCGTCGACAACGACAGCCAGGGGTACCGACTGGTGTTCGAGTCGGACCTGATGGGCGACCCGCAGGTGCTCGCCCGCGTCGACCGCGCGACCGAGGCGTGCGTGGACGCCGTGTTCGACCTCGTCGCCCACGATTCCGGCCTCGACCCGTACCGGGCCCGCATCCTCGCGGTCGGCCTGGTCGGCACCAGTCAGTTCACCGCCCGGTACTGGCTGCAGGCGAACCGGCCGATCCCCAAGGAGGAGGCGGTGGACACCACCGTCGCACTGGCCTGGGGCGGCCTGTCGCACGTTCCCCTGCAGCCCTGACCCGGCCGCTCCCGGCGGGCGCGGCCCGCGACCACGCCGAGAGCACGGAACATCGAGACGAGACAGAGAAACGGGGCGCGGATCACTCCGCGCCCCGTTTCGCCGTTCCGGCTGCGGTGGCGTCAGCTCGCGAAGCCGACCTTGCGGCTGTCCGGCTGACCGATCTCCACGTACGCGACCTTCGACGCCTGGATCAGGAACTTGCGCCCCTTGTCGTCGGTGAGGGCGAGCACACCGGACGCGTCGCCGCCGATCGCCGCGGAGACGAGCTCGGTCACCTCGTCCGGGGTCTGCGCACTGCTCAGGATCAGCTCGCGCGGGCTGTCAGAAATGCCGATCTTGACCTCCACGGCCAACCTCCGGTCTCTCGTGCCATCACTTCTGGTGCCAGGCTAGTGCAGCCGCCTGCCGCGACACCCGCACCCGGCGTGTGCTGAGAGCGAACACGGCCGCCGCCGCCGCGGTGCCGGACCGACCGGGTCCGGTCAGACGAGGCCGAGCACGGCCATCCGCTCGGCGTGCCGCTGCTGCATCCGGTCGAACAGGGCCGCGACGCCGTTGAGGTCGCCGCTCGCGGTGAGCACCAGGTCGGTCAGTGCCTCCCGCTGTGCCATCACGTACTGGGACTGGGTGATCGCCTCCCCGAGCAGCCGCCGGCCCCACAGCATCAGGCGGTCCTTCTCCTTCGTGCTCGCCTGCACGGCCGCACTGACCTCGTGGACGACGAACTCGGAGTGCCCGGTCTCGGCGAGCACCTCCCGCACGACCGCCCCGACGGACGGGTCGAGCCGACCGGCGATCTCCAGATAGAAGTCGGCGGCGATGCCGTCCCCGACATACGCCTTGACCAGCGACTCGAGCCACGTCGACGGGTGGGTGGAGGCGTGGTAGTCGTCGAGCGGGGTGACGAACGGGGCCATCGCGTCGTACACGTCGAGGCCGCGATCCGTGAGCGCGGATTCGAGCCTCTCGAAATGTCGCATCTCGGCCCCCGCCATCCGGGCCAGCGCGACCCGGCCGGCCATCGTCGGCGACATGCGGGCGTCGTCGGCGAGGCGGTAGAAGGCGGAGATCTCGCCGCACGCCAGCACGGCGAACAGCTCACTCACACCCGGGTGATCGGCGGCGACGACGGGGGACAGCGAATCGGCGGAATTGGCACCCATGCGGGACAGCCTAGGACCTGTGCGACGGATCCTTCCGGGCGCACCAGATGAGACGGACACCACTCCTCACCCGTACGCTCACCTGCGAAGTCGGCAGCTGCGGTTACCATGGTTACGGGGCGCCGCCCGACAATCCGACCGATCGGACTCGTCGAACGGTTGCGGCGGTCCACCGAAATTGTGCGCGCACCTGATCCACAGGTCCGTTCCCGCGCCGCGCCGAGATCCGAATTCTCCGCGCCCGGCAGCAGGAACCGCGGCTGGCGGACGAGGGCACCGACGAGAGTCGGACATTGGGCACCGCCCAGTGCCGGACACCGGGTTCCGCCCGGCGGCCTGGCCCAGCTCGTGCGCGCGTGCCGACGAGGAAGGCCAGACCACTGAGCAAGATCACGATCGACCACGAAGACGATGCGAGCGAGACCACCCTGTCCGCCCAGCTCGACGACACCCACACCGCCCCCACCTTCGCCGAACTCGGCGTCCGTGACGAGATCGTCCGGGCCCTGTCCGACATCGGCATCGACCGCACGTTCGCGATCCAGGAGCTCACGCTCCCGCTGGCGCTGGCAGGCGACGACCTGATCGGTCAGGCGCGGACGGGCATGGGCAAGACGTTCGGCTTCGGGGTGCCGCTGCTGCACCGGGTCACCACCGCCGACTCCGGCACGACGCCGCTCGACGGCACCCCGCGGGCGCTGGTGATCGTGCCGACCCGCGAGCTGTGCATCCAGGTCACCGAGGACCTGGTCAACGCGAGCAAGTACCTGCCGGGCGGCACCCGCGACCGGCTCGAGGTCCTCTCGATCTACGGCGGCCGCCCCTACGAGACCCAGATCGAGGCCCTGCAGAAGGGCGTCGACGTCATCGTCGGCACCCCGGGCCGCCTGCTCGACCTCGCGAAGCAGGGCCACCTGATCCTCGGCAAGGTCGGGGTGCTGGTGCTCGACGAAGCCGACGAGATGCTCGACCTCGGCTTCCTGCCCGACATCGAACGCATCCTGGGGATGGTCCCCGACGCCCGCCAGACCATGCTCTTCTCGGCCACGATGCCGGGCCCGATCATCACCCTGGCCCGCACGTTCCTGACCCGGCCGACGCACATCCGCGCCGAGGAGCCGGAGTCGTCCGCGGTGCACGACCGCACCACCCAGCACATCTACCGGGCCCACGCCCTGGACAAGGCCGAGCTGGTCGCCCGGGTGCTGCAGGCGGAGGGGCGCGGCGCGACGATGATCTTCACCCGCACGAAGCGGACCGCCCAGAAGGTCGCGGACGACCTGAGCGAGCGCGGGTTCTCCGTCGGCGCCGTGCACGGCGACCTCGGGCAGATCGCCCGGGAGAAGGCGCTCAAGGCGTTCCGCACCGGCAAGGTGGACGTGCTCGTCGCGACCGACGTCGCGGCCCGCGGCATCGACATCGACGACGTCACCCACGTCGTCAACTACCAGTGCCCGGAGGACGAGAAGACCTATGTGCACCGGATCGGCCGGACCGGCCGCGCCGGCCGCACCGGCACCGCCGTCACCCTCGTCGACTGGGACGACGTGCCGCGCTGGCAGATGATCGACAAGGCCCTCGACCTCGGGGTGCCGGAGCCGATCGAGACCTACTCGAGCTCCGAGCACCTGTACGCGGACCTGAACATCCCCGAGAACGCGAAGGGCACCATCCGGCGTCCGAAGCCGGAACGCGCACAGCAGGTTTCGACCGAGGGTGACGAAACCTCGGATCGTCCCCGCCGGACCCGCACCCGCAAGCGCACCCGCGGCGGCCGGGCTGCGGACGCCGCGACCACCGCCCCGACCGACACCTCCTCGGAGACCGTCGCCCCGGAGCCGTCGTCGCCGTCCGGCGAGGCCGCCCCGGCACGCCGCCGGCGTCGTCGCCGTCGCCCGTCCACGGGCGCGGGCACCCCGGAGTCCGCGGCCGCGCCCTCGGCCGAGTAATCCGGCCACCGTGCTCGCACCCGAGCGGCGCACCCGCGCCGACGTCCTGGCCGCGTGCGCGATCGCGGTCGCGGTGCTGGTGGCGGCCGGGGTGATCTGGCTGACCGGCGATGCCCGCAGCACCGAGTCGGTGACGGCCACCCACCCCGCCACCCCGGCCGAGTCGGCGACGGCGGTCCCCGACACCCTCACCGAGGCGTGGCGGGCCGACAGCGACGCCTCCCGGGCCCCGGTGTCCGCCGGCGGCGCCGCGGTCACCGCGAACGACGACACCGTCACCGGCCGCGATCCGCGGACCGGCGAAGCCCTGTGGACGTACCGTCGGGACCGGGCGCTGTGCGGGGTGATCGGGGCGTGGAACACCGCGGTCGCGGTCTACCCGGACGACCGCGGCTGCGGCCAGGTCACCCAGCTCGACGGGTCCACCGGTGTCCGGAAGGCCCAGCGGTCGAGCGACGCCGACAACCCGGTGACGCTGTCGGAGGACGGTACGTACCTCACCTCGCTCGGCGACACCCGGATGGAACTGTGGCGCTCGGACCTGGTGCGCACGCTCGAGTTCGGTCGCGTCGACGCGCCGGTGAACCCGGGCGCGCAGCCGCGGACCGGGTGCACGCTGCTGTCGTCCGCGTCGAGCAGCAGCCGGGTCTCGGTGCTGGAGTCGTGCCCGGACGAGGCCGCGGTCCGGCTCAGCGTGCTCAACCCCGCCCCGAAGGACAACTCGGCGCCGCAGGAGTACGGGTCCCGGGTGCTCGACGAGGCCGGCCGGGCCGGGTCCGGGGCGCGTGTGCTCGCGGTGTCCGGGGAACGCACCGCCGTCTACGTGCCGGCCACCCGGACGTCGGGTCCGGTGGTCGCCGTCTTCGACGGCACCGCGAACGAGGTGGCGCGGCATCCGGCACCGGCCGACGTCGCCCCGACCACCGTCGTCACGCGCGCCGGATCGTTCCTGTCCTGGTGGACCGGATCTCGTGTGATCTCGTTGCGCACAACGGATTTCACACCAGGATGGTCGATCGACGGGGCGCTGGGCCCGGGCACCCCGATGGCCGGGCAGTTCCTGGTCCCGGTCGACGGCGGTGTCGTCGTGGTCGACCCGGCCACCGGCGCCGAGGTCCGTCGCATCGCGGTCGACCGGTCCGGCACCGCGACCCCCGCGGCCGGCGGCCGTCCGGTCACGTCGGTCGCGCTCGGCTCCGTGCTCCTCGAGCAGCGCGGCGACGAACTCGTCGCGCTGCGCTGACGCGCCCGGGAGTGAATGTCACCCGCCCGGGGTGACATTCACTCACAGGCAGCGAAGCTGCGCAGCTCCCGACCCTCGTCCCAGTGCGCGACAAGGTTTTCCGCGAGCTCGCGGTAGGCCTGGGCCCCCTTGTTCGTGCGGCCCGCGAGGACCGTCGCCCCGGACGCACTGGCCTCCGCGAACCGCACCGTGCGCGGGATCGGCGGCGCCAGGACCGGCAGGCCGTAGCGATCCGCGACGTCGGCCAGCACGTCCCGGCTGTGCGTGGTGCGGGAGTCGTACAGCGTGGGCAGCGCACCGAGCAGCGTCAGGTCGGGGTTGGTGATCTGCTGCACCTCCGAGACGGTGCGCAGCAGCTGCCCGACCCCGCGGTGCGCGAGCGTCTCGCACTGCAGCGGGACCAGCACCGCGTCGGCGGCGGTCAGCCCGTTGAGGGTGAGCACCCCGAGCGACGGGGGGCAGTCGACGAGCACCACGTCGAAGTCGTCTCCCAGTGTCGCGATCGCCCGCTTGAGCGTGAACTCGCGCCCCGGCCGCATCAGCAGCACCGCCTCCGCACCCGCGAGGTCGATCGTCGCCGGGACCAGCGAGATCCCCTCCTCGGTGTCGAGGACGACGTCGCGGATCGACGACTGCCCGGTGAGCACCTCGTGAACCGACGATTCGAGACGGTCCGGGTTGTGGCCCAGCGAGAACGTCAGACACCCCTGCGGATCCAGGTCCACGACGAGCACCTTGCGTCCCAGCCCCGCCAGCGCCGCGGCCAGCGACGCCACCGTCGTGGTCTTCGCGACCCCACCCTTTTGATTCGCCACCGCGAGCACAGTTGTCACGGCAGTGATCTTTGCGCACTCGGGGCGCGCTGGCGAGTGCGCGGCCTGAGATGATTCGTGAGTGCCCACCGACGAGACCGACATTCCCGACACCGCCCGCATCGTGCTGCTCCGGCACGGCGTGACCGAGTGGTCGGCCGCGGGCCGCCACACGGGACGCACCGACGTCCCCCTCGCCGGCGCAGGCGCGCAGCAGGCCGCGGTCGCGGGCGACCGGATCACGGCGCTGGGGCTGCGGGATCCGGAGGTCCTGTGCAGCCCGCGCCTGCGGTCGCTGCGCACCGCCGAACTGGCCGCGTTGGCCGCCCGCACCTGGGACGCACTCGTCGAATGGGACTACGGCGACTACGAGGGACGGACGACCCCCGAGATCCGGCAGCAGGTGCCGCACTGGTCGGTGTGGACGCACCCGTGCCCGGGCGGGGAGGAGGCCGACACCGTGGAGTCCCGCGCGGACATGGTGCTGTCGATCGCCGAATCCCACCTCCCCCGCCGCGACGTCGTCCTCGTCGGGCACGGCCACTTCTCCCGTGCCCTGATCGCCCGCTGGGCCGGACTTCCGCTGGTCGAGGGCCGGCGGTTCGCGATGGCCCCGGGTGCGATCACCGTCCTCGGCTACGAGCGCGGCGTCCGGCAGATCGTCACCCACAACCACCACTGACCGTCGACACGGAAACGAAAGAGGAACAGCATGATTCGCCGGGTCGCCCCCGCGGACGTCGCCGCCGTCACCGGACTCGTGTACGAGCTCGCCGAGTACGAGCGGGCCCGCCACGAGTGCACGGTCACCGAGTCACAGCTGACCGCGGCCCTGTTCGGCGCGAACCCGGCGGTGTTCGGTCACGTGGCCGAGGAGGACGGCGCCGTCGTCGGCACGGCCCTGTGGTTCCGGAACTTCTCCACCTGGGACGGGGTGCACGGGATCCATCTCGAGGACCTGTATGTACAGCCGCGGTTCCGGGGGCGCGGGTACGGCAAGGCACTGCTCGCGACGCTGGCCCGGGAGTGCACCGACAGCGGGTACACCCGGCTGACGTGGTCGGTGCTGAAGTGGAACACCCCGTCCATCGACTTCTACGAGTCGCTCGGGGCGGACGCGCAGGACGAGTGGACCGGCTACCGGCTCAGCGGCGACGCGCTCGCCGCACTGGCGGCGACGGTCTGACCGCGGCCGGTCACTGCTCGCCGGGCGCGCGGCCGCCGTACTCCTGCGCCATCCAGCGCGAGGTCGGCGCGGAGAACAGGCACACCAGCGCCGGCACGACGACCACCGCGAACGTCACACCGAGGACGGGCTGATGCGAGTCGGTGAGCAGCGCCCACACGACCGGCAGGAGCAGCAACTGCGCCACGACCGCGATCGCCCGGCCCCAGCGACGCCCCCACAGCAGCGCCAGCCCGGCGGCGAGGACCGCGCCACCGAGGATCACGAACCACGCCGCCGTGCCGTACGGGTTGGCGGCATCCTGGTCGTGACCGAGCAACCCGCGGATCACCAGGACGACGGCGACGACGACGGCGACGGCGCCTTCGAACGCGACGAGCCCACCCGCCCATCGAACCGTGGCGGGAACGGGCTGGGGTGCGGGCGAGTCGGACACGGCGCCAGCCTATAGAACGCCGTACCGGGGTCGACGGGAACTCCCGGCCCACCGCGCACCGTCTAGGCTGACCACCCGTGCGTGCGCTGCTGATCGTCAACCCGAACGCGACCTCGACCACCCCCGCTGCCCGCGACCTGCTGGCCCACGCGTTGGAGAGTCGGGTCCCGCTGCGCGTCGTGACGACGACTCACCGCGGGCACGCCGCCGAACTGGCGCGGCGGGCGCCCCTGGAGGGCATCGGACTGATCGTCGTGCACGGCGGCGACGGCACCGTCAACGAGGTCGTCAACGGCCTGCTGGGCGCCCCGGAGCCGGGGTCGATGAGTGCGATGCAGATCGGACCGGTCCCGCCCCTCGCGGTGCTGCCGGGCGGCTCGGCCAACGTCTTCGCCCGGTCGCTCGGGATCAGCCCGGACCCCGTGGTGGCGACGAACCAGTTGATCGAGCTGCTGGAGCTGCGGGAGCGGCGCCGGATCGGGCTCGCGCACTGCGACGGGCGCTGGTTCACGTTCAACGCCGGGATGGGACTGGACGCGCAGGTCTGCGAGGCGATCGACCTGGCCCGCGCCAAGGGCCACTCCGCGACCCCGTCGCGCTACGTGCGCACGTCGATCCGCGCGTTCTTCCGCAACCGCCGCCTGGAACCGAAACTGACCGTCGAGATTCCCGGCCACGATCCGGTGGAAGGGGTGCACTACGCGTTCGTGTCGAACTCGAGCCCGTGGACGTACCTCGACGACCGGCCGATCGCGGTGAACCCGGAGACCGGTTTCGACACCGGACTCGGCGTCTTCGCGATGCGCACGATGGGCGTCGCGGCCAGCCTGCCGGTGGTCCGCCAGCTCCTGACTCCCGGATCGAATCCGAAGGCGCGCAAGCTCTTTCGTGTAGACGACACTCCGCGCGTGCACGTCAGGTCGAGCGCACCCATCGGGCTGCAGCTGGACGGGGACTACATCGGCAAGCGCACCGACGTCGAGTTTGTCGCGGTCCCGAATGCACTGACGGTGGTGGCCCCGAGGCTGGGCTGAACGACCCGAGCACGCGCCGCCGGCGCGGCGCGGGACGCCGCCGTCGACCGCCCTCCGACGGGAAAGTTTCGGACGAGAACTGTACCCCATAGTGCAAAACCGCCGTCAGCGGGGTACAAAGTAATGCAGACCACATCGGCTTTCCGGAAAGAGTGAGTTACCCCACGGAAGGGCCAATTTCTATTGACTTCCTGCGTGTTCGTGAAAGCATTCACAAGCAACAGCGCGGAAACACACGCCTCCCCGCGCATGAACGACGCGACACGAATCGGTGCGAATCGCACCGGAGACGACACGGTGCGATTCGCACCCGGTAAAGGAGCAGAAGGATGGACTGGCGCCACAAGGCAATCTGTCGGGACGAGGACCCGGAGTTGTTCTTCCCTGTGGGCAACAGCGGGCCGGCCATCGCCCAGATCGCGGACGCCAAGCTGGTGTGCAACCGCTGCCCCGTGACCGCCGACTGCCTGTCGTGGGCCCTCGAGTCCGGCCAGGACGCGGGCGTCTGGGGCGGCATGAGCGAGGACGAGCGTCGCGCGCTCAAGCGTCGGAACGCGCGCACCCGGGCCCGCAGCGCGGTCTAGTACACACTTCCACGTGTGAGGCCCGGCACCGAAAGGTGCCGGGCCTCACACGTTTTCGCGGTGTCGCGCCCAGACCGCAGAGGACGTCCCGTCACAACCGGGCCGGAGCCCGACGCCCCAACGGGATCCGCAACGCCGCGTCGACGCCGCCGTCCTCGGCGGGGTGCAGGCCGAGCGACCCGTTCAGTTCCGCCGACACCAGTGTCCGCACGATCTGCAGGCCGAGACTGTCCGAACGCTCCAGGCTGAATCCCTCCGGCAGCCCGCGCCCGTCGTCGTGGATCACGACGTCCAGCCACCGCGCCGACCGCGTGGCCTGCAGCGTCACCGTCCCGCTCTGGCCCCCCTCGTAGCCGTGCTCGATGGCGTTCTGCACGAGTTCGGTCAGCACCATCACCAGCGGGGTCGCCCGCTCGGCGGGGAACACCCCGAAACTGCCCTCGCGGCGGATCTGCACGGCGCTGTTGACCACCGCGACGTCGGCCATGATCGGCACCAGCCGGTCCACGAGCTCGTCGAGGTTGACCTCCTCGTCCACCGACATCGACAGGATGTCGTGGACGAGCGCGATCGACGTGACCCGCCGCACCGACTCGGTCAACGCCTGCCGCGCCTCGTCGTGCTGGGTGCGCCGGGCCTGCAACCGCAGCAGCGCGGCCACGGTTTGCAGGTTGTTCTTCACCCGGTGATGGATCTCCCGGATCGTCGCGTCCTTGCTGAGCAGTGCCCGGTCCCGTCGCTTGACCTCGGTGACGTCCCGGATCAGCACCACCGCGCCCGCCGACTGGCCACCCGGGCGCAGCACCAGGGTGCGGAGCAACACGATCGCGCCGCGCGCCTCGACCTCCATCCGCTTGCCGGCCTTCCCGGCCAGCGCGGCCCGGATGTCGGCGGCGACGTCCTGCGCGGCGAACGGATCGGTGACCAGCGTCCTCGTCACCGATGCCAGGTCACTGCCGGTCAGCGTGGTCGTGGTCAGTCCCATCCGGTGATACGCCGACAGCGCGTTCGGGCTCGCGTACACGACGGTGCCGTCCGGATCGAGCCGGATGAAGCCGTCGCCCGCCCGCGGGCTCGACAGGATCTCGCTGTGCTCCTCCGGGGTCGGGAATGTGCCCTCGCTGATCATCTGGCACAGCTCGCCCGCACAGTCCAGGTACGCGACCTCCAGCGGGCTGGACTGCCGCTGCTGGGTCGGGTTCGTGTCGCGGCTCAGGACCGCGATGACGTCCCCGCTGCAGCGCACCGGAATGGCCTCCCGGCGGACCGGGGACCCGTTGCCGGACCGACCGTCCGGAACCCGCACGATCCGCCACTCCGCGAGCGCCTGCTGCACGTGCGGATGCTCGACCTCCGAGGCCACCCAGCCGACCGCGTCCTCCGCGAACGCCGTCGGGGCGGTCGTCGGCCGGCACTGGGCGACGCACACCAGGCGGGTGTCTGCGTCCGGGTCGGGTCCGCCGGCGTCGGTCGGCACCCACAGCAGGACGTCGGCGAACGACAGGTCCGCCAGCAGCTGCCACTCCCCGACCACACGCTGCAGGTGGTCGACGGCGTCGCCGGGCAGGTCGGTGTGCTCGGCGAGCAGATCGCTCAGCGTCGACATCGGGCGGTCGGATCAGGAGATGACGGCGATCAGGTCGCCCTGCTGAATGACGTCGCCCACCGACACGTCGACCGAGGCGACGGTGCCGTCGATCTCCGCGATCACCGGGATCTCCATCTTCATCGACTCCAGGATGACGAGCGTGTCACCCTCCTTGACCACGTCCCCGGCGGACACAACCACCTGGAAGACGGTGGAGACCATCTCGGCGCGCACGTCCTCGGCCATCGAGCACCTCACTTGTCTAGACCTGCCAGTGAAAGTACAGCCAACCACACGTGGAAGAATGTCCCCGAACGAGATCGGACAGAAGGGAGACAACCATGGGTAAGCGTGGTCGCAAGAAGCGCAGCCGCAAGGGCAACGCCGCCAACCACGGCAAGCGTCCCAACGCCTGAGCGCGTAGGCGAAGCCGCACAGGGCCGGACACCGAAGGGTGTCCGGCCCTGTCGCGTATCCGGGACGTCGCGAGCTCCCCGGCCCCGAGTCACGAGCGCATCCGAAGCCCAGAACCGTACAACACAACCATCTTTCGCATTCGCCCGCGGCCCCACCGCCCGCACGCGATCCACCCGACTTCCGCGGAAACCGCCCGATCGGGGGCATGCACGCCTCCGGGCACACGTGAGGCCGGGACACATCCGTGTCCCGGCCTCACGCCGCGGGTCGGCTCCCGCGACGGTCGATCACAGCCCCGGGTCGACCCGGGTGATGATCGTGGTCTGGCTCAGCTGGATCCGCAGCCGCTGCCGGAGGCTGTCCGGGGCGTGCTCGCCGCCGCACTTGCGGGCGAGCAGCGACTTGACCTTCGCCTCGATGCCGTACGCCTCGAAGCAGGAGCCGCAGTCCTCCATGTGCCGCTGCAGCCGGGCCCGGGTGCGGTCGTCGCACTCGTTGTCGAGCATCAGCCACACGTCGGCGATCACGGCGGAGCAGTCGAGCTGCTCGAATTCGTTCTGCTCGCTCACCGCGAAGCCTCCTGCTCGTGCCCCACGGCGGACCCGACGGCGCCGCTCCGGTTGAATCCTCGTTCCCTGGCCACATCGGCGAGCAGACCGCGGAGCTGCTTGCGGCCTCGGTGCAGGCGCGACATCACGGTCCCGATCGGGGTGCCCATGATCTCGGCGATCTCCTTGTACGGGAAGCCCTCGACGTCGGCGTAGTACACCGCCATCCGGAACTCCTCCGGCAACTCCTGCAGGGCGTTCTTGATGTCGTCGTCCGGCAATGCGTCCAGCGCCTCGACCTCCGCGGACCGCAGGCCCTGCGAGGTGTGCTCGGCGGTGGCGGCGAGCTGCCAGTCGGTGATCTCGTCCGTCGGGTACTGCGCGGGCTGCCGCTGCTTCTTGCGGTACGAGTTGATGTACGTGTTCGTCAGGATCCGGTACAGCCACGCCTTGAGGTTCGTCCCCTCCTTGAAGGAACGGAACGCGGAGTACGCCTTGACGAACGTCTCCTGCACGAGGTCCTCGGCGTCCGCCGGGTTGCGGGTCATCCGCAGCGCCGCGCCGTACAGCTGGTCCAGCAGCGGCAGGGCGTCCCGTTCGAAACGCCGCGTCAGCTCGGCCTCGGATTCGGGGGCTGCGGATTCCGGGGCCTCGTTCGCCGGGGAGTCGACGGTCGGCTCGATGTCGGGTTGCTCGGTCCGGTCGTGGGGCACGCTGATCCCTTCGCTCGCGTCAGAGATCAAGGCTACCGCCACCGCGTCCCCGAAACTGCGTTCGGTGGGACGCTCCAGGCATTGCACCGGCACGGGCGACTCCTTTCGAGTGGGACCGACGTGCTCGGTGCAACGCACAATCCACGGCCGCTGTTCCCGACGCGCACCGCCACCGGTCGCCGATCTACAGTTTCGGGACATGGCAGGCTCCGCAACTCCCGCGACACAGGCCCTGGTCAAGGCGAAGGTCGAGCACCGGGTGCACAGCTACGACCACGATCCGGCCAGCGCCTCCTACGGCGACGAGGCCGTCGACGCGCTCGCCGGCGAGCTCGGCGTGCAGGCCGCGCAGATCTTCAAGACGCTGGTGATCAAGACGTCCGACGGGAAGCTCGCGGTCGCGGTGCTTCCGGTTCCGGAGAAGCTCTCGCTGAAGGCGGCAGCCGCGGCGCTGGGGTCGGGCAAGGCGGTGATGGCGGACCAGACCGAGGCGCAGCGCGCCACCGGCTACGTGCTCGGCGGGATCTCCCCGCTCGGACAACGCAAGAAGCTGCCGACGGTGATCGACTCGTCGGCGACGGACTGGGATCGGGTGCTGTGCAGTGCCGGCCGCCGCGGACTCGAGATCGACCTCGACCCGAGCGACCTGGTGCGGCTCACCGGCGCCGTGCTCGCTCCGATCACCGCCGGCTGAGCGGGCCGGAATACCCCACACCCGCGGACCGTTGCACAGGGCAACGAATTCTGTCTGTGTACGAAAGCGGGTGCCCTCGTGACCGTCCCCCTCTCCATCCTCGACCTGGCCCAGATCGGTTCGGGCGAGACCGCCCGAGACAGTTTCCGGGCGAGCGTGCAGATGGCACAGGCGGCGGAACGGCAGGGATACACCCGCATCTGGTACGCCGAGCACCACAACATGCCGTCCATCGCGTCGTCGGCGACGAGCGTGCTGATCGCGCACGTCGCCGCGAACACCGAGACCATCCGTCTCGGGTCGGGCGGTGTGATGCTGCCCAACCATTCGCCGCTGACGATCGCGGAACAGTTCGGCACCCTCGCCGAGCTGCACCCGGGCCGCATCGACCTCGGCCTCGGCCGCGCCCCCGGCAGCGACCAGCAGACCCTGCGGGCGCTGCGCCGCGACCCGTCGTCCGCGGAGTCGTTCCCCCAGGACGTGCTCGAACTGCAGGGCTACCTGACCGGCCCGTCCCGCGTCCCCGGCATCGAGGCGACCCCGGGCAAGGGCACCGACGTGCCGCTGTACATCCTCGGCTCGTCGCTGTTCGGCGCGAAGCTCGCCGCGCTGCTCGGCCTGCCGTACGCATTCGCGTCGCACTTCGCACCGAACGCCCTCGACGACGCGATCGCGATCTACCGCCGCGAGTTCCGGCCGTCCGCCCAGCTCGCGGAGCCGTACGTGATCGCGGCGATGAACGTGATCGCCGCCGACACCGAGGACGAAGCACAACGGCTGTTCACCGCGACGCAGCGCAAACGGGTCGCGCTGTTCGTCGGTCGCGGGCGAACGTTCACCCCGGACGAGTTGGACCTGGTGCTGACGTCTCCCGCAGGACAGCAGGTGCTGCGGATGCTCGAGCACACCGCCGTCGGCACACCGCGCCAGGTGCGCGACCACCTGGACGCGTTCACCGACCGCACCGGCGCCGACGAGCTGATGGTCGTCTCGGCCGCCACCGAGCGCGCGGCGTGGCTCCGCTCGCTGGAACTGGTCGCGGAGGTCAGCGGCCTGACCGCCGCCGCCCACTGACCCGGTTCGGACCCCGCCTTCGGGTTCCCCGATGTCACATCGGGGAACCCGAGGCGGGGTCAGAGCAGGGTGATCTGCTCCCCGACCGCGGACCCGGGCGGGGCCGCAGGCGTGACCAGGTCGGGTCCGTCGTTGCGCACGCTGTTCACCCGGTCGGAGACCAGCCGGATCTCGATGCCCGCGGCGGTCTGCTCGTCGACCCCGGCGAGCAGGTCGGCCGGGACGTCGGCGTCCGGGTCCAGCCAGCGGTCCCAGTGCTCCGGCGTGAGGATCAGCGGCATCCGGTCGTGCACCGACGCCAGCTCCCCGACCGCGTCGGTCGTCAGGATCGTGCAGCTGAGCAGCGGTTCCGAGGCGTCGGGCCGGGACGCCGGGTCGTGCCACACCGACCACAGCCCGGCCATGAACAGCCGGGACCCGTCGCGCGGGGTCATGAAGTGCGGAACCTTCACGACCTTCCCGCCCGCGGTCGGTTCGGCGGTCCACTCGTACCAGCCGTCCATCGGCACCAGGGCCCGCTTCGTCTTCACCGCGGCCCGGAACGCCGGCTTGGTGGCGGCGGTGTCGGCACGGGCGTTGAACAGCGGCGCGGACCGCGCCGGCGCGCCGCCCTCGCCGGCCTTGGTCCACGGCGGCACCAGGCCCCAGCGCATCCGGCGGATCCGCCGCGTCGGCGGATCCGTCGGGTGCGCGCGGTCGTGACGTGCGACCACCGCCAGCACCGGGTCGGTGGGCGCGACGTTGTACCGCTCCGTCGGCTGGGGTGGGGCCGAGGCCGTCTCGTCGATCGCATCGAGTTCGACGGCCAGCAGGGCCGGGTCGACCGTGGTCGCGTATCTGCCGCACATGCCCACCATTGTGTGCCCGCCCACCGACGCGTGTGCCCGTGCACCGGCACCGGCCACGATGCGGGAAGATGGTGCACGTGAGTCTGTGGAGAGCGCCCGTCGCCGAATCGCCCGTGCACGCCACCGTGACCCTGCCCGGATCGAAGTCGATCACCAACCGGGCCCTGATCCTCGCGGCACTCGCGGACGGTCCGTCCACGGTCACCGGCGCGCTGCGCAGCCGCGACGCCGATCTGATGATCGACGGCCTGCGTGCGCTCGGGGTCGGGATCGACGAGGTCGACGGATCCGCGACGACGCTGCGCGTGACGCCGGGCGCGATGCACGGCGGTGCGGTCGACTGCGGTCTGGCCGGCACCGTGATGCGCTTCCTGCCTCCGGTGGCCGCCCTCGCGGACGGCGAGGTCGCGTTCGACGGCGACGAGCAGGCCCGCACCCGGCCGCTCGCCACGATCCTCGAGGCACTGCGCGGACTCGGTGTCACGATCGACGGCGACGGCCTGCCGTTCACGGTCGACGGTCGCGGCGGGGTGCCCGGCGGCGAGGTGACGATCGACGCGTCCGGGTCGTCGCAGTTCGTCTCCGGGTTGCTGCTGTCGGCCGCGCGGTTCGGCCGCGGCGTCACCGTGCACCACGACGGCGGGTCGGTGCCGTCCATGCCGCACATCGACATGACCGTGGAGATGCTCCGCCGCACCGGTGTCCGGGTGCACACCCCGGAGGCCGGGCAGCCGGCGACCTGGCGGGTCGAGCCCGGGCCGGTGTCGGCGGTGGACTGGATCGTCGAACCCGACCTGTCGAACGCGACGCCGTTCCTCGCCGCCGCGGCCGTCACCGGCGGCACCGTGAGTGTGCCGCTGTGGCCGGCGACCACCACCCAACCGGGCGACGCGATCCGCGGGATCCTCACGGACATGGGCGCGACTGTGGCCCTTGAAGATTCGTTGCTGACGGTGACCGGACCGGCGCGCCTGCGCGGCATCGACGTCGACCTGCACGACATCGGCGAGCTCACGCCGACGGTCGCCGCACTCGCCGCGCTCGCCGACTCGCCGTCGACGCTGCGGGGCATCGCGCACCTGCGCGGCCACGAAACCGACCGGCTCGCAGCGCTCTCCGCGGAGATCAACGCGCTCGGCGGCGCGGTCACCGAGACGCCCGACGGCCTGCGGATCGAGCCTCGACCGCTGCACGGCGGCACCTGGCACTCGTACGCGGACCACCGGATGGCGACCGCCGGAGCGATCATCGGCCTGGTCACCGCCGACGTCGACGTTCACGACGTCGGCACCACCGCGAAGACCCTGCCGGGATTCGAAAAACTGTGGGCGGCAATGCTGATGGCGCCGCACCCCGATACCCAGATCGGGGCGCCCTCCTGAGCGCCCGCCGGTACGACGAGTCCGACGTCCGGATCCGCCCGGGCAAGGGCTCGCGGCCGCGCACCAAGAACCGGCCCGAGCACCGGACCGCCGAATCCGCGATGGTGGTGTCGGTGGACCGCGGCCGCTGGGGCTGTGTGCTCGACGGCGACCCGGACCGTCCCGTCGTCGCGATGCGGGCCCGCGAACTGGGCCGCACCCCGATCGTCGTCGGCGACCGCGTCGGGGTGGTCGGCGACGTCTCCGGCCGCGTCGACACCCTTGCGCGGATCGTCCGCGTCGAGGACCGGACCACCGTCCTGCGCCGCACCGCCGACGACACCGATCCGTACGAGCGGGTCGTCGTCGCGAACGCCTCCCAGTTGCTGATCGTCGTCGCGCTCGCCGACCCGCCGCCGCGCACCGGGTTCGTCGAACGGGCCCTCGTCGCCGCCTACGTCGGCGGGCTCGCACCGATCCTGTGCCTGACCAAGGGCGATCTCGCGGACCATCGGGAGTTCGCGGCCGCGTTCGAGGACCTCGACGTGCCGGTCGTGCTGGCCGGGACCACCGAACCGCTCGACGCGGTGCAGCGGATCCTCGCCGGCCGGGTCACCGCCCTGATCGGCCATTCCGGCGTCGGGAAGTCCACCCTGGTCAACCGCCTCGTCCCCGACGCGGATCGCGCCACCGGCGTGGTGTCCGGCGTCGGCAAGGGCAGGCACACCTCCACGCAGTCGGTCGCGCTGCCGCTGCCGGTGCTCCCGGGTGCGCCGGCCGACGAGCCGCGCGGCTGGGTGGTCGACACCCCCGGCATCCGGTCCTTCGGTCTCGCGCACATCTCCCCCGACGACGTGATGGGTGCGTTCACCGACCTGGCCGCCGCGATCGAGGACTGCCCGCGCGGCTGCACGCACCTCGGGCCGCCCGCCGACCCCGAGTGCGCCCTCGACCGCCTCGACGGGCAGGCCGCGCGCCGCGCCGGAGCCGTCCGGCAGCTCCTGGTCGCATTGTCGTCCAACGAGGCGTGGTAGCGCGCGCGGTCACGGTTGCGACTCGACAAAGTGTCGTTCTGCACCACGCCACCAGGTCTGTTTACACTGTACGAGCTCTATCTGATTCGAATCAGCTCAAGTCACGACACAGGCGAGACCTACTCGCCCGACACGAGACAAAGGGAGAAATTCAGATGGGTAGCTTCGAAGAAGTCCTCACGGCCGGCTCGTCGATCTTCGGCGACGTCAAGAGCATCCTCGCCACGCTGACGAACCTCGGCTCGTCGATCGTCGGCTCCACCGAAGCGTAGCGGCCCGACACACCGCTGGGGGCCCACCGTAACGGCGGGCCCCCAGCGGAGCGGGTCTTCCAGAACTCGGGCGCGGGTCTCCCGAAGCTCAGGAGCGAGGCGAGGCGCTCGACAGCAGCTTGCGCAGTCCACGCCGCTTCTTCGTCTCGCGGATCGCGGTCCGCAGACCACGCGCACGCCCCGTCCCCGGGTCGACGGTGAGCACCGTCTCGCGGCCCTCCCACTTACGTTCAGAGGCCGTTTCCGGGGCGTCGTCGACCGTGTCCCGCAGGTACTGGTTCGGCAACGACAGCTTCGCGATGGTGCGCCACGACTTCCCGTACTGCACGAGCAACGGACCCGTGGTGTACGGCAGGTCGTACTTGTCGCACAGCTCGCGCACCCGCACCGCGATCTCGGCGTACCGGTTCGACGGCAGGTCCGGGAAGATGTGGTGCTCGATCTGGTAGCTGAGGTTGCCGGTCATGAAGTCCATCACCCGGCCGCCGGAGATGTTCGCGCTGCCGAGCATCTGGCGCAGGTACCACTGGGCCTGCGTCTCCTTGTCGATGTCCTCCTTGGTGAACTTCTCGGCGCCGTCCGGAAAGTGGCCGCAGAAGATCACGGCGTTGGTCCACACGTTGCGGATCATGTTCGCCGTCAGGTTCGCCGTCATCGTCGACTTCCACGCCTTGCCCGTGAGCGCCGGGAACAGGACGTAGTCCTTGAGGAGCTGCTTGCCCATCTTCTGGCCGACCTCGCGCAGCTTCCGCTTGGTCTCCTCGCGGTCGTCACGCCCCTTCGCGACCTTGCCGAGCTCGACGTGCTGGGCGGCGATGCCGAACTCGAAGAACAACGCGAGCAGGGTGTTGTAGGCCAGGTTGCCGGCGTTGAACGGCTTCCACCGCTGGTCCCGGGTGACGCGCAGCAGGCCGTATCCCACATCGTCGTCCATGCCGAGGATGTTGGTGTACTTGTGGTGCAGGTAGTTGTGGGTCTGCTTCCAGTGCGCGGACGGCCCGACGACGTCCCACTCCCAGCTCGCGGAGTGCACCTCGGGGTCGTTCATCCAGTCCCACTGCCCGTGCATCACGTTGTGCCCGAGCTCCATGTTCTCGATGATCTTCGAGACGCCGAGCATGCCGGCACCGAGCAGCCACAGCGGGCGCTTGCGGCTGCCGAACAGCACGGCCCGGCCACCGACCTCCAGGGACCGCTGCAACCGGATGGTGTTGCGCAGATACCGGGCGTCACGCTCGCCGCGCGACTCCTCCACGTCGCGACGGATCGCGTCCAGCTCCCGACCGAGCGCCTCGATGTCGGCCTCGGTGAGATGCGCGTACTCCTTGATGTCCGAAATAGCCATCGTTCTCCCCGGCCCTCGACTTCTCTTACCGTGCCTACCGTACCGTAGGTTACGGGTCCGTAGGTTGTCTGGATTCAGGTGTGAGGTGGTTCACACCCGGTCGCGCAGCCTGCGCAGGGCGGACCGCAACCCGACCCGCCGCCCCGTCTGCGGATCGACCGGCGCAGGCAGCCCGGCACCGCCGAACTTGCGCTCGGACGACGTCTCTGGCGCGTCGTCCGACGTCGCCCGCAGCAAACGGTCCGGCAGCGACAACTTCAGCACCGTCCGCAACGACAGCAGGTACTGGTGCGTCAGTGATCCCGTCGTGTACGGCAGGTCGTAGCGGTCGCACAACGCCCGCACCCGTACCGACACCTCCCGCAGCCGATTGCTCGGCAGGTCGGGGAACAGGTGGTGCTCGATCTGGAAGCTGAGGTTGCCGGTCATGAAGTCCAGCACCCGGCCGCCGGAGATGTTGGCGCTGCCGAGCATCTGCCGCAGATACCACTGCGGCTTGGTCTCGCGCTCGTACTCGGCGACCGTGAACTTCTCGGCACCGTCCGGGAAGTGGCCGCAGAAGATCACCGCGTGCGCCCACACGTTCCGGATCACGTTCGCGGTCAGATTCGCCGTCAGCGTGCTGCGCCAGGCGGGACCGGTCAGGGCCGGGAACAGCACGTAGTCCTTGACGACCTGCCGGGTCGCCTTGCGGGCGAACTCGCGGTCCACCTCCCGGCGGTGGTCCTCGCCCCGCACGGCCTCCGCCTCGCGGGTGATGTTCCAGTCGTGCAGGGCGATCCCCCACTCGAACGTGGTCGCGAGGACGACGTTCGCGAGGGGCTGGAGCAGGTTGACCGGCCGCCACGGCACGTCCCGGGTGATCCGGATGATCCCGAACTGGACGTCCTCGTCCATCCCGACGACGTTCGTGTAGGTGTGGTGCGAGTAGTTGTGGGCGCGTTTCCACTGCGAGGACGGCCCGGTCTGGTCCCACTCCCAGGTCGTCGAGTGGATCTCCGGATCGTTCATCCAGTCCCACTGACCGTGGACGATGTTGTGACCGAGCTCCATGTTCTCGACGATCTTGGCCACGCCGAGCATGGACGCGCCGACCCACCAGGCCGGCCGGTGGCGGCTGCCGAACAGGGCCAGGCGGCCACCGAACTCCAGCACCCGCTGCAGCCGGATCACGTTGTGGATGTACCGCGCGTCGCGGGCGCCCCGGGAGTCCTCCACGTCGCGGCGGATCCGGTCGAGTTCGCGACCGAGCTCCTCGATGTCGGAGTCGGTCAGGTGCGCGAACTCCGCGATCTCCGTGATGGCCACGAGACGCTACAGATCGATGGTGCAGTCGCCGGCGGGCGCGGAAACACAGGTCTGCACCCGCTCGCCCTCGCCGTGCTCGCGACCCGACCGCAGATCCCGCACGTGTCCCGAGAGCAGCGGCGCCACACACGTCTGACAGATGCCCATCCGGCAGCCGAACGGCATCTGCACGCCGACGTTCTCGCCGGCCTCGAGGACGGTCGTCGCACCGTCGACCTCGACCGACCGCCCCGACTTCGCGAACGTCACCGTGCCACCCTGACCGGACGTGTCGGCACGCGAGATCGTGAACCTCTCGGTGTGCAGCCGGTCGGAGACACCGGCGTCGGCCCACACCTTCTCCACCTCGTCGAGCATCTGCGCGGGACCGCAGGCCCAGGTCTGCCGCTCCCGCCAGTCCGGGTACAGCTCGTCGAGGTCGGCGAGCCGGAACCGGCCACCGGTCCGCGTGTGCTGGACGTGCGAGACGAAGCTCGGGTGCGACTCGTGCAGGCCGGCCAGTTCGCCCCCGAACATCACGTCCTCCTCGGTCGGCGCCGAGTGGACGTGCACGATGTCCGGCAATTCCCCGCGACGGACCATCGACCGCAACATCGCCATCACCGGGGTGATGCCGCTGCCGGCGGTCAGGAACAGGATCTTCGCCGGCGGCGGCTCGGGCAGCGAGAAGTTGCCCTGCGGGGCCGCCAGGCGCACCACGGTGCCTGCGGGCACGCCGTTGATCAGGTGGCTCGACAGCCGGCCCTCCGGCATCGCCTTCACCGCGATCGTGATCAGCTTGTGGTCACGGCTCGGCGGCGACGTCAGCGAATACGAGCGCCAGTGGAAACGGCCGTCGACGAGGATGCCGATGCCGATGTACTGACCCGGCTGGTAGTCGAAATCGAAGCCCCACCCGGGTTTGATGACGAGGGTTGCCGAGTCGGACGTCTCCGTGCGGACCTCGACGACCTTCCCGCGCAGTTCGCGCGCCGACCACAGCGGGTTGGCCAGGTGCAGGAAGTCGTCCGGCAACAGCGGGGTCGTCGCCCGGGTGACCGCTCCGCGCAGCATGTTCAAACTCGGCCGTCGCGGTGCCGACACGTTCGCCGCCGGCGCCTCGAGCCACTTCCTCAGACCCATCCAACTTCCGTCCACTAGCCCAGGTTACGGGTCCGTAGGTTACCCGCTGGAAGGCCCACCTGTCACGCGGTCGTGCGGACTGGTCAGAGCAGCTCGAGCAGGAAGGGTAGCTCCTGCGTTGCGTACCAGGCCAACTCGTGGTCCTCGGCGTCGCCGAGCACGAACTCCGCGTCCGCGTCACCGAGGTCCGCGGCGTCGACGACCTTCGACGCCCGCTCGATCGCCTGCTCCGCCTCCGAGAGGTCCACGTGCACCGACGCGACCGACGACAACGGCAGCGGACCGGCGAGGCGCACCACGGCGTCGTCGAGATCCGGACGCAGCGTCGCGCCCTCGACGTCGGCGGCGATCACCGCACGGCGGTACACCACGCCGCTCGGTGCGTCGGCGTCCGACTCCGACGCGATCAACCGCAGCGACGCGCGGGCCGCCTCGGTCATCGCGACCTCGGCGAGTTCGTCGTCGTCGCCGATGGCGTACGCCTCCCGCAGGGCCGGCGTCACCGCGAACGCGGTGCGGCTGACCGGATCGAGCTGCTCCTCGGCGACCAACCGCTGCAGCATCGTGATCGTCGCGGGCACGTAGACCCTCATGCATTCCCCTTACCGGCAGGCTTCCACCAACTCGTCGAGCGCTTCGTGCACGGACGCGGTCAACACCTCGATGTCCGACATCGCGTCCCGGTCACCGTTCAAACCGTAGTAGACGTGGCCGTCGTAGGAGGTCAGGCCGATGCTCAGCGCCTGGTTCCGGATCAGCGGCGAGACCGGGTACGTCTCGAGCAGCTGGACACCACCGAGGCACAGCGTCGCCTGCGGACCCGGCGCGTTGGTGATCATCACGTTGAACATGCGCTGCGACAGCCCGCTCGCCATCCGCAGTCCCATCGCGTGCAGCGTCGCAGGCGCGGTCCCCGACACCCGCACCAGCGCCTGCGCGGTCACCGTGCGGTTCTGCCGCGTGTGCGCCTCGGTGGCGTGCGCGATGTGCGAGAGCCGCACCACCGGGTTCGGCTCCCCGACCGGCAGGTCGATCAGCAACGACGACGCCCGACGCTCGACGCCGGGCAGGTCGTCCCGGACCGCGACCCCGACCTCCGGTCCGCCGTCCCGCGGGCCGTCGCTGGGCAGATAGACGGCGATCGGCACCATCGCCCGCACGGTCGAGAACGCGGTGACCGGCTCGCCCCGCGACAACAGCCAGGTCCGCAGCGCCCCGGTCAGCACCGACAGCGTCACGTCGTTCACCGAGCAGCCGAAACGGGCCCGGATCGCCCGGTAGTCCTCGAGCGACGTCTTCGCGGTCGCGAACCGGCGGTTGCGCGAGATCGTCGCGTTCAGCGGCGTCGAGGGCGCCGCGGTGGCCGCGGTGCGCAGCAGGGCGGCCACGTTCCCGGCCACACTGGTGGCCGTCCCGACCAGGTCGCCGACGAGCGTGCGGATGGTCGCCACCCCCTCGGCGGGCCGCGTGATCATCTCCGCCAGCGCGCCCGCCACCAGTTCGGCCTGACGCGGCTCCCGGCCGGGCATCCACAGTTCCTCGGCCACCTCCCGCGGGTCGGCGCACTCGTCGAAGATCACCTGTCCGATCTCCAGTGCGGTCATGCCGTCGACGAGCGCGGAATGCGACTTCGTGAAGATCGCGATCCGGTCGTCGGCCAACCCCTCGACGAGGTACATCTCCCACAGCGGCCGACTCCGGTCCAGCGGCCGCGACGTCAACCGGGCCACCAGGTCGTGCAGCTGTTCGTCCGACCCCGGCTTCGGCAGCGCCGATCGCCGCACGTGGTAGGTGATGTCGAAGTCGCGGTCGTCGACCCACACCGGTCGTGCCAGCCCGAACGCCACCTCCCGCACCCGTTGCCGGTAGCGCGGCACCAGCGGCAACCGCCGCTCCACGTGCGTGAGCAGCTCCTCGTAGTCGAGCCCGCCCTCGGGTGCACGCAGGATCGCGAGCGAGCCGAGATGCATCGGCGTGCTGCTGCCCTCGAGGAAGTAGAAGGACGCGTCCTCCGTCGTCAGTCTCCCGGTCATCCTGTTCCCGTGCCCCCTGTCTCCGACTGCCGCTCGACCCCGGTCCCGCGCCGCCCCGCCGCGGCGACCCGGTCGAGGTCGAACAGTATCCGCAGTTCCGCCGCGGTCGTCGCCGCGTCCACGTGGTGCACACCCACCATGCCCACCGCGACCGCGCCGCGCACGTTCACCGCCAGGTCGTCGACCATCACGCACTGCCCCGGATCGACCCCCAGCACCTCGGCCACGTGCCGGTAGATCCGCGCGTCCGGTTTCGCCGCACCGACGTCCCCCGACAACACCACCGCGTCGACGAACGCGCCACCGAGGTCCCGCAGCACCTGCCCGCCCGGTCCACCGGGGTCGTTGCTGAGCACCGCGGTCCGGACGCCGCGGGCCCGCAGGTCCGCGACGGCACCCGCGAGCACCGCCGCGTCCGGCCCGTCCAGGACGCCGCCGAAGTCCACCACCAAGCCCCGCATGCCGCCCACCCTAGGGCCGCGCTCCCCCTCGCGCGCGTCGGGTGACGCGGAACCCCTGCGGAGAATCGGAATTCGTGCGATCCTCGGCACCGTCCGGACTCTCCCCGGGCTCGATGCACCACCCCGCGCGCCGCCTGGCGTACGGGTCGTCGAGCGCGCCGCCGGCGCGAGGAGGAGAGCACCCGTGAGGACATTCGTGACGGCCGCGCCCGCGACCGAACCCCCGGCCGCCGCGGCGCCGGCGCCCGCACCGCGGTGCCCCCGACGTCCGGACCTGCACGCCCCTCGCCGCGTCCCCCATCACGCGGTGACCCCGCGGTCCCGCCGGCCCGCATCCGCCCACGCCCCGGACACCCCGGTGACCGCGTCGCCGGACGCGCATCGATTCGCCGAGGTCGCGCTGCGGCTGACCCTCGAGGTGCTCGACCGTCGCCGCCAGCCCCACCAGTTGCGCACGATGCTGGCCGCCGCCCCGCTCGGGCTCGTGTCGGCGCTGGCCCGCGCCGACTCGCCCGGTCGTCGGCTGGGTGCCGCGCAGCTGCGGCGGATCCACCTGCGACCCACCGGCCCCGGCGCCGTCGAGCTGTTCGGCAGCTACCAGCGCGGCGACCGCACGTTCGCGGTCGCCGGACGGATCGAACGCGCCCCGGTCACCGGAGGAACCGGTGACCGGGGCGGCTGGGTGTTCACATCGCTCCAGGTGGGGTGAGCACGCCCACCCCGTCGGTCAGCGCTTGCGCTTGGCGCCCTTGCGGCCGTCCCGCTCGGCCTGACGCCGCTCCCGCCGGGTGGGGCCGACGGTGTGCGCGGGCTCGCCGGTCGTGCGCACCGCCGCGGTGCCGTCCTCGGCCGGTCCGGAGAAGGTCAGCCGGGTCTCGTCCTCCTCGTCGAGCCCCTTCGCCCGCAGCGCGGCCGGTGCCGCGGTCCGGGCCGCCTCGGCCGCGGCCTCCTCGGTCGGCAGCGGCGCGGGCTCGGTGCGGGGTGCGGGCTCGGTGTGCGGCGCGGCCTGACCCGTCGCGGCGCCGGTGTCGTTGCGCGCCGCGGCCGCGGCGGCGGTCCACCCGGACTGCTCCTGGGCCGGAGCGGCCTCGACCTGCAGGTTGAACAGGAATCCGACCGATTCCTCCTTCAGGCCGTCGAGCATCGCGGTGAACATGTCGAAGCCCTCCCGCTGGTACTCGACCAGGGGGTCGCGCTGCGCCATCGCACGCAGGCCGATGCCCTCCTTGAGGTAGTCCATCTCGTAGAGGTGTTCGCGCCACTTGCGGTCCAGCACCGACAACAGCACGCGGCGTTCGAGCTCCCGCATCCCGTTCTCGCCCGCGATGGCGTCGATCTGCGCCTCGCGCGTGGCGTACGCCGCGCGGACGTCGTCCAGCAGCGCCGCCCGCAGCTCCTCGCGGGACAGGTCGCCGCGCTCCCCGTGCTCGGTCTCACCGGTCAGGTCCCGATGGTCGATCCCGACCGGGTACAGGGTCTTCAGTGCCGTCCACAACTGGTCCAGGTCCCAGTCCTCGACGTAGCCCTCGGCGGTCGCACCGTCCACGTAGGCGGTGACCACGTCGGTGATCATCTTCTCGACCTGGCCCTCCATGTCCTCGCCGGCGAGGATGCGGTGACGCTCGTCGTAGATGACGGTGCGTTGCTGGTTCATCACCTCGTCGTACTTGAGGACGTTCTTGCGGATCTCGAAGTTCTGCTGCTCGACCTGGGTCTGCGCGCTCTTGATCGCCCGGGAGACCATCTTCGCCTCGATCGGCACGTCGTCCGGCAGGTTCAGGCGGGTCATGATCGTCTCGAGCGCGGCACCGTTGAACCGGCGCATCAACTCGTCGCCGAGCGACAGGTAGAAGCGGGACTCGCCCGGGTCACCCTGACGGCCGGACCGGCCACGCAGCTGGTTGTCGATACGGCGCGACTCGTGCCGCTCGGTGCCCAGCACGTACAGCCCGCCGGCCGCCCGCACCAGCTCCGCGTCGGCCTTGACCTGCGCCTTGATCTCGTCGAGGGCGCCGTCCCAGGCGGCCTCGTACTCGTCGGGGGTCTCGACCGGGTCGAGACCCTGCTGGCGCAGGTGCACGTCGGCGATGATGTCCGGGTTGCCGCCGAGGACGACGTCGGTACCGCGACCGGCCATGTTGGTCGCGACCGTCACCGCACCGGTCCGGCCGGCCTCGGCGACGATCTGCGCCTCCTTCTCGTGGAATTTGGCGTTGAGCACGTTGTGCGCGATACCGCGCTTGGTGAACTGCCGCGACAGGTACTCGGAACGCTCGACGCTGGTCGTGCCGATCAGGACCGGCTGACCCTTGGCGTGCCGTTCGGCGACGTCGTCGACGACGGCGGCGAACTTCGCCTCCTCGGTCTTGTAGATCAGGTCACCCTGGTCGACCCGGACCATCGGCTTGTTCGTCGGGATCGGGATGACGCCGAGCTCGTACGTCTGGTGCAGCTCCGCCGCCTCGGTCTCGGCGGTACCGGTCATGCCGGACAGCTTGTCGTAGAGCCGGAAGTAGTTCTGCAGCGTGATCGTGGCGAGGGTCTGGTTCTCGGCCTTGATCTCGACCTTCTCCTTCGCCTCGATGGCCTGGTGCATGCCCTCGTTGTAGCGTCGCCCGACCAGGATGCGGCCCGTGAACTCGTCGACGATGATGACCTCACCGTCCCGGACGATGTAGTCCTTGTCGCGCTGGTAGAGCTCCTTGGCCTTGATCGAGTTGTTCAGGTAGCTGACCAGCGGCGAGTTGGCGGCCTCGTACAGGTTCTCGATGCCCAGCTGGTCCTCGACGAACTCGACGCCGGACTCGTGCACGCCGACGGTGCGCTTCTTGATGTCGACCTCGTAGTGGACGTCGCGCTTGAGCAGCGGCGCGATGCGCGCGAACTCGCCGTACCACTTGCTGGACGCGTCGGCGGGGCCGGAGATGATCAGCGGGGTGCGGGCCTCGTCGATGAGGATCGAGTCGACCTCGTCGACGATCGCGAAGCTGTGGCCGCGTTGCACCAGGTCGTCGAGGGTGTGCGTCATGTTGTCGCGCAGGTAGTCGAAGCCGAACTCGTTGTTCGTGCCGTACGTGATGTCGGCCGCGTACGCGTCGCGGCGCTGCGCCGGTGTCATCCCGGACAGGATCACGTTGGTCTCGAGCCCGAGGAACCGGTGCACGCGCCCCATCCACTCGGAGTCGCGCTTGGCCAGGTAGTCGTTGACGGTGACGACGTGCACGCCGTGGCCGGCGATCGCGTTGAGGTACGCGGGGAGCACGCAGGTCAGGGTCTTGCCCTCACCGGTCTTCATCTCCGCGACGTTGCCGAAGTGCAGGGCGGCGCCGCCCATGATCTGCACGATGTAGTGCTTCTGACCGAGCACCCGCGACGACGCCTCACGCGCGACCGCGAACGCTTCCGGCAGCAGCTCGTCGAGCGACTCGCCCTTCCCGTACCGGTCGCGGAACTCGGCGGTCTTGCCCCGCAACTCCTGGTCGGACAGCGCCTCGTACTCAGGGGAGAGGGAATCGACGTGCTCGGCGATGTGCTTGAGCCGCTTGACCATGCGACCTTCACCAACACGGAGCAGCTTGGACAGTGACAGCGACGGCACGGGCTTGGACGTCCTCATTCTCGACGGGCAGGTGGGTGATCCGGCCGGTTTCGCAGCAGGATCCGGTCGAGGGAGCGTATCCCTCGACCGGATCCCATCGTAGGCGCTCAGTCGGCCGATCGAGGCGATCGACCGCTCATTCTTCTCAGTTACTCAGGCTCGACGGGCCGGACTCACGCCAGCCGGATCAGGCCGTAGTCGAACGCGTGGCGGCGGTAGACGACCGACGGACGGTCCGTCTCCTTGTCCTGGAACAGGAAGAAGTCGTGCCCCACCAGTTCCATCTCGTACAAGGCGTCGTCAACGCTCATCGGCACCGCGGAGTGCACCTTCGTGCGGACGATCTGCCCCGGACCCTCGGGCTGCTCGGGCTCGAGCGACAACTCGGGCGAGATGCCCAGCGAGTCGTCCCGCGCCAGGGCAGCGGTCGCCTCCGCGACCGACACCGGCGTCTTGTCGCCGTAGTGCACGCGCCGACGGTCCTTGGTCCGGCGCAATCGGGCCTCCAGTTTGGAGGTGACACTTTCGAACGCTGCGTAGAAGCTGTCGGCGGACGCCTCCGCCCGTACGACGGGACCCTTCCCGCGTGCGGTGATCTCGACCCGTTGGCAGTTTTTCGCCTGCCTGCGATTGCGCTCGTGCTGGAGCTCGACGTCGAAGTGGTAGATCGTCGGATCGAAGCGCTCGAGTCGGGCGAGCTTCTCGGATACGTAAACCCGGAAATGGTCCGGGACCTCCACATTGCGGCCCTTCACCACGATCTCAGAGCTTGGGGCTTCGAATTGCTCAGTGGTTTCTGCAGCGTCCTGAACGAAAACAGATGCTGTCGAAGGGGTCGTCACGCGTACCTCCCGATAACGGCCGAGCCAAGAAATTGACCTGCGGCGGATGAGCTACGCCGGGAAGGGGACCGCCCGGCGTCAGGGTTCGGAACTATCACCTCCCCACCGGTTCGTCGGCTGTGGTGGCGACGGTAGTACGAGTTCGATCGGAGTGCCAGCATTCGCGCCGAATCGCGTCATGCGGCGGTGATCACGACGACCGCATCGACCCGCACTCCCCACGCGGCGAGCGCGCGAACGGACTCCGCTGCGGTCGCCCCGGTGGTCAGCACGTCGTCGGTGAGCACCACGCAGTCCGACGGACCCGACGCCCGCACCGGCGCGACCCGGATCCGCCCCGACAGGTTCGCGACCCGCTCCCGAGCCGACAGACCGACCGAATCCCTCACTCCCCCAGCAAATTCCAGAATCCGCGCCACCCGAACCGGTTCGGGCGCCAGCGCAGCCGCCGCCGACGCCGCGACCGCGGACACCGGATCGCCGCCGCGGACGCGCGCCGCCCGGGACCGGGTCGGCGCGGGCACGACGGTCAGCCGGGCCAGTTCCGGTGGGTCGATCTCGCCACCCGCGCGAAGGCTGCGCACCGCGTTCGCCAGCGACACGCCGAACGGCCCCGCCAGGTCCCGCCGGCCCCGCTCCTTGGCCGCGATCACGGCGGCGCGGCGGGCGCCGGTGTGCGTGCCGAGTGCCCACACGGGCACCCCCGGATCGACGCGGGGCGACACCGCGATCGGTTCCCCGGACAGCTGCGCGGCACACCGGCGGCACCACAGGACGCCCGCCGTACCGCAGCCCCCGCACTCGCGGGGCAGGACCAGATCCAGCAACGCGCGCATGCCGGGCAGTGTGCACCGAGGCACCGACACCCGGCCGCGGTCAGCCGGGCAGGACCGGAATCGCCTTGACCCCGGTCAGTCCGGGGACCTCGCGCCAGTACCGGTCCCCGACCGGGTCGCCGGCGTTCAACTGGAACACCGCCCGCGAGTCCGCGACGAACGTCGTCGTGGGGGTCGAGTCGACGGAGGTCACCGGGGGCGTCAGGTTGCGGCTCGGCAGCGCGTCCATCCGCGAGCCGTCGACGGCCACGGTGACGACCGGAATGTCCGATGCCGCCCGCGCCACCACGATCGACTCGCCGCTCGACCAGTCGAGGGCGACCGCCGGGCTGCCGAGACCGACGGCGATCGGGCGTGCACCGGTGAGCCCGAAGCTGCCGTCGGCGCGCTGGACGACGGTGATCACGTACACCTTGCCGTCGATGACGGCCGCGGCGCGCACCCCGTCGCGGGACAGCCGCAGTTCGGTGATGTTCGTGCCGAGCGACGCGATCGCGGTGGTGTCCACCGGCTCCGCGACGACCTCCCCGTTCGCGGCGCGCGTCACGCGGACCACCTTCGAGCCGTCGACGACGGTCCACACCGCGGTGTCCCCGAGCGCCCACGTCGGTCTCGTCAGCGTCGCACCCTCCACCGCCGGGGTCGCGAATCCCTCCACCGGCCCGACCATCAGCGCGGCCGACTGGTCTGGTCCCGACCGCGACGTGCCTGCCACCGCCGCCGCGAGTTTGCCGTCCCTCGACAGCGCGATCGACCGCAGCCCCTGCGCCGTACCGAAGTACCCGGGGAGCGACTCGACGCCGCTGTCGCTCACCCGCACGAGTGCCCCGTCACGCAGTGCGTGGAGCCCGACCGGCGCCGACGTGGAGGTCGCCGGGTTCAACGACGCCACGTCCGCCGTCGTCCACCCGTTCGGGAACCGGTCGTCGAGTGGCTTGCCGTCCCCGATGAGCACGTACGGGCCCGGGATCTCCGCGTTCGCCAGCGTCCACACCACCTGCGCCGCCATCCGGTCGCGGCTGACCACGTCCAGCGGGCCGGTGCCCTCGAACTCGATGCGCAGGCCGCCGAAGCCGACGCCGACGGCGGCGCTGCGCCCGTCCGCCTTGGTGATCGGATCCTTCAGCGTCACGTCGGTCAGCTGGTTCGACACCGCCCCGGTCAGGGAGGCCTTGGGTCCGTCGATCAGCATCCGGATCAGCGTCGCCGCGGTGTTCTGCGGCTCCGACGCGATCCACCGCAGGTCCGGTACCGCGGCGGTCCCGGTCGGGTCGAGGAAGTACAGCGCCTTGCGCTGGTAGGTCTTGAGGAACTGCGCGCGGTCGAGGATCACGCCCGGCGGCAACCCGTCGATCCGCCACTCCCCGTCCGTCCGAACCAGCCGGATCGTGGCGTCGAAGCTGCCGTCGACCGCGCGGTAGACACCACCGGGATCGAGTTCCCCCACTCGGTTCGCCCGGACCGTGTAGTTCGCCTTGTCGCCGGATCGGGACTCGGGGAGCACGTCCACCTTGTCCACGATGGAGGTCCCGGCGGCGTCGTCCCACGTCGCCGCGGCCGCCGGGGTCAGGAACTGGCGGGCCGCGGCGTGCCGGTCGGCGGGGTCGGTGCTGGCGGCGAAGGAGTCCCGCAGCAGCAGGTCGGGTTCGCGGCCCGGGGTCGGCGCCGGGACCTCGGCGTTCACCGGTTCCCGTGCGATCGTCCCGATCGCCTGGGGGGTCGACGAGTTCGGCACGCTGGCGCAGCCGCCCAGCAGGAGGGCGGCCGCCGCGAGCGTGACGCACACGCCGCGCCGCCGCATCACGGACGCCGCTCCCGCAGCACCGGCACGCTCGCCGCTTCGTCCGGGTCGAGCGGCTCCGCCTTCGACGGGGCCGGGTCGGGTTCGGACGCGGCCCGCTCCGGGGTCCCGGCGACCGGTCGTTTCGCGGTCGGCGGCCGCAGCGGCAGCGGGCTGCTGGTCACCTTGTGCCCCCGCACCAGCGGCAGCGTCAACCGGAAGCACGCACCGACACCGGGTTCCCCCCAGGCCTCGAGGCGGCCGTCGTGCAGGCGCGCGTCCTCGACGCTGATCGCCAGTCCGAGACCGGTGCCGCCCGACCGCCGGACCCGTGACGGATCCGAACGCCAGAAGCGGTTGAACACCAGCTTCTCCTCACCGGGGCGCAGGCCGACACCCTGGTCCCGCACGATGAAGGCGGCCGCGTCGTCGTCGGCCCGCAGCCGCAGCAGCACCGGCTTGCCTTCGCCGTGGTCGAGCGCGTTCGCCAGCAGGTTCCGCAGGATGCGCTCGACCCGGCGCGGGTCGACCGTCGCCATGACCGGTTCCTCGGGAAGGTCGACGATCAGTTCGGTGCCGGTCTCCCGGGCCAGGTGCCGGATCGTGGACACCGCCGCCCGGGCACTCATCCGCAGGTCCAGCTTCTCGGCGGCGAGCTCCGCGACACCGGCGTCGTGCCTGCTGATCTCGAGCAGGTCGTTCAGCAGCGACTCGAACCGGTCGAGTTCGGCGACCAGCAGCTCCGACGACCGCCGCAACGCGGGGTCGAGGTCGGCGCTGGCGTCGTGGATCAGATCGGCGGCCATCCGGACCGTGGTCAGCGGGGTCCGCAGCTCGTGACTGACGTCGGAGGTGAACCGCTTCTGCAGGTTGCCGAACTCCTCGAGCTGGGCAATCTGTTTGGACAGCGACTCGGCCATGTCGTTGAACGACATCGCCAGTCTCGCGATGTCGTCCTCACCGCGCACCGGCATCCGTTCGCGCAGCTTCCCCTCGGCGAAGCGTTCGGCGATCCGTGACGCGGACCGGATCGGGAGCACGACCTGACGCGCGACGATCAGCGAGATCGCGGCGAGCAGCACCAGCAGCACCGCACCGCCGATCAGCAGGGTGCTGCGCATCAGCGAGAGACTGCGGTCCTCGCTGGCCAACGGGAACACCAGGTACAGCTCGAGGTTGGGGATGTCGGTCACCACCGGGCTGCCGACGATCAGCGCCGGACCCGAGTACCCGTCGGGGTCGGCGACGGTCGAGAACTGGTAACTGATCTGACCGTTGTGGACGAAGTCGCGCAGATTCCGGGGAATCTGGTCGGCCGGCCCGGCGCTCGCGGTGGTGTCCGGCGGCGTGCCGACGATCAGCACCGGATCGAAGGTGCCCGCCGCCCCGGACGCGGGACCGGCGTCGGAGTTGCGGTTCGTCAGCGACGCCCGGGCCCCGTCGAGCCGGGTGCTCACCGCGGCCGTGTCGTCGGAGCCCACGAGTTCACTCTGCACGGTGCCCCGGGCGCGGTCCATCTCCTCGGTGGCCGCCGAGATCTTCGCCTCGAGCAACCGGTCGGTGATCTGGCTGGTCAGCACGACACCGAGGATCGTGATGACGACCAGCGACAGGGTCAGGGTCGAGACGACCACGCGCAGCTGCAGCGACCGGCGCCACAGGTGCGCCAGCGACCGGCTCGTGTTCCGGAACCGGCGGAGCAACGGTGTGAAGGTGCCGTTGATACGGCGCCGCATACGGGTGGAACGGATCACGGCGGTCCGGCCTTGTAGCCGACCCCCCTGACCGTCAGTACCACCTGCGGGTTCTCCGGATCGGTCTCCACCTTCGCGCGCAGACGCTGCACGTGGACGTTGACGAGGCGGGTGTCGGCGGCGTGCCGGTAACCCCACACCTGTTCGAGCAGCACCTCGCGGGTGAACACCTGTCGCGGCTTGCGTGCCAGTGCGACCAGCAGATCGAACTCGAGCGGCGTCAGCGCGATCAGCTGCCCCTCCCGCGTCACCTTGTGCGCGGGGACGTCGATCACGATGTCGGCGATCGAGAGCAGTTCGGCCGGCTCCTCCTCGGTGCGCCGCAGCCGGGCCCGCACGCGTGCGACGAGTTCCTTCGGCTTGAACGGCTTCATCACGTAGTCGTCGGCGCCGGATTCGAGACCGAGCACGACGTCGACGGTGTCGGTCTTCGCGGTCAGCATCACGATCGGCACGCCGGAGTCGGCGCGCAGCACCCGGCAGACGTCGATACCGTTCATGCCCGGCAGCATCAGGTCGAGCAGCACCAGATCCGGACGGATCTCCCGCACCGCGGTCAACGCCTGGGTTCCGTCCCCGACCACGAAGGGCTCGAATCCCTCCCCTCGCAGGACGATGGTGAGCATCTCGGCGAGTGCCGTGTCGTCGTCGACCAGAATGCGTGGCTTCATGTCTCTATCGTGTCACTCCGGACGCCGCCCGACGCTCATTGGTGACCTGGGCGGCGAGTTGTGCCGGGTCGACGTCGGCGCCGACCACGGTCCACCGGGAGATCCACGCCCGCGCGGCGAGCCCGTCGTACACCTCACCGGTGCGTTCCTGGAGTCCCGCGTCCCTCTCGTACGCGTCACGCTGACGGTCCGCCTCGGTCCCCGCGCGGTCCTTCGCGCGCCGGGCGGCCAACTCCACCGGGACCTGCAGCAGGATCTGCAGGTCCGGCCGGGGCAGGTCGAAGCGACCGAATTCGAGCTCCTCGATCCAGTCGACCGAGGGCCCGTCGGCACCCTCGTGCTTGCGTGCGGCGGTGTAGGCGGCGTTCGAGGCGACGTAGCGGTCCAGCAGCACCACGTCGTGGGTGGCGATCAGTTCCCGCAGTTCGTCGGCCGCGTCACGGCGGTCCAGCGCCCACAGCAGCGCCATCGCGTTCACACTGCCCGCGGTGTCCCCGTGCCTGCCGTGCAGGGCCTCGGCGCCGAGGTCGGCGCAGGCGGACACCCCGTAGCGCGGGAAGGCCAGCGTGGCGACGGTCGATCCGTCCGCGCGCCACGCGGCGACGAGCGCGTTCGACAGCGTCCGCTTGCCGGCCCCGTCGAGGCCTTCCAGCGCGATCAGGATTCCCACGATCGCCCAGGGTAGTGCCATTCGCGCCGGTGAGTGAACTTCACCCCGATCGGGGTGAAGTTCACTCACCGGCGCCGGCCGATCAGTAGCGGTAGTGCTCGGGCTTGTACGGGCCCTCGACGTCGACGCCGATGTACTCCGCCTGGTCCTTCGACAGCTTGGTGATCGAGCCGCCGAGCGCGTCGACGTGGATCCGCGCGACCTTCTCGTCGAGGTGCTTGGGCAGGCGGTACACCTCGTTGTCGTACTCGTCGGGCTTGGTCCACAGCTCGATCTGCGCGATGACCTGGTTCGAGAAGCTGTTGCTCATCACGAACGACGGGTGCCCGGTGGCGTTGCCGAGGTTCAGCAGCCGGCCCTCGGACAGCACGATGATGCTGTGGCCGTCGGCGAACGTGAACTCGTCGACCTGCGGCTTGATGTTGACGCGGGTGACGTCGGCGGCCCGCTCGAGGCCGGCCATGTCGATCTCGTTGTCGAAGTGGCCGATGTTGCCCAGGATCGCCTGGTGCTTCATCCGCTTCATGTGCTCGAAGGTGATGATGTCCTTGTTGCCGGTCGCGGTGATGACGATGTCGGCCCAGCCGATCGCCTCCTCGACGGTCTTGACCTCGAACCCGTCCATCAGCGCCTGCAGCGCGTTGATCGGGTCGATCTCGGTGACCGCGACCCGGGCGCCCTGGCCGCGCAGCGCCTCCGCGCAACCCTTGCCGACGTCGCCGTAGCCGCAGACGAGCGCGGCCTTGCCGCCGATCAGCACGTCGGTGCCGCGGTTGATGCCGTCGAGCAGCGAGTGGCGGGTGCCGTACTTGTTGTCGAACTTGCTCTTGGTGACCGAGTCGTTGACGTTGATCGCCGGGAACGTCAGCTCACCGGCCGCGGCGACCTGGTACAGCCGCAGCACGCCGGTGGTGGTCTCCTCGGTGACGCCCTGGACGGACTCGGCGATCGTCGACCACTTGGACTTGTCGGCCGCGAGCGAGGCGCGCAGCAGCGCCAGGAAGACCTTGTACTCGTCGGAGTCGTGCTCCTCGTCGGTCGGCGGGACGACGCCGGCCTTCTCGAACTGCGCACCCTTGAGCACGAGCATCGTGGCGTCGCCGCCGTCGTCGAGGATCATGTTCGCGGGCTCGCCCGGCCAGGTGAGCATCTGCTCGGCCGCCCACCAGTACTCCTCGAGGGTCTCGCCCTTCCACGCGAAGACCGGGGTGCCCTTGGGCTCCTCCGGGGTGCCGTGCGGGCCGACGACGATCGCCGCGGCGGCATGGTCCTGGGTGGAGAAGATGTTGCACGACGCCCAGCGCACCTCGGCGCCGAGCGAGGTGAGGGTCTCGATCAGCACGGCGGTCTGGACGGTCATGTGCAGCGACCCGGAGATGCGCGCACCCTTGAGCGGCTGCACCTCGGCGTACTCGCGACGAAGCGCCATCAGACCCGGCATCTCGTGCTCGGCGAGGCGGATCTCCTTGCGGCCGAACTCGGCGAGCGAGAGATCCGCCACCTTGAAGTCGATTCCGTTGCGGGTCTCCGCGACACACTTGTTCTCAGACACTGAGGTCGTCATCTGCCTCTCCTGGTAGCCGATATCTCCGTAGAGGCTACCGGGCACCGCGACCCCGGACGCGGTCCCAGCGCGTGTCTCCCGATCGGTGCCGGTTCACGACCCGCCGCGACCCACTCGCCCCGCCACGGGCGAGGCCCGGTCCGCGTCGCGGTGCCGGGCCTCGGTGCACCGCCGCCGACGGCGGCGTCGGCACGCGGGAGACACGCGTCAGGCGCCGGACCCGACGATGGCCTCCGCGAAGGGCCCCATCAGCGCGGACAGATCCTCGGCGACGTTGCTCCGCGAGGACGGTGGCATCGAGATGTAGCTCAGGGCCAGGCGGACGATCCCCCGGCTGAGGATGCCCGCCATGCTCGGTGCGGCCTGAATCCAGCTGCGCTGGAACGTCTCCGAGAGCCGCTCCGCACCCCGCTCGAGGATCGGAGCGCTGTCGGTGGTGATCAGGCGCAGCAGGTCCGGCTTGGCCTCACCGGTGAGCAGCGACCGCACCAGCGGGTCGGCGGCGCTCAGTTCGAAGAAGTCCGTGAACCCGCGAACCAGTGCGTCGTGCGCCGCTCCCGGGTGCGCGTACACCGCGTCGTCGACCACGTCGACGAACCGGTCGACGAGCCGCAGCGCGTACGCCTGCGCCAGGCCCTGCCGCGACTTGAACTCGTTGTAGACGGTCTGCCTGCTCACACCGGCCGCGCCCGCGACGTCGGTCATCGTGACCTCGGACCAGTCCTTGTCGACCAACAGGTCCCGCATCGCGTCGAGAACCGAGTCCCTCAGGAGCATGCGTGAGGCCTGCGGGTACGGGACTCGGGTCTTCTGTGCCATGCCCGCGAGGGTGGCAGCTGTCGCGTGGACCGTCAACGCGGCTCACCCCACCGTGACCGGGGCCACGCCCAGCGCGCCGAGGTCCACGTCCTCGTCGGCGAGCACGGCCGGGGCGATCGTGGGGTGGTCGGCGATCAGGTTGCGGGCCGCCCGAACGTCTTTCGGCCGTCCGATCGTGACCGCACCGACCAGCCGGCCGGACCGCCTGGTGAGCACCGTGAAGTCCCGCCCGTCGACATCACCGCGCACGATCAGCTCGTCGTCGGCGCGGGGCCATCCGGCGACCTGCAGATTCACCCCGTACTGCGACGACCAGCACCACGGCACGTCGCGCCACGGATCGACCTCGGCGCCGGCCAGGTCGGCGAGGATCGCCCGCGCCGCCGCGGCGCCCTGCGCCTGCGCGGTGTTCCAGTGCTCCGCGCGATCGCGGCCGCCCAGAACGAGATTCGGGCAGTTCGCGACGTCGCCGGCCGCGTACACCCCGGGCCGGGAGGTCGCGAACCCGGCGTCGACGACGATCCCGTCGTCGACGGCAAGTCCTGCGCGTTCGGCCAGTCCGGTGTCGGGCACGGTCCCGACCGCCAGCAACGCCGCCCCCGCCGACCACTGCCGGCCGTCGGCGGCGACGGCACGCGCCCCGCCCGCGCCGTCGGTGGTCAGTTCGGCCAACTGCACGCCGGTGTGCAGGGCCACGTCGTTCTCCCGGTGCAGCCGCTCGTAGAGCGCGCCGACCACCGGCGGGAGCACCCGGTGCAGCGGGGCGGGCGCGGCCTCGAGGACGGTGACCTCGGCGCCGAGGCTCCGGGCGGTGGCCGCGACCTCCGACCCGATCAGCCCGGCGCCCACGACCAGCACGGAGTTGGTGCGGCCGATCGCCGCACGCAACGGCTCGACGTCGCCGAACGCACGCAGCGTCAGCGCCGCGCCGCCCGCGGTGTGTGCGATCTCCCGGGCCCGCCCCCCGGTCGCGAGCAGGAGGGCGTCGTACCCGAGGGCCTCACCGGTGCTCAGCTCGACCACCCGGCGGTCGGGGTCGACCGACGCCACCGCGACACCGGTGCGCACGTCGATCTCCCGCTCGGCCCAGTACCCGGCCGGACGCAGCCACGACCGCTCGGCCGGGATGGATCCGGCGAGCAGGTCCTTCGACACCGCCGGTCGCCGGTACGGGGTGGCCGGGTCCTCGCCGAGGACCGTGACCGACCCCGAGAACCCCTCGGCCCGTAGCGTTTCGGCGGCCGTGATGCCCGCGACACCGGTGCCGACGATCACCACTGCGCTCATGGCCGGGCGACCTCGACCATCTCGAAGTCGGCCTTGGCCGCACCGCAGTCGGGGCAGCTCCAGTCGTCGGGGATGTCGTCCCAGCGGGTGCCGGGCGCGATGCCGTCCTCGGGCCAGCCGAGTTCCTCGTCGTACTCGAATCCGCACTGGACACAGCGGTAGAGCTTCATCACGCGTTCCTCTCGAAGTCGATCTTCTCCCGGACCCCGCAGTCCGGACAGCACCAGTCGTCGGGAATCGAGTCCCACGGCGTCCCGGCGGGAAAACCCTCGCGCGGAGCGCCTTTCGACTCGTCGTAGACGTATTCGCACACCGGGCAGCGGTAGGCGCTCATCACGCCACCCCGTACTTCGCGTGGAGGCGCTCGCGCTTGGCGGGCTGGACGTTGACCCGGGTGATGTCGCCCGAGTAGTGCTCGAGGACCCGGTGGTCCATCACCTTGCGCCAGATCGGCGGGAAGTAGGCCAGCGTGATCATGCTCGCGTAGCCGCTCGGCAGGTTCGGCGCGCCGTCCATGCTGCGCAGGGTCTGGTAGCGCCGGGTCGGGTTCGCGTGGTGATCACTGTGCCGCTGCAGGTGGTACAGGAAGATGTTCGTGCAGATGTGGTCGGAGTTCCAGCTGTGCACCGGGGCGCACCGCTCGTACCGGCCCGACGCCGTCTTCTGCCGCAGCAGGCCGTAGTGCTCGAGGTAGTTCACGGTCTCCAGCAGGGAGAACCCGTACACCGCCTGAATCACCAGGAACGGCAGCACCTCCCAGCCGAATCCGGCGGTCAGCGCGGCGAAGAGAACCACCGACATCAGCCAGGCGTTGAGCACGTCGTTGCGAATCGTCCACGGGGACTTGCCGAGCCGCTCGAGGCGCACCTTCTCCAGTTCCCACGAGGATTTCAGGCTGCCCCACACACTGCGCGGCAGGAAGGCCCAGAAGGTCTCGCCGAAGCGCGCGCTGGCCGGGTCCTCGGGCGTGGAGACCCGGACGTGGTGGCCGCGGTTGTGCTCGATGTAGAAGTGCCCGTACCAGGTCTGGGCGAGGGTGACCTTCGACAGCCAGCGCTCCAGCTCGTCCTTCTTGTGGCCGAGCTCGTGGGCGGTGTTGATGCCGATGCCGCCCATCGCGCCGATGCTCAGCGCCAGGCCGACCTTCGACACCAGACCGAGCCCACCCTCGATGCCCAGCCAGCTCAGACTGTCGGCGGACCACAGGTAGCAGGCGAACACCAGGCTGACGAGCTGGAACGGAATGTAGGCATACGTGCAGTAGCGGTAGTACCGGTCGTTCTCGAGCTGTTCCATCACCTCCTCCGGCGGGTTCTGGCCGTCCGGACCGAAGAACACGTCGAGGACGGGGAGCAGCAGGTAGACGAGGATCGGCCCGATCCACCACCAGATCGGCGACACCGCGGTGAGCCCGAGTTCGTTGAACGACCACACCAGCGCGGTGGCGATGAAGATCGCGGTAGGCGGGACGAGGCCCAGCAACCACAGGTGACGCTTCTTGTCCCGCCACTGCACCGGGGACTGCGCCCCCACTTCCGTTCGGCTTCGCACCGCTACCTCCCGTTCGACGACTCACCACGATGTGAGGTGGACCACGTACGAGTGGACACTATCGCATCATTTGTCGCCGGTCTAGACAAACCATCGATGTTTGTAAACTCCAGGCGGATCGGGAAGAGACCGGAAGGACGGGAAGAGGCGGGCGCACGGCGGCAACCGTCGAGAACACGCACGGGACGATGGCGATCACATCCGCGCCGCAGCACTCGTCGCGGCCCGGACGGGGTCGGTCGGTGTCGGCGCCCGGGCGCGACCGAGCCACGGCGATGCCCCCGTGCGGCCGGCGTCGGCTGCTCGGGGGCATCTCGAGGGAGGCGGTCGCGGCCACGGACCCGGATCCGATCGTGGCGGTCGACGACGTCGACACCACCGTGTTCGCCCCGACGGTGTTGCACGCCGCGGACCGGACGGACCGGATGCTGCCCCGGCAGGACGTGACCACCGGGACAGGCGCACGGTTGGCCGACCGCTGACGGTCGCCCGATCAGATCGCGAAGGTCGAGGACCCGTTCACGGTCGCGGCGCGAGCACCCCCGGGACGACGGCCGTCCCGGCCCGAGCCCTGCCGGACGGCAGCGTCCGCGCGTTCAGGCCGGCCGCGTGGTCACGACCGGCCGCGTGGTCACGACCGGCCGACCCCGGGTTCGCGCGTCAGTGGCCCCGGTGCCGTGGTTCGTCGGGGCCGCCGAGGTGGTCGAGCGCCTCCGACGCCAGGCCGGGACGGGGCCGCTGCCGCTTCCCGACCAGCGAGTGCCGGTAGCCGTAGGAGAAGTACACGACGATGCCGATCGCCATCCAGACCACGAATCGGATCCACGTCTCGACCGACAGGTTGAGCATCAGCCACAGGCAGGCGAGAACGGCCAGGATCGGGATCAGCGGGACCAACGGCACCCGGAACCCCCGCGGCAGGTCGGGCCGGGTGCGGCGCAGGATGATGACGCCGACGCAGACCAGGACGAACGCGAACAGGGTGCCGATGTTGACCATCTCCTCGAGGGTGCCCATCGGGAAGAAGGCGGCCAGCGAACCGGAGATCACACCGACGACGACGGTGACGCGGACGGGGGTTCCGTGCTTGCCGGTGTGCGAGAGCGGACGCGGCAGCAGCCCGTCGCGCGACATCGCGAACGCCACCCGGGTCTGGCCGAGCAGCATCACCATCACGACCGTGGTGAGACCGGCCAGGGCGCCGAGGTTGATCACCCACTGCGCCCAGGTGATGCCGTGGAACTTGAAGGCGGTCGCCAGTGTCGAACTGTCGCCGGCCAGTTCGGTGTACGACACCATGCCGGTGAGCACGAGGGTGACCGCCACGTAGAGGACGGTGACGATCGCGAGCGAGCCGAGGATGCCCCGCGGCAACGCCTTCTGCGGATTCTTCGTCTCCTCGGCCGTCGTCGCGACGACGTCGAATCCGATGAACGCGAAGAACACCAGCGACGCGGCGGCGAGCAGCCCGTACCAGCCGAACGTGCTGCCACCCGCACCGGTCAGGAACGAGAACAGCGACTGGTGGATGCCCTCCCCGGTGTCACCGGGCTGCGACGGCGGAATGTACGGCGAGTAGTTCGACCCGGTGATGTAGAAGGCGCCGACGACGATCACCAGCAGCACCACCCCGACCTTGATCGCGGTGATCGCGGCGGACACGCGCGACGACAGTTTGGTTCCGGTGGCCAGCAGCGCCGTCAGGGCCGCGATCAGCAGCACCGCGCCCCAGTCGAATTTGACGACGCCGACGTGCACCACCGTGGATTCGACGCCGATCACGTCGGCGAGGTACAGCGACCACCCCTTCGCGACGACCGACGCGGCGAGCGCGAACTCGAGGATCAGGTCCCAGCCGATGATCCACGCGACGAATTCGCCGAACGTCGCGTACGAGAAGGTGTAGGCACTGCCCGCGACCGGCACGGTCGACGCGAACTCCGCGTAGCAGAGGGCCGCGAGTCCACACGCGATCGCGGCGAGCACGAAGGCCAGCGACACCGACGGCCCCGCCACGTTGCCTGCGGTCCGGGCGGTGAGGGTGAAGATGCCGGCGCCGACGACGACCGCGACACCGAAGACGGTCAGGTCCCAGGCGGTGAGGTCCTTGCGGAGTTTGCTGTCGGGTTCGTCGGTGTCGGCGATCGACTGCTCCACCGACTTCGTCCGGAACACTCCGGTGTTCCGGTCACGGCCGGATCGCTCGTGCACTGTCATGACTGCCTCCTCGACACCTGATACGGGTCGAGCCTATTGCCCCCAGGCACGGGTCCCGCGAATTTCCCTTGTGATGGCGGCATCGATTCGGCAACACCGCTGCACCGAGGCCGTGCCGGCCGCCGGCTCAGCCGACGGTCGCGCTGAACAACTGCGCCGACCCGGCTCGCGTGCTGACCGTGACCGCCGGATCCACGGCCGCGATCCAGGCGGACTGGCCCCGCTCGAGAACCAGGTGCTCGTCGCCGCAGCGAAGGGTGACGGATCCGGCGGTGCACAGCAGGATCCGCGGACCCGGCCGCCGGAGCTCGGCGTCCGGACACCCGGGTGTCAACTCGATCCGGGACAGCGCGAACTCCGGGGCGGGGGTGGCGTAGACGTACACCGGGTCACCGGGCCCCGCGGCCGACGCGGTGCGCGCCGGCCCGGTCAGCGGCTCGAAGTCCAGGACCCGCAGGAGTTCCGGCACGTCGACGTGTTTGGGCGTCAGACCGCCGCGCAGCACGTTGTCGGAGTTCGCCATCACCTCGACGCCGAGTCCGTGCAGGTACGCGTGCAGGTTTCCGGCCGCCAGGTACAGGCCCTGCCCCGGTTCGAGCGTGATCCGGTTGAGCAGCATCGAGGCGAGGACACCGGCGTCGCCGGGGTACGACTCACCGAGCCCGAGCACCGTCCGGATCTCGCGGGCGTACACCCGGGACTCGGCCGGCCCCGACAGGTAGCGCACACACCCCTCGAGGATCTGGGGCAGCAGCGTGCCCAGCGCCGGCGGTGGCAGCGTGATCCAGGTGGTGAACAACGCCCGCAGGCCCGAGGAGTCCGGCTGCCCCTCGAGCAACGCGATGTAGTGCTCGAGGGCCGGCACGTCCAACGCACGCAGCAGGTCGACGGTGCGGTGCGGGTCCCGGAACCCGGCGAGGGCCTCGAACCTGGTCAGCGCGACCACGAGTTCCGGTTTGTGGCTGTCGTCGCGGTAGTTGCGGATCGGCGAGTCGAGCGGGATTCCGGCGGCCTCCTCGCGGGTGAAGCCCTCCTTCGCCTGCGCGGCACTGGGATGCGCCTGCAGCGACAGCGGCTCCTCGGCGGCGAGCAGCTTGAGCAGGAACGGCAGCCGGTCGCCGAACCCGGCGCGGGCGCGGGTGCCGAGCTGACCGACCGGGTCCGCTGCGATGGCGTCGAGCAGCGAGACCGTCGACTCGCCGACCTGCAGACCGGACGGATTCGCGGGGTGCGCGCCGAGCCACAGTTCGGCCTCGGGGTGATTGGACGGAACCGGTCGGCCGCACAGTTCGGCGATGGCGGTGCGCGATCCCCAGGCATACGTGCGGAGCGCGCCGTGAAGCAGATGCACTTATCGCCCACCGATCAGTCGCAGGTACACGGCCGCCATCTCGAGGCGCACGGCCGTGACCGCCAACTGTTCCGTCTCGGTGCGCTCCCCCTGCGCGGGACCACTCACGGTCCGACCCGTCATCTCACGATCCCCCGTTTCCAGTTCGTCGACTTCTTCGGCCGCCGAGACCATGTCGGCGTCGGGCAGCGCCGCGATCCGCGGTGCGGTCGCCGCCCGCGACTGCGCCGTCGCCAGCACGAGGACGCGCGTCGGCGCCACCGGCGCCGGTCCGTCCAGCTCCTCGTCGTGGAAGATCGGGTCGTAGCCGGGCGACGCCTGGGCACCGGACCCGGACAGCAGCGACGCCGACGCGAGCACGTCGGACAGGTCGGCGGCCGTCGCCACGACTCCGGCGGTCCGCAGCAGCATCTCGGCGCCGTGGCCGGCGAGCACCGTCGTCGCCGGGCCGTCGCCCGCGAACACGACCCGACGGCCCTGCATCCGCATCGCGAGCGCCTTCGCCGGGTTGTGGAACACCTCCGCGGACGGGTGATTGCGGGCGGCCTCCGCGTCGAGCAGTTCGGCGAGGGCGGCCAGGTCCGGGATCGCGGCCGCGGACCGGCCCGATTCGAGCGCGCCGACGACCGCCAGCCCGACGGCCAGGTACCGCAGGAACCCGTGCCGGTCGGGTACCGGGACCCGCGGTGGCAGCAGCGTCCCACGGCCCGCGGCCGCGGCCTGCAACGGTCCCTCGGCCGGTGCCGCGACGACGAGTTCGGCGCCGCGCCGCAACGCGGAGTCCGCGGCGGCGACCAGCCGCGGATCGCCGGGGTCGTCACCGGCGGCGACGACGACGTCGAGGGACCCCAGCCACGGCGGCACCGACGGCAACCGCAGGATCGGCACTCCGAGCCGGGGGCCCACCGCGGCGGCGAGCAGCGCCGCGGCCCTGCCGGCCCGGCCGCCGGAGGTCACCAGGACGACGCTGCGCGGACGCAGGTCGCGGATCCGGTCGAGGGCACCCTCGGCGACCGCTTCGGCGACGGACCGGACCTGGGCCCCACCGAGCGCGGCGGCCCGCATCGCACCGTCGGTGTCCGCGGCGGCGACGCCGTCGACGTCATCGAGATCGAGAAGGGGTGACGGAGCCGTCATGGCAACCTTCCTTTCTCGTAACCGCCCGGGCACTCGGCCCTGTCGACGCAGCCCGGTCGAACCATTCTCGCACCGCGGGCCCTGCGGGTGTCCTCCTCACCTGCGCTTCGTTCCAGCGCCCGGCATGGGATCAGGCGCGCACCACGGCGAGCACCTCGGCCACCAGGGCGTCGACGCCCTCCTGCGTGCGTGCTTCGACGTTGAGGCGCAGCAGCGGCTCGGTGTTCGAGGCACGCAGGTTGAACCAGGCGCCGTCCCCGAGGTCCACCGTCACGCCGTCCAGCCGGTCGACGTTCGCGGTGCGGTCGGCGAACGCCGCCAGCACCGCCTCGGTCCGCTCGGCCGCGTCGGCGACGGTGGAGTTGATCTCACCGGACGCGGCGTAGCGGGTGTAGCCGGCCATCAGCTCGGACAGCGGCTTGTCCTGCTCGCCGAGCGCGGCCAGCACGTGCAGCGCCGCGAGCATCCCCGAGTCGGCGCCCCAGAAGTCGCGGAAGTAGTAGTGCGCCGAGTGCTCGCCGCCGAACACCGCACCGGTCTCGGCCATCTGCTGCTTGATGAACGAGTGCCCGACCCGGGTCCGGACCGCGGTGCCGCCGAGCTCCGAGACCAGCTCGGGCACCGCCCGTGAGGTGATCAGGTTGTGGATGATCGCGGCGCCCGGCTCCTTGGCGAGTTCCCGCTGCGCGACGAGCGCGGTCACCGCCGACGGCGACACCGGGTCACCCAGCTCGTCGACCACGAAGCAGCGGTCGGCGTCGCCGTCGAACGCCAGACCGAGATCGGCGCCGGTCGCCCGGACGTGCGCCTGGAGGTCGACGAGGTTCTTCGGATCCAGCGGGTTCGCCTCGTGGTTCGGGAAGGTGCCGTCCAGTTCGAAGAACAGCGGCTCGGTCGTCAGCGGCAGCCCGTCGAAGACGGCCGGCACGGTGTGCCCGCCCATGCCGTTGCCGGCGTCGACGGCCACCCTCAGCGACCGGATCCCGGACAGGTCGACCCGTCCGCGCAGGAACTCGGCGTACTCGCCGAGCACGTCCTGTTCGGTGACGGTGCCTGCGGGACCGCCGTGGCCGGGCACTCCCGCGATCACCTCGTCCGCGATGGTGCGCAGTCCGGTGTCCTGACCGACCGGCTTGGCGCCGGCGCGGCACAACTTGATGCCGTTGTAGCGGGCCGGATTGTGGCTGGCCGTGAACATCGCGCCCGGGCAGTCGAGCAGGCCCGACGCGAAGTACAGCTGGTCGGTGGACGCGAGTCCGATCATCACGACGTCGAGGCCCTGCGCGGTGACGCCCTCGGCGAATGCGGCGGCCAGTTCCGGCGACGACGACCGCATGTCGTGCCCGATCACGACGCGGGTGGCGCGGCTTGCCGAGTCGTCACGGACCAGGCGGGCGAACGAACCGGCGACGTCGCGCACGAAGTCGCTGTCGAGTTGCTCCCCGACGATGCCGCGGACGTCGTATGCCTTGATCAGGGCATGGACGGATTCGGCGGTTCGTGCCACTGTTGTTCTCCTCGTTCGGGACGGGGTGTCGGTCGAGCGCTCACGGGCGCCGTCTCGATCCGCGACACCGTGCCCCGAACACCCTAGTGCCCCGGCGGAGCCGACCGCCCAACCGCCGATCGAGCGCGTCGCTTCCGAACGGGGGACTCAGTTGTCCGGGTCGGGCAATACCCGCAGGTGGCCCCGGCGACCGGTCCGCGCCGTCATCGACGAGGGCACCGGCAGGTCACCGGTGTGTGCGTCGACACGTTCACCGCGTCCGGCCTCCCGGACCGCTTCCGCCAGCGCTGTCAGGTCGTCCTCGTCCGGGGTCGGGCTGGAGAATCCGCCCTCGTACCGAACGAGCTCCCACCCCTTGGGGGCGGTGATCCGGGACGCGTGCGACTCGCACAGGTCCCAGGAGTGCGGCTCGTCCACGGTGGCGAGCGGGCCGACGACCGCGGTCGAATCGGAATAGACGTACGTCAGGGTCGCAACGGCGGGGTTCTTGCACCCGGGCCGGCAGCATCGACGCAGTCCTCTCACGAGTGAGAGGGTAGCGCGCCGCTCCCCCGTCGCGTACTCGGACACACCGATCGATGTTCGGCGTCGGTAGCATCGACAGTTATGCGCAGAGCCCGACCACTGACCTCCCGTTCGGCGGCGCGGCGGGGTCGCGGCATTCGCGGCCCCCTCCTGCCGCCGAGCGTGCCGGCGTGGCGTACCCGCGCCGAGCGGTTCGACATGCTGGTACTCGAGGCGTTCGCGCCGATCGACGCGCGCTGGCACGACCGCATCACCAAGCTCGACATCGCCGTCGACGAGGTGCCGAAAATCCGTGCGCTGGACCCGGATTCGGTGACATGGCCCCCCGAGGTGGTCGCCGAGGGGCCGGTCCCGCTGTCTCGGCTGGTCCCCGCCGGCGTGGACCGCCACGGGAACGCGACGCGCGCACGGCTCGTGCTCTTCCGCCGGCCGTTGGAGTTGCGCGCGAAACGCCAGGAGGACCTCGTCGATCTGTTGAACGAGGTTCTCGTCCGGCAGGTCGCGACGTACCTCGGGGTGGACCCCGAGGTCATCGACCCCGACCTGCCCGACGAGCCGGGCGAGTGACCACCGCTCGATCCGCCGACCGTCACGCACCCGGTCGGCGGATCGAGAACACGTCGGTCACTCGCCCAAATTGCGCCCGAAAAGCATACGCGCCGAACCTCTTCGAGATTCGGCGCGTCAGACGATGCCCCGCTTGAGGCGGCGACGCTCCCGTTCGGAGAGTCCGCCCCAGATTCCGAACCGCTCGTCGTTCGCGAGCGCGTACTCGAGGCACTCGTCGCGGACCTCGCAGCCCAGGCAGATCCTCTTGGCCTCCCGGGTCGATCCGCCCTTCTCCGGGAAGAACGCCTCGGGGTCGGTCTGTGCACACAGTGCGCGGTCCTGCCACTGATCCTCGACGGCCTCGAACATCGCATCGAAGCCGCCCGTGATCAGGCTCAGGATCGGGCGATCGACATCTCGTTCACCCTGTGACTGGCAGACGCCCCCCGCTGCGCCCGCCCTGGAATCGGTCTGCGGTTCGTAGTCAAGCGCGCTCAGATGAGCCACCGACCCATTGTGCTGATTGAGCATCCGTTCCGCCCTCCTCACCTTTGATAGCGCAGAACTTTCTGAACAGTTGAAATTGCCTCCCCGACAATGCCTTTCCGCTCAACCCCCGCACTCCCACCCCAATGGGAACACTCGTTCGAATTCGGGCCCACCACCGTCGTTCCCGTGTGGTGACCGCGGAATGACATACCTGTGATTACACACGGACCACTGGACAGGGTCAAGCCGTGGAGGGATTTGCCTACCACCACCGCGAACGGATCCACCCCCATCGCACGTTCCCGCGCGTCAACGGCGTGTCGCGGATCCGTCACGCGACCCCGGGCCGGGTGGGTGCACCGCTCCGCCCGGAGCGGGACGCCTAGGCTCTTGGACTGTGAAGGTCACAGTATTGGTCGGCGGGGTGGGCGGCGCACGTTTCCTCCAGGGGGTACGCGGTCTGCTGTCGGAGTCGGACGAGGTCACCGCGGTCGTCAACGTCGGCGACGACGTGTGGATGCACGGGCTGCGAATCTGCCCCGATCTCGACACGTGCATGTACACGCTGGGCGGCGGCATCGACCCCGAGCGCGGGTGGGGCCATGTCGGCGAAACGTGGAATGCCAAGGAGGAACTGGCCGCGTACGGCGCGAAGCCGGACTGGTTCGGCCTCGGCGACCGCGACATCGCCACCCACCTGATCCGGTCGCAGATGCTGCGGACGGGCTTCCCGCTGTCCGCGGTGACCGAGGCGCTGTGCAACCGCTGGCAGCCGGGCGTGCGGCTGCTGCCGGTGACCGACGACCGCAGCGAAACCCACGTGGTCGTCACCGATCCCGAGGACGGCGAGCAGCGCGCGATCCACTTCCAGGAGTGGTGGGTGCGCTACCGCGCCCAGATCGAGACGCACAGCTTCGCGCACATCGGCGCCGACACCGCGACGCCGGCGCCGGGAGTCCTCGAGGCACTCTCCGAGGCCGACGCGATCCTGCTGGCACCGTCGAACCCGGTGGTGAGCATCGGCGCGATCCTCGCGGTGCCCGGCATCCGCGGCGCTCTGCGCACCGGCCGCGCGAAGGTCGTCGGACTGTCGCCGGTCATCGACGGAAAGCCGTTGCGCGGCATGGCCGACGAGTGCCTCGAGGTGATCGGCGTCGAGACCTCGGCGGAGGCGATCGGACGCCACTACGGCGCCCGATCGGCCACCGGCATCCTCGACGGCTGGCTGATCCACGACACCGACACCGCCGACGTGCCGGGGGTCGACGTCGAGGCCGTGCCGCTGCTGATGACCGACCCGGAGACCACCGCGGAGATGGCCCGCGCCGCGCTGCGCCTGGCGGGTGTCGACCTGTGACCACCGGGGTCGGCAACCACGGCACCGAGTTCGGCGACCACGGCGCCGGCGCGAGCATCGAGATCCTCCCCGTTCCGGGGCTTCCGGAGTTCCGCCCCGGTGACGACCTCGCCGCCGCCCTCGCCGGTGCCGCACCGTGGCTGCGCGACGGCGACGTGCTGATCGTCACCAGCAAGATCGTCTCGAAGGTCGAGGGCCGAATCGTGCCCGCCCCCACCGATCCGGAGGAACGCGACGCGGCCCGACGGGCGCTCGTCGACCAGGAGGCGGTGCGGGTGCTCGCCCGGAAGGGGCGCACGCTGATCACCGAGAACAGGCTCGGGATCGTGCAGGCCGCATCCGGCATCGACGGTTCGAACGTCAACCCGGCCGAACTCGCCCTGCTGCCCGAGGACCCGGATGCGAGCGCGCGGGATCTGCGTGCGCGCCTCGCCGAGTTGCTCGGCGTCCGCGTCGCCGTCGTGATCACCGACACGATGGGCCGGGCGTGGCGCAACGGCCAGACCGACGCCGCGATCGGGTCCGCGGGCGTCCCGGTGCTGCACGGCTACGCCGGCTCCGTCGACGCCCAGGGCAACGAGCTGATGGTCACGTCGGTCGCCGTGGCCGACGAGCTCGCCGCGGCCGGCGACCTCGTCAAGGGCAAGACCGGCAGCCTGCCGGTCGCGGTCGTGCGCGGGGCGGCCCTCGCCGACGACGGTTCGAGCGCGTCGGACCTGATCCGCCGGGGCGAGGAGGACCTGTTCTGGCTGGGCACCGACGAGGCGCTCGCCCAGGGCCGCGGCGAGGCCCTGTTGCTGCGCCGGTCGGTGCGGGAGTTCACCTCCGAATCCGTTGACCCGCAGTCGGTCCGGGACTCGATCGCCGACGCGTTGACCGCACCGGCGCCGCACCACACCCGTCCGGTGCGGTTCGTGTGGGTGCGGACACCCGACGTCCGCCGCCGGCTGCTCGCCGCGATGCGGGAGCGGTGGCGCGCCGACCTCACCGCGGACGGGCTCGCCGAGCAGGCGATCGCCCGGCGTCTCGACCGCGGCAACATCCTGTTCGACGCCCCGGAGGTGGTGATCCCGTTCTGCGTGCCGGACGGCGCCCACTCGTACCCGGATGCCGCCCGTGCCGCGGCCGAGCAGACGATGTTCACCGTCGCCGCCGGCGCCGCCGTGCAGGGACTGCTGGTCGCGCTGGCCACCAGGGGTGTCGGCAGTTGCTGGATCGGGTCGACGATCTTCGCCGCGGACGTGGTGCGCGCCGAACTCGGGCTGGGTGACGACTGGCAGCCGCTCGGCGCGGTCGCGATCGGACATCCGGCCGAGGCGCTGTCGCCGCGACCGCCGGTGGTTCCCGGCGAGTTGCTGGTGGAGCGGTGAGCGCGGTGATGTCGTGAGTGCACAGTCGCTGCACCGGTCCGCGCACGCCGCGCTGACCGGGTGGCGGACGCCGAGCGAGGCGGACGAGTCGTTGCGGCACACGATGCTCGCGTTCCTGGACGCGGCACCGCTCGGGTGCCTGCGTGAGCACGAGCCGGGGCACATCACCGCGTCCTCGCTGGTGCTCACCGAGGACGCCGCGCAGGTGCTGCTGACACTGCACCCCAGGGTGGGCCGGTGGATTCAGCTCGGCGGGCACTGCGAACCGGGCGACGACACGGTAGTCGACGCGGCGCTGCGCGAGGCCACCGAGGAGTCGGGCGTCGACGGGCTGCACATCGACCCCGTCCTGCTGTCCGCGCACACCCACCCGATCACCTGCTCGCTCGGAAAACCGACCCGGCACCTGGACCTCCGGTTCCTGGTGTGGGCGCCCGTCGGCGCCGAACCGGTGCGCAGCGCCGAGTCGACCGACCTGCGCTGGTGGCCCGTCGACGCCCTCCCGGACACCGCGGAGAAGGAGACGATCGACCACCTGGTCGCGCTCGCCCGACTGCGGCGGTGACCGCGTCCGCGCCGTCGGGCGGGCGGGGCGCGAAGGTGGTGCTTCGCGTCGTCGGCGGACCTCGCCGAGCTCCTACCGGTCGAGCGCCGCGACCAGTGCGGCGTTGAACTCGGCCGCCGGGTACATCGGCACGGTGTGGTGCGTGGCGCCATCCAGCGTGATCACGTCCACCCGCGGGAACCTCGTCGCGATGGTCACTCCGAGGGTCCCGCTGTCGTGCACCTTGCTCCGGCCGGCGAGGACGACCGTCGTGTCGACGTCGAGCGCGTCGAGAGCAGCACGTCCGGGACGCTTCGGGACCACGGTCTTCGACTTCGGGAAGTGCGCCGCACCACGGGACATGAGCTCCAACCAGTCCGCGTCGACTTCCTGCCCGTTCGTCTCCCACCGAATGAAGTCGCGTTGACGCTTCTCGGTCGGACACAGGAGGAGCGGAGCCGCGCGGGCGAGATACTGCGCCCGCATTCCGGCGAAGCACGAATTGGGGTCGATCAGCACCAGCTTTCGAATCCGATCCGGAGCGCGGAGCGCGTAGGCGAGTGCGACCATCCCGCCGTACGAGTGACCGACGAGACCGAACGTGCCGAGTCCGGCACCCGCGACGACCGTGCCGAGCCAGGACATCAGGTCGTCGACCGAACGCACCGGTCTGCCCGCGATGCTGCGTCCCGCATCCCCGATCCGGTCCACCGCGTGGACCCTGAATCGCTCGGCGAGCGCAGCCACGTTCGCGAACCACACCGTCGATGTCGCCCCGGCACCGGGCAACAGCACGACGGACGGCGCACCGACCGGCCCGCACATGTTCACGCGAGTGGTCCCGTACTCCGATGCCAGATCGATGGTGTCCACCTCGCCCGGCCACTTCCCGAGCACACGGTCGTAGGCACCGTGGAAGGCCGCGCCTTCGCCGGTGGCGGCGAACTCGAGGGCTGACTGCCGACCCATTCGAACCCCTCGCAATAGCTCGATACGTCGAGATACTCGACGTGTCGAGATAGTAGGCTGCCAACAGCAGGGTTGTCGAGATCGGAGACCGCAATGAAGGAAGGGCATTCATCTGCCGACGGAGCGCCGAACACGGTTCATCGTCTGCGCGCGCTGGTTGTCGAATTGCATCTGCTTGCGGCGGAATTCGCCCGGATCAACAACCTCCACCCCACCGATCTCCGGGCGTTGATCTGCCTTCTCGATGCAGAGCGCTGCGGCCGGGCCGCAACGCCGACCTGGCTCCGGGAGCAGTTGCACCTGAACTCCGCGTCCGTGACCGCCCTGATCGACCGCCTGGACAAGTCGGGTTACGTCAAACGCGTGCGCGACGAGAAGGACCGCCGGCGGGTACGGATCGATGTCACCCCCGCCGCCGTCGAGCTGGGCTGGACCTTCTTCGGCCCGGTGATCACGCACGCAACCGCAGCCACCGAGAAGTACGGCTCCCGCGACCGGAGGGCGATCGACACGTTCCTCGAGGACATGCTCGGCGCGGTCGACGCCGCGAAAGCGAGTCGGGCGCCCGACACGACACGTCGGTAGCGCCGGGAACGTTGGCCAGCGATTTCGATCACGAATATTGTTGAGCAGCAATAGAACCCCATTGAATTCGAACTGGCGTTCGAGTACCGTTGGTGCATGGACGTTGACGACCATCTGCGCGGCTGCCGTGGTGATCGAGCCGACCGCAGCGTCGAGGGTCGCCCGACCCGCCGCGGTGCCGCCCTGCGGATCGAGCCGGTACATGGCGGCCACGACCGCACGCTGGGCACTCACCAGGGGATGCGCGGTCAGTGCGGCGACCGACTGCTCGAACGCCAGCTGCGCGGGGGTGTCGAGCTCCCCCTCGGGCGCGAAGGATCGATCACATCCGCTCTCCGGGGCCGCTCCGGACACTCCCGGTCGCCACACCTCCCGTCGGCAGTGCATCCAGCGGACCCGCCCCCCGCCGGTGCGGGCGCTCAGATGCCGACAACCGCCACCATCAGTCCCGCTGTCGCCACACGTCTGCCTGTGAGCACGGATTGCCTCCTCGAAGTCGGGGCCGGATCGACCACCTGGACGTCGCCGCGAGCAAAACACCGGCCGCCGGATCACCGTGACTCGAGTCTCATTCTCCGGGAGTGCGGGCCTCGATCACATCGCGGACGCAGAGGGCGACCGAAGCTGGTGCAATCACCGCTCGACACAAGACAATTCGACTCCGTGACGAGGGTCAGCCGAGCGGCGTGCCCACGTAGTTCTCGGCGATCAGCGTGCGCCCCGCGACGGAGCGGGTCACCATGTCCAGCTCGGCGACCTGGCGCCGCTGGTCGAAACCGGACGCGTCGGGCAGCCGGTGCAGCATCGACGACATCCACCACGAGAAGTGCTGGGTGCGCCAGATCCGCGGCAGCACGGTCTCGGTGTATCCGTCGAGCCGGCCGCGGTGGCCGGTCTCGATGAACTCGGCCATGCCCTTCGACAGGACGTAGACGTCCGCGACCGCGAGGTTCAGCCCCTTCGCACCGGTCGGCGGGACGGTGTGCGCGGCGTCGCCGGCGAGGAAGAGGTTGCCGTGCTGCATCGGCTCGCACACGAAGCTGCGGAACTGCAGGATCGACTTCTCGAAGATCCGGCCGTCCTTGATCTCCGCGCCCTCACCGTCGACGCGGGCGTGCAGTTCCGACCAGATCCGGTCGTCGGACCAGTTGTCCACCGAGTCGTCCGGATCGACCTGCAGGTAGTGCCGCTGCACCTGCGGCGTGCGGGTGCTGATGAGCGCGAAGCCGCGCGGATGGTTGGCGTAGATCAGTTCCTCCGACGACGGCGGCGCCTCCGCGAGGATGCCGAACCAGGCGAACGGGTACTGCCGGAAGTGGTCCGTGCGGACCGCGGGCTCGGGAATCAGCTTGCGGGTCCTGGTGCGGGAGCCGTCGCACCCGGCGACCAGCGCGCACCGCACGGTGTGCGGGTTGCCGTCGGCGTCGGTGTAGGTGATGGACGGGTTGTCGGAGGTGTGGTCGTGCACCTCGACATCGGAGACGCCGAACCGGATGTCGCCGCCGTCCGCGAGCCGCTTGGCGATCAGATCCACGAGCACCTCGTGCTGCGGGTAGACGGTGACCGCGCGCCCGTCCGTGAGTTCGTCGAACGCGATGCGGTGGCCGCGTCCGCCGAAGCGCAGCTCGATGCCGTGGTGTTCGAGGCCCTCGGCCTTGACCCGGTCACCCAGACCCGTCTCGACCATCAGGTCGACGGTGTTCTGTTCGAGCACGCCCGCGCGGATGGTGCCCTCCACCTCGTCCCGGGTCCGGGCCTCGAGCACGACCGATTCGATGCCCCGCAGGTGCAGGAGGTGCGAGAGCATCAGTCCGGCGGGGCCGGCGCCGACGATGCCGACCTGGGTGCTCGAGTGCGTCATTCGTGAACTCCTTGTCAATGCGCGATCCTTGTCAATGCGCGATCCGCGGTCAACGCGTGATCCGTGGCCACGACCACGACGTGATCGCCAACACTGTCGCGCGTACCTCCGGCCCCGCGGAATGCCGACTTTCACTCAGTGAAAGACGAACTCCACCCCACCGGCCGGGTCAGGCGAGACCACGCGAGATGCCCAGCGCCGCGGCCCGCAGCGCCGGGACCAGCGGCGCCGGATCCTCCGCGACCCCGACGACCACCGAGATCGAGGCGACCACCGCGCCGGTGCGGCGCAGGATCGGCGCCGCCACCGCGAGCGTGCCGAGGTTGAGGTGCTCGCGGCAGACGACGAAGCCGGTGCGGCGGATCTCGTCGAGCACCTGCCGCAGCCGGTGTTCGGTGGTGATGGTGCTCGGGGTGAATCGCTCCAGGCCGGCAGCGAGGACGGCGTCGAGCAGGTCCGGCCCGCCGTGCGCGAGCAGCACCAGCCCGCCGCTCGACGCGTGCAGCGGAAGCCGGCCGCCGGCCCGGCCGACCACGGCCACCGCACCGCGGGCGGAGATCCGCTCGATGTAGAGCGCCTCCGTTCCCTCGCGGACGACCAGCTGGACGTTCTCGTGGGTGGCCTCGTAGAGGTCCTCGAGGTACGGCATCGCCACCTGCCGCAGCCCGTGCGCACGCGGCGCCAGTGCGCCCAGCTCCCACAGCCGGACACCGATCTCGTACCGGCCGTCGGCGCCGCGCACCAGCGCCCCCTGCTCGACGAGCTGCGCACAGAGCCGATGCACGGTCGGCAGCGGCAGACCGGTCCGGCGACTCAGATCCGACTGGGTCTGCCGCGGCCGGTCCACCGAGAAGCAGTTCAGGACACCGAAGGCCCTGCCGAGCATGCTGCGGTCGGGGCCGCTCGCGTCGTTCACTCCCCCAGTGTCGCGGCCCCGTCGCCGCGCGCGAGGCCCGAGTCGCGGATTCGGCCGGTCCGGTCGTTGTTTGACATTCGGCTGTGACCGACCCAACAATGGGCCGGTTCCCATCTTGAACGATTGTTCGTATAGCGAACGCCACTCGGCAGCGCCACCGCGGCCCTGGCCATCGTGCTCATCGACCCGCTCGGCTGGCACGCGATGTTCGTCGTGGGCGCCCTGCCCGCGCTGGTCCTGGTGCCACTGATGATCAAGCACCTGCCGGAGTCGCCCGCGTACCTGCTCGCCCGCGGGCGCCGCGCGGAGGCCGCGGAGATCGCCGAGCGGTACGGCCTCGTCCTCGACGAGGCCCCCACCGGCTCGACGGCCCCCGCACCCACCCGACCCGCCCGCCAACTGTTCTCGCCGAGGTTCCTGCGCAACAACGTCGCGATCTGGGTGGCCTCGTTCATGGGTCTGCTGCTCGTCTACGGCCTGAACACGTGGCTGCCGACGATCATGCGCGAGGCCGGCTACGACCTCGGCGCCGCGCTGACGCTGCTGCTCGTCCTCAACGCGGGCGCGGTCGTCGGACTGCTGGTCGCCGGTGGCGTCGCGGACCGGATCGGTCCCCGCACCGCCTGCATCGCGTGGTTCGCCGCCGCCGCCGTGTTCCTCGCGCTGCTCAGCGTCAAGGTCTCGTTCGGCATCTACGTGCTGGTGTTCCTCGCCGGCTGCTTCGTCTTCAGTGCGCAGGTGCTGGTGTACGCGTTCACCAGCGCGAGCCACCCGGCGAGCATCCGCGCCACCGCCCTGGGCTGGTCGGCGGGCGTCGGCCGCATCGGTGCCATCTGCGGGCCGCTGCTCGGCGGACTGCTCCTCGACACCGGACATGTCGTCCCGTGGGGCTTCTACGCCTTCGCGCTGGTGGGGCTGCTCGGTGCGGTCGCGATGGCGTCGAGCCGCGCGGTCGACTTCGGCTGACCCTCCCCCGGACGGCGACGCCGCCCGGGCGGCGGCGTCCGCGTCGTCGGCGGCCTCACCCGATCGGGGCCAGCTCGGGTCGTCGGGCGGCGATGTGGTCGCCCGACGACCGGCCGGTCAGCCGCCGCCCGATCCACGGCAACAGGAACTCGCGACGCCAGGTGGACTCGATCTTCTTCTGTTCGACCTTGCCGCGGACCGGCGCCGGCCCCAGATCGGGTGCCGCCAGCTCGTGCGGCACCCCGAGCGCGTCGAGGACTTCGACGGCCATCCGCTGGTGGCCGGCGGTGGACATGTGCAGGCGATCCCAGTCCCACATGCGGTCGTCGTCGTAGCCGTCGAACCGCCAGAAGTCGACGAGCGTCGCGCCGTGGCGTTCGGCGACCTCGCGGACCAGTTCGTTGTAGATCGCGGTGCGGCCGCGGAACATCCGGAACACCGCGTCCCACCCGGCGTCGTACGCGGTCCAGATCGCGACGGTCGCCCCGGCCGCGGTCAGCGCGGCGACCGCGGTGTCGTAGCGGGCGACGAGGGCGTCGATGTCGACGGACGGGCGCATCATGTCGTTGCCGCCCGCGTAGATCGTCACCAGGTCGGGCGACATCGCCAGCGCCGCGTCCAGCTGGTCGTCGAGGACCTGCCCGAGCAGCTTGCCGCGCACCGCGAGGTTCGCGTATCCGAAGTCGTCGGTGCGCGTGGCGAGCTGCTCGGCGACCCGGTCGGCCCACCCGCGCAGCCCGTTCGGCCGCTCCGGTGCCGGGTCGCCGAGACCCTCGGTGAACGAGTCGCCGAGGGCGACGTAGCGATGGAAGACAGGTCCCGACGTACTCACGGGATCCCATCCTGCCAGCGTGCGACCGCTCACAGCCGACCGGGTTGCATGACGCAACACGAACCCGCCGACCGACGGGTCACACGTCGGTGGAGAACCGGACCCCGCCGTCGGGCAGCGTGACCCCCGGCCACACCCGGGCTCCACGCAGCAGTTCGCAGCGCGCGCCGATGTCGGCGCCGTCGCCGATCACCGCGTCCCGCACCAGCGCCCGCGGTCCGATCCGGGCGCCGAACCCGATGATCGACCGCTCGACCGTCGCGCCGGCCTCGACGACCGCGCCGTCGAACAGGACCGCTCCGTCGAGGCGCGCCCCGGCCCCGACCTCGGCGCCCCGCCCGACCACCGTCCCGCCGATCAGCACCGCGCCCGGCGCGATCCCCGCGCCCGGGTGCACCAGCGATTCGCCCCGCGGACCCTCCAGCGCCGGTGACGGCGCGATGCCGCGCACCAGGTCCGCCGAGCCGCGCACGAAGTCCTCGGGGGTGCCCATGTCGCGCCAGTAGGCGGCATCCACGTGACCGAACACCCGGCGGCCGTCGGCGAGCAGGCCCGGGAAGACCTCCCGTTCCACCGAGACCGGCCGACCCGCCGGGATCTTCTCGATGATCTCGCGCTTGAACACGTAGCAGCCGGCGTTGATCTGGTCGGTCGGCGGATCCTGCGTCTTCTCCAGGAAGTCGGTGACCCGGCCGTCCTGATCGGTGGGCACGCACCCGAAGGCGCGCGGGTCGCCGACCCGCACCAGGTGCAGGGTCACGTCCGCTTCGGTCCGGTCGTGCGTCTCGAGCACCGCGCGCAGGTCGGTGCCGCCCAGCACGTCGCCGTTGAAGACCACGACGTTGTCGGCACGCAGCTTCGGCAGCACGTTGCGGATGCCGCCGCCGGTTCCGAGCGGTTCGGTCTCGGTGACGTACTCGATCTCGAGCCCGAGGTCGGAGCCGTCGCCGAAGTGTTCCTCGAACACCTCCGCCTTGAACGACGTGCCCAGGACCACGTGGGTGATGCCCGCCGCCTTGATCCGGGCCAGCAGATGGGTCAGGAACGGCAGTCCCGCCGTCGGCAGCATCGGCTTGGGCGCGGAGAGGGTCAGCGGCCGCAGCCGGGTCCCCTTGCCGCCCACCAGGATCACCGCGTCCACGGCTCCGGCGCCCGGAGCCACGGCGGCGTCGCCCGTCATCGCACCGTTCGTCATGTCAGTTCCCCTCGTCCTTCGCCCTGCCTCGTACGGCCGCCGCAACGGCCAGTTTCGATCGCACCGCCAGGCCCCCCTTGAGTGCCCAGCGCACCGGCGCCTGCCACCAGTGCGGGTGGCGGTCCGCCTGGAATCGGTACGCGCTCGCGTGATGCGCCGGCAGCATCAGCTCCGGATGCCGTCCCGCCGCATGGCCTTTCGCGTGGGTGACCTCCGCCGACGGCACGTACACGTTGTGCCAGCCGGCCCGGCCGAGCCGGTCCCCGAGGTCCACGTCCTCCATGTACATGAAGTACCGGGAGTCGAATCCGCCGATCGAGTCGAACGCGGCCCGTCGCACCAGCAGGCACGACCCCGACAGCCAGCCCACCGACCGCTCCGAGATCTGTTCGTCCTCCTGCCGGTACCGCTGCGTCCACGGGTTCGACGGCCACACCGTGCCGAGCACGGCGTGCGCGGCACCCGACACCAGTCCCGGGACGTGCCGCGCCGACGGGTACACGCTGCCGTCCGGCTCGAGGACGAGCGGTCCGAGCGCACCGGCACGGGGCCATCGTGCCGCCGCCTTCAGCAGCTCGTCGATCGACCCGGCACCCCAGCGAATGTCGGGGTTGGCGACGACGACGAACTCCGCCGACGGGTCGATCTCGGCGACCGCCCGGTTGATCGCGCCGCCGTAGCCGATGTTGCCTCCGGTCCGCAGCAGCCGGACGTTGGCGTACTCCTGTTCGGCGGCCTCGGGCGCACCGTCGGTGGACCCGTTGTCGGCGAGGATGACCTGCGTCGACAGCTCGGTCGCGTCCTCGAGGGTGTCCAGGAATCCCCGGAGATGGTCGCCGGGTGAGAAGGTCACCGTCACCACGGCCAGCTGCGAACTCACGCGAGTCACCCTAGCCGTACGCGGGCGGCAGCTCCGCCAAGGCCACGTCGAGCGCGGCCGTCCACGGCCGCAGCGGGGTCAGGCCCGCGGCCGCCCACGACGCCGGCGACAGCACCGAATACGCAGGCCGGGGGGCCGGACGCGGGAACCGGTCGGTGGTGCAGGGCCGCACCCGGTCCGGGTCGGCCCCGACCCCGGCGAACACGGCCCGCGCGAGGTCGAACCAGCTGGCCCGGCCCGCGTTGGTGGCGTGCAGCACCCGCCCGCGCACCCGCGGCCGGGTCGCGAGTTCGAGCAGCGCGTCGGCCAGATCCCCGGCGTACGTCGGCGAGCCGACCTGGTCGTCGACGACGTCGACGGTGTCCCGGTCCCGTTCCAGCCGCAGCATCGTGGCGACGAAGTCGGACCCGGTTCCGGTGTACACCCAGGCGGTACGCACCACGACGGCGGACGGGTCCGCCGCCAGCACGGCCCGCTCCCCGGCCAGCTTGGTCCGGCCGTAGACGGTGCGCGGACCGGTCGGGGCGTCGACGTCGTAGGGCGCGGACGCGTCGCCGGCGAAGACGTAGTCGGTGGACACGTGCACCAGCCGCGCACCGGCGCGGGCCGTGGCCTCCGCCAGGATTCGCGGCCCGGTCACGTTCCCGGCCGTCGCGGCGGCCTCGTCGGTCTCGGCGGCGTCGACGGCGGTGTAGGCGGCGCAGTTGAGCACCACCGCGCCCGGCTCGACCGCGTCCCGCACCGCGTCCGGGTCGGTGATGTCCAGGTCGGCCGAGGTGAGACCGCGAACGGGCAGTCCGTCCGCCGCGCGGCGGGTCAGCTGCGTCCCGAGCTGCCCACCGGCGCCGGTCACGAGGATGTTCGTCACACCTGAAAGTCTGGCACGCCGGTTCCGGGTCACCCTGATGCCGGAGGTTCGCCAGTAGCCTGGTCCCCGAGTACGAAATGCGGGAGAGGTGAAGGGGCAGCGTTTGCCGGACAACAGGGCGCGGGGTGATCGGCGACCCGACCGGTCGGCGACGAGCGGTGACCGTTCGCGGCCCCGGGACGGGGAGCGGTCCCGGCCTCGGGGCTCCGGCCGCGCGCGGCCGGAGCGCGATCGGCGCGACGAGGCCCCGGCCTCCCGGACGCGGCCGCTGCACATCGCCCTCGCGGTCGTCTCGGTCGTCGTCCTGCTCGTGACCGGCCTCGCGTGGCGCAGCGTCGGTGCGCTCGAATCCAACCTCGCGACCGCCCGGCTCGGGCTCGGCGGAGCGAAGGACGGCGCTCTCGACCTGCTGCTCGTCGGCACCGACAGCCGGACCGACGCACACGGCAACCCGCTCAGTCAGCACGAACTGGCGGCGCTGCGGGCCGGTGACGCGGAGGCCGACAACACCGACACGATCGTGCTGATCCGGATCCCGAACAACGGCGAGTCCGCGACCGCGATCTCCATCCCCCGCGACTCCTATGTCAAGGTCCCGGGCATCGGGATGTCGAAGATCAACGCCGCCTTCGGGGCCACCAAGGCGACCGAGAAGCAGAAGCTGATCGACGAGGGCACCAACCCCGACACCGCGGACAAGGACGCCACCCAGGCCGGCCGGGAGGCGTTGATCAAGTCGGTCGCCGACCTGACCGGGGTCACCGTCGACCACTACGCCGAGATCGGTCTGCTCGGATTCGTGCTGCTCACCGACGCCGTCGGCGGCGTCGACGTGTGCCTGAACCAGGCCGTCGACGAGCCCCTGTCGGGGGCGAACTTCCCCGCAGGCGAGCAGACGCTCGGCGGCGCGAGCGCACTGTCGTTCGTGCGGCAGCGGCACGGCCTGCCCCGCGGCGACCTCGACCGCATCGTGCGGCAACAGGTGTTCATGGCGTCCCTCGTCCACGAGGTGCTCAGCGCCAAGACGTTGAGCAACCCCGGCAAGCTCGGCCAGCTGACGTCCGCGGTGCAGCGGTCGGTCGTGCTCGACGAGGACTGGGACGTCATCGGTTTCGCCCGCGAACTGCAGAACCTCGCCGGTGGCCAGGTGCGGTTCGAGACGATCCCGGTGGTCGACATCAACGCGATGACCGACTACGGCGAATCCATCGTCCAGGTCGACCCGAAGGCCGTCCGCAAGTACGTCGCCGAACTGGCCGGAGGGGGCGACGACACCGAGACCCCGGCCACCGTCGCGCCGACCGTGAACCCGTCGACCGTGACCGTCGACGTGGCCAACGACAGCGGCGTCGGCGGGCTCGCGAGCCGGGTGTCGGAGGCGCTGTCCGCCGACGGCTATCGCCACGGGGTCGTCGGCAACAACACCGGAACCCCGGTGTCCGAGAGCCAGGTCCGTGCCGCCGACCCGGACTCGGATGCCGCGAAGTCGGTGGCCGCCTCCCTCGGCGGCCTGCCCGTGGTGCAGGATGCATCCCTGGCGGGCGGCACCGTACGGGTCGTGCTCGCCGCGGACTACGACGGTCCCGGTTCCGGGTCGGCCAGGGCGTCGACCGACTCGACATCGGACATCGTCGACGCGGGCACCAGCCCGACCCCGGTTCCACCCGGCCCACCGATCGACGCGGGCCGCAAGGGACCGCAGTGCGTGAACTGACCGGCGAACAGGAGCAGGCGACGACATGGCAAACCCGACCAATCTCACCGTCGCGCTGCTCGACCCGATCCTCGCGAGCGATCCGGCCGGCCCCCGCGTCACCTGGTACGACGACGCGTCCGGTGCGCGGATCGAACTATCGGCGCTGACGCTGGCGAACTGGGCCGCCAAGACCGCCAACCTGATTCGCGACGAGTTCGGGCTGATGCCGGGGTCGCGGGTGTGCGTGCTGCTGCCCGCGCACTGGCAGACCGCCGCGGTGCTGCTGGGCTGCTGGTGGGCGGGCACCGAGGTGGTGCTCGAACCGGACCCGGACGCGGATCTCGCGCTGGTCACCGCCGACCGACTCGACGAGGCCGCCGACGCCGCCGAGGTGGCGGTGCTGTCGCTGGACGCGTTCGGCCGGCCCGCCGAGAACCTGCCGGTCGGGGTCACCGACTACGCGACGTCGGTGCGGGTGCACGGCGACCAGTTCCGTCCCGATTCGGCACCCGCCGACTCCCCCGCCTTGGACGGCCGCACCGTGACCGAGGTGCTCGCCGCCGCCGCCGAATCCGCTTCGGCGCAGGAATTCTCGCCCGACGACCGGGTGCTGTCGAGCACCGACTGGTCGACGGCGGACCAGCTGGTCGACGGACTTCTCGCGGTCCTGGCCGTCGGCGCCTCGCTCGTCCAGGTGACGAACCCGGACGCCGACCGCACCGCGCGCCGCGTCGAGTCCGAGAAGGTCACCGCGCGGCGCGACTGACCCGGCGGGTCAGCTGGACCCGCCCATCAGGCCGAGCAGACCACCGAGGCCGCCACCGCCGCCCCCGCCGCCGCCACCGAACAGGCCGCCGCCGCCGCCGTTGCCGTTGCCGTTGTCCATCGCGGCCATCAGGTCGCTCATCAGCTTGATCACGTCCTGGAGGACGTCCATCGTGACCGATCCCATGATTTTCGAGCCCTCCGTCGTCGCCGAACCGGACCAACTCCCCATTGAACGCCCGCCGCCGCCGCGGCGTGACCGATTCGGCGGCAGGCGGCACCCGGTGCAGATTGGCGCCGCCTGCCGCGGACGTCATCCGGCCAGCGCCCGCACCGGGGTCGCCCGGGCCGCGGTGCGGGCGGGCACCAGCGCGGCTATCACCCCGGCCACCCCGCCGACCAGCACGATCGATGCCAGCTGCAGCCACGGCATCGAGCCGGGCACCAGGTCGTCGAGCCCGAACAGCGACGCGGTCCCGGCCACGCCGAGCACCGACCCGAGCACCACCCCCATCGCCGAGGCGACCACCGCCACCAGCACCGCCTCCGAGATCAGCAGCGACCGCAGTCCGGTGCGGGTGACGCCGAGTGCCCGGAGCAGGCCGGACTCGCGTCGCCGCTCGATCACCGACAGCGCCATCGTGTTGCCGACCCCGATCAGCGCGATCAGCACCGCCACCGACAGCAGTCCGACGACGACGAGCAGCAGCACGTCGAACACCGACTCCATCGTGGCGCGCATCGCCGCCGCACCCCCGACCTCCGCCGTCGGAGCGAGCCGGCCGGTGACATCGGTGATCTCGTTCCGGACGGTCACCAGCGCATCGTCCGCGGACCCGTCCGCCAGCCGGACCCACAGCGATCGCGCCGCCGGTGAGGCGCCGAGCGACAGCGCGTCGGCGCGGCCGACCAGGGCCGGTTGCCCCTCCCGGCCGGCGACGACGGTCAGCGACCGGGTGACGCCGCCACCCACGAGTTCCAGACGACGGCCGGGGGCGGTGCCGAGCTCGTCGATCCGCTGCGGGGACAGCGACACCTCACCGGCCGCCGGCAAGGTCAACGGAATCCGCAGCGTCGCCCGCGTGGTGTCGGGGTCCGTACCCACGAGCGCGAGCCGGTCGCCGTCGCCGGCGGTCACCTCGGTGCCCAGCAGCGCGGACACCGCCGTCACCCCGTCGAGACCCGCGATGCGCGGGCCCAGGTCGGGTGGCAGTCCCGCCGCCGCGGCGTCGATCGTGACGTCGACCGGAAACTGCTCGTCCAGTGCGCGCGGCGCGGCCGCCCGCACCGTCGCGATGCCGACGACCATCGTCGCGGTCACGGTGACACCGACGAGCAGCGCGGTCGCGGTGGCTGTGGTCCGGCGCGGGTTGCGCAGCGCGTTGCCGACGGCCAGCTCGCCGAGCGGTCCCACGAGACGACCCGGCAGCCGGCCGACCGCCGCCACCGCCCGCGGTACGACGCTGCGCCCGAGCACGACCACGCCGAGGGCGGCCGCGATGCCCCCGGCGCACGCGATCGTCACCTGCTCGGTCCGCACGCCGGCGGCCAGCAGCACCGCGCCCAGCGCGACGGCCGTCGTGCCGGCCACCAGCCGGGCGCGCGAGGACCCCACCGACTCCGGTGTCGCCTCGGCCGGGGCGAGAGCCGCCAGCGGGGACACCCGGGTGGCCGCCCGCGCCGGCGCCACCGCGGCGAGGTAGGTGACGACGATCCCGACCAGCAGCCCGGCCCCGATCGCCGTGGGGGTGACGTCGAGCGTGCCGAGCGGGACCGGTGCATCGAGCGCCGTGACGACCCGGGTGACGGCCCACGCCAAGCCGATTCCCACCCCGACCCCGGCGGCCGACGCCACCGCGCCGACGACCAGCGCCTCGATCCGCACTCCCCGCCGCACCTGACGGGCGGTCGCCCCGACGCATCGCAGCAGGGCCAGCTCCCGCGTCCGGGCGGCGAGCAGGACCGCGAACGTGTTGGCGATGACCAGGCCCGCCACGACCACCGCGACGGCGGCGAAGGCCAGCAGCACGTTCCGCAGCGTGTCGGTGTCGCCGAGGTACGCGCGGGCCGCCTGCTCGGCCTGGTCGGCACCGGTCCGCACGAGGGCGTCCGGACCCAGAACCGCCGACACCTCCGACGCCAGCCGCTGCTGGTCGCCGGTGCCGGCGATCCGGATCTCGTGACTCGCGGCGCCGCCGGTCCAGGCACCGACCTGCTCCGCGGTGGCGAACGCCGTCACACCCGACAGCGCCTGCGGGCCGCCGGACAGGTCGACCTCACCGACGACCGTCGCCTCCGCCGCGGGGTGCCCGCCGCCCGGGCCGGACACACCGACCGCGACGCGGGTGCCGATCGGCACCCCGGATCCGGATCCGAGCGCGACCTCGCCCGGGCCCGCCGGGAAACGCCCCTGCGCCAGGCGCTGCCAGCGCAACGCCTCGGCGGACGCCAGCGACGTGACGGTGCCGTACTTGGTGCCGTGGCCGGCCGCGGACACCTTGACCGGCGCGCTCGCGTCGGCGGCGACGGCCACGACACCGGGCAGCCCGGACACCCGCTCGGCCGCGGCGTGCGCGTGGGCCGCGTCACCGGCATCGGGCACCACGACGGCCGATGTCCGATACTGCCCGGCAAGCGAATTCGTCACGCTCGCCGAGGTGGTGGCGGACAGCACCATGGTGGCGACGACGAACGCGACCGCGATCAGGACCGCGGTGACCGAGGCCAGGTAGCGGCCCGCGTGGGCACGCGCCTGGGCGAGCGTCAGACTCAGCATGTGCGCGCTCCGAGTCCGCGCATCGTCTCGATGACCGAATCCGGTGTCGGGCTGTCGATCTCACCGGCGACCCGACCGTCCGCGAGCAGCACCACCCGATCCGCGTAGGACGCTGCGGCGGGGTCGTGGGTCACCATCACGACGGTCTGCCCGATCTCCCGCACGCTCGCGCGCAGCAGCGCCAGCACCTCGGCACCGGCGTGCGAGTCGAGGTTTCCGGTCGGCTCGTCGGCGAAGATCACATCGGGTCGGGGCAGCAGTGCCCGCGCGACCGCGACCCGCTGCTGCTGTCCACCGGACAGCTCGTGCGGCCGGTGCGCGAGCCGGTCACTCAGACCCAGCCGGGTGACCACTTCGTGCTTCCACTGCGGGTCCGGGAGGATGCCCGCCAGTCGCATCGGCAGCAGCATGTTCTCCTCGGCCGTGATGACCGGCAGCAGATTGAACGCCTGGAACACGAACCCGATCCGGTCGCGGCGCAGTTCGGTCAGGGCCCGGTCGTCGAGACCGGTCAACTCGGTCTCGCCGAGGTACACGCGCCCGGTGGTCGCGTCGTCGAGCCCGGCCAGGCAGTGCATCAGCGTCGACTTGCCGGACCCGGACGGGCCCATGATCGCGGTGAACGCACCGCGACGAAAGCCCACGTCCACCGAATCGAGCGCGCGCACCGCCGCCTCCCCGTCCCCGTACAGCTTCGTCAGCGCGACCGCGCGGGCCGCCGGAATGTCCACTCTCGTCATGCTTTCGACGGTAGGGGCGAATCCGCCCACGCCGCGTCGGCGCGGTGGCCCATCTTCGGCGACGCCGCGTCATACCCGGGGTGGACACGTGCGTCATCCCGGGCGGGGAGGGCTACCCGCCGAGCAGGTCCTCCGGCCGGACCAGGCCACAGCGGTACGCGAACACGACCGCCTGCACCCGGTCCCTCGACCCGGTCTTGGAGAGCACCCGTCCGACATGGGTTTTCACTGTCGCTTCGGAGACCGTGAACCGGTCGGCGATCTCGGAATTCGACAGGCCGTGTGCCATCGCCTCGAGGACCTCGACCTCTCGCGGGGTCAGGTCCTCCGGAATCTCCTGCCCCGCCGCCGGTCCCGACAGCATCGGTCCGACGTGCCGGAGCAGCCGCCGGGTCGAGCGCGCGGTGATCACCGCGTCGCCACGATGCACGGTCCGGACCGCGGTGAGCAGCTCCTCCGGCGGCGCGTCCTTGAGGAGAAAGCCGCTGGCGCCGGCCGAGATGGCTCCGATCACGTACTCGTCGTTGTCGAAAGTGGTCAGCACCACCACTTTCGGCGGCGAATCGAGGTCGGTCAGACGGCGGGTGGCTTCGATGCCGTCGAGATTCGGCATCTGCACGTCCATCAGCACGACGTCGACGGGAACGCGGGCCAGTTCGCGCAGTGCCTGCGCACCGTCGGACGCCTCGACGGCCACCGTCATGTCGGGCTGGGAGTCGATCACCATCCGGAACCCGGCCCGCACCAGTTGCTGATCGTCGACCAGGGCCACCCGGATCACGCTGTCCGACATCCGCTCACACCTCTCTCGCGTACGGGAGCCCGGCCCGCACCTGATATCCGCCGCCCACCACCGGGCCTGCCTCGAACCGTCCCCCGTACAACTCCGCCCGCTCCCGCATGCCGAGCACGCCCTGCCCGCCGCCGGTCGAGGGCACCAGCGCGCCGGCGGCGCCGCGACCGTCGTCGACGACACCCAGTTCGAGCCCCGTGTCGGTCCACCGCTCGGTGACCACCACCCGCGCCGCCGGACCGGCGTGCTTGAGCACGTTGGTCAGCGACTCCTGCACGATCCGGTAGGCCGTCAGCCCGGCGCCGGTCGACAGTTCCCGGGGCTCGCCCTCGATCCGCAGGTTCACCTCGAGTCCACCGCCGCGCAGGTCGGCGACCAGATCCGCGATGTCGGCCACCTGCGGGGTCGCGCGCGTCTCCCGGGGCCGGTCCTCCCGCAGCACCGACAGCAGTGCACGCATGTCGGTCAGCGCCTGCCGCCCGGTCTCCGCGATCGTCTCGAGCGCCGCGATCGCGGCATCGGGGTCGGCCTTGGCACCGTAGCGCCCGCCGTCCGCCTGCGCGATCACCACGGTCAGCGAGTGCGCGACGATGTCGTGCATCTCCCGGGCGATCCGGGTTCGCTCGTTGATGGCCGCGATCTCGGCCTCCTGCGCCCGTTCGAGCTCGAGCAGCCGAGCCCGTTCCGTGAGCCCCTCGAGTTCCTGGTTCCGCACCCGCCGCAGGTCGCCGAACGCCCACACTGCGATCACGAACACGATGAGGAAAGCCATCAGGAACGCCATGGCCTGCCAGGTAGCGGACTCGCCGCCGAGGTACTGCACCCCGGCGCCGATCGCACCGAGCAGGGCGAGTGCGAGCCCCCAGCCGCTGGCCCAGCGCGGGCCGTAGGCGGCGAGGGCGTACACCGCGATCGGCACCGCGATCACCGAGGGCAGCATCGTGTGCGGAACGACGATCAGGTGCAGCACCGAGAAGCCGGCGACGGTGAATCCGGCGGCCGCGACCCGGGTGCGGCGCCAGGCCAGCGGCACGGTCATGCCGAGCGAGACGATCAGTCCGACCCAGCCCTCCCCCGAGGTGACGGCGAGCACGCCGCACATCACCGCGAGCACCCCGGCGAGGGTGCGGTCGATCCCGGCGACGTGCGCGGCGCTCCATCGGTACCAGCGCTCGCTCAGCGGGAATCGGGGCATACCTCCAGCCTAACGACCGCCCCCGAAACGCCCGCCCCCGAAAACGACTGTTCCCCAATGTCACATCGACTCACTCGACGTGACCGATGTGACATTGGGGAACCGGGGAGCGCGGTCCGTCAGCTCACTTGAGCAGGGCGCGCGACATCACAACGCGCTGAATCTGGTTGGTGCCCTCGTAGATCTGGGTGATCTTGGCGTCGCGCATCATCCGCTCGACCGGGAAGTCGGTGGTGTAACCGGCCCCGCCGAACAGCTGCACCGCGTTGGTGGTGACCTCCATCGCGACGTCGGAGGCCAGGCACTTCGCGGCCGCGGAGATGAAGCCGAGGTTCTTCTCGCCACGCTCGGCGCGGGCGGCGGCGGTGTAGACCATCAGCCGCGCCGACTCGATCTTCATCGCCATGTCGGCGAGCATGAACTGGGTGTTCTGGAACGACGCGATCGAGGTGCCGAACTGCTTGCGGTCCTTGGTGTAGGCCAGCGCCGCGTCGAATGCGCCCTGCGCCAGGCCGATCGCCTGCGCACCGATCGTCGGTCGGGTGTGGTCGAGGGTCTCGAGCGCGGTCTTGAAGCCGGTGCCGGGCTCGCCGATGATCCGGTCGCCGGGGATGCGGCAGTTCTCGAAGTAGAGCTCGGCGGTCGGCGAGCCCTTGATGCCGAGCTTGTGCTCGAGCGGGCCGACGACGAAGCCCTCGTCGTCCTTGTGGACCATGAACGCGGAGATGCCGTTGGCGCCCTTGTCGGCGTCGGTGACCGCCATCACGGTGTACCAGGTGGACTGGCCGCCGTTGGTGATCCAGCACTTGGAGCCGTTGAGGATCCAGTCGTCGCCGTCCTGCTTGGCGCGGGTGCGCATCGCGGCGGCGTCGGAGCCCGCCTCACGCTCGGAGAGCGCGTAGGACGCCATCTTGCCGGCCGCGATCTCCGGCAGCACCTTCTTCTTCAGGTCCTCGGAGCCCTTGAGGATCAGCCCCATCGTGCCGAGCTTGTTGACGGCCGGGATCAGCGACGACGAGCCGCACACCCGCGCGACCTCCTCGATCACGATGCACGTGGCGACGGAGTCGGCGCCCTGGCCGTCGTAGGCGTCGGGAACGTGGATCGCGTTGAAGCCCGACGCGACGAGGGCGTCGAGGGCCTCCTGGGGGAAGCGCGCCTTCTCGTCGACGTCCTTCGCGTGCGGGGCGATCTCCTTCTCGGCCAGTGCGCGGATCGCGGCCCGCAGCTCGTCGTGCTCGTCGTTGAGCTTGAACAGGTCGAAGTCCGGGTTTCCAGCCATCAAGAGCTCCTCGGGAGGCAGTGGTGAGAGGCGGCACTCAGTGCCAGGTTTTCCTCACTATACCCGAAACCCCCAGTAGAGGTCGATGCACCTCGTGCCAAACATCGGCACTGAGTGCCATCTGGTCAGTGGTCGCCGTTCAGCCGGCGCTCGATCAGTTCCGCCACCCGGCGCGGCGCGGTCCCGCGGGCGAACACCGCCACCACGACGTCGTCCTCGGTCCGGGGGCGGGCCGGGACACCGTCACGGAAGGTGGCCCGGACCTCGGAAAGCACCTCGCGCAGGTCCTGCGAGGTGGGCGCGGACTCGTCACGGACCATCCGGCGCAGCACGTAGTTGTGGGTCGCGGTCACCAGCGCGGCGAACTGGACGAGGGCGAGGTCCGACACGCCGGGCAGCCGGTCGCGCAGGTACTCGACGAACAGCCGCTCGTAGCGGAAGACGGTGACGATCTCGCGGTCGCGCAGCGCGGGCACCGCGTGCACCACCGCGTAGCGACGGCGGGCGACGTCACGCCAGTGGGAGAAGCGCTCGAACACGAGCATCGCGGCATCGCACACCGCGTCCCAGGGATCGTCGTGCTCGGCGGACAGGAACTCGGCGGCCTGCGCCAGCAGGATCTCGTGGTCGGCGAAGACCACGTCCTCCTTGGCACGGAACTGCCGGAAGAAGGTGCGCCGCGAGATCCCGGCCGCCTCGGCGATCTCGTCGACGGTGGTCGCCTCGTAGCCCTTCTCGGCGAACAGACGCAGCGCCTCCGACACCACGCGGAGCCGGAAGCTGTCTGAGTCGTCGGGCATGACCACAGCGTAGGCCGCCCGTCCGCGACGCCGGTCCGAGGAGGGCCGGCGCAGGGACGGGCGGTGTGTGGAGCTAGGGGGCGACGGAACCCCAGTCGGCGAATCCGGTCGGATCGTGCCGGCCGAGGCTGCCGTGCTCGAACATGCCCGCGCCGGGGATGCCGTTGCAGGTGGCGCCGGCCGGGTACTCGCAGACGCCGAACGGGATGCGGCCCTGGATCGCCGGGTCGGTGAGGTCGTAGACGTCGCGCGAGCTCCAGTTCCGGCCGCGCCACTGGCCGTGGGACCACTCGGGGTCGCCGCCGTAGCCGGCGCCCACGTGCAGCGCCACCCCGTCCCGCGGGGTGACCTCCACCGTGACCGGGCTGCCGTCGGCCGCCGTCATGTGCAGGGTGGCCGCGAACGGACGTCGGGTGCCCGATTGGTACTTGATGTCGAGCCGCGGCCAGCCCAGCTGCTCGATGCGGCCGTCGTCCCAGATCCGGGTCGCGTCGTTGAGGGTGCGGAAGCCGTCCGGGCTCTCCTGGACGATCACGATGATCGAGAAGCCCTCGAAGCGCAACGGCACGTACATCCACCAGAAGCCCTCGGACGGCTGGTCGACGAGCCGTCCCGCGGGGTCGTTGTCGCCGACCGGCCGGATCCCCCAAGACCGGTCCCGCGTGCCCATCCAGCGATCGGGGGTGACCGTGACGTCCTCACCGTCGACCGAGATCACCCCGGTCCAGGCGCCGGTCTGCGCGAAACGGCTGGTGTCGAGCTGCGGCCGCAGGCTGGTCATCAGCAGGTGCGGCTGCTCCTGGACCGCGGGGCAGGTGCCCTCCCAGGTCAGGTCGAAGCCGAGGCCACCGGAGTCGTCGCCCTCGCACACCACGCGCAGCTTCTGCAGCGGCTCGACGACCTCGATCCGGTATCCGCCGACCGCGAGGTCCAGCGACCGGTGCTCGAGGGCGTCGGAGAACTTGACCGCCCACTGCCGGTCGCCCTTGCGGATCGTGGCGAACGCGTCCACGACGCCCAGGTTCGGATACACGCCGAACCCGCTGACCAGGAACAACTCCCCCTCGGTGTCGATCGCGTTGAAGTAGGAGCGGTCGTAGAAGTTCTTGTCGCTGGTCCCGACTCGCGACATCGACAGCGACGTCTGGTGGATCGGGTACTCGTCGAGCGGCGCAGGCATGCTGACTCTCCCTCGGATCAATGCGTTACAGGCTGAAACGTATTATGTACATCACAATTAAACCCCCGGCGCACAGCGCGCCGGGGGTTTTCGGGAAATCCGGTGTCAGCCGAGCAGCTTCGCGCGCAGCGCCGCGTCCTTCTCCAGGACCATCGACTCGAGGCCGGCCTGGAACCGTTCCATCGCGTCCCGGACCGCCGGGTCCGACGCCCCGATGATCCGGGCCGCCAGCAGACCGGCATTGCGGGCGCCGCCGATCGACACGGTCGCGACCGGCACCCCGGCCGGCATCTGCACGATCGACAGCAGCGAGTCCATCCCGTCGAGGTACTTCAACGGCACCGGAACCCCGATCACCGGAAGGGGTGTCGCCGAGGCCACCATGCCGGGCAGGTGGGCCGCGCCGCCGGCGCCGGCGATGATCACCTTGACACCGCGCCCGGCCGCGTCCTTCGCGTAGTCGAGCATCCGCTGCGGGGTGCGGTGCGCGGAGACGACACCGACCTCGAAGCGAATGCCGAACTCCGCCAACGCCTCCGCGGCGGCCTCCATCGTGGGCCAGTCCGAATCGCTGCCCATGATCAGGCCGACCAGCGGTCCCTGCTGCTCCGTCATCGCGTCTCCTGTCGTGTCGTGAGGTCTCTGCCCGCCACCCGGGTCAGTGCCCGGCGTGGGGATCCCATCCATCGGTCCACACCGCATGCGAGAGCCAATGCGCCGCCCGCTCGGCGCGTTCGCGCACCGCGGCCACGTACTCCGGGTCGTCGATCGAGCCGGACGCGCCGCCGACGACGTTCACGTGCCCGATCTTGCGGTCCTTGCGTTCGCCCTTGCCGTACAGGTGCACCTTCGCGTCGGGCATCCGCGCGAACAGGTGGTGCAGCCGCTCGTCCATGCTCATCGCGGGCGCCTCCGGGGCGCCGAGCACGTTCGCCATCACGGTCACCGGGGCGATCGGCGCGGTGTCGCCGAGCGGGTAGTCCAGCACCGCGCGCAGGTGCTGCTCGAACTGGGAGGTGCGGGAGCCGTCCTGCGTCCAGTGCCCCGAGTTGTGCGGGCGCATCGCCAGCTCGTTGACGACGAGGGCACCGTCGACCGTCTCGAACAACTCGACGGCCATCGCGCCGGTGGCGCCGAGCGCCGACGACACCGTCAGCGCCAGCTGCTCGGCCTGCGCGGCCACCTCGGCCGGCAGGTCCGGTGCCGGGGCGATCACGACCGCGCACTGGCCGTCGCGCTGGACCGTCTCCACGACCGGCCAGGTCGCGCCCTGACCGAACGGCGACCGGGCCACCATCGCCGACAGCTCGCGTCGCATCGGCACCTTCTGCTCCACCATCAGGTGAACGCCCATGTCCAGCTGCTCGGTGACGATCTCCTCGGCTTCCTCGGCGTCGGCAGGCATCCACACCCCGCGCCCGTCGTAGCCGCCGCGGACCGACTTGAGCACGATGCCCCAGCCGTGCTCGCCGGCGAACTTCCCCACGTCGCCGATCCACGTGACCTCGGCGAACGCAGGCACCGGCACACCCAGCTCGGACAGCTTGCGACGCATCGCGAGTTTGTCCTGCGCGTAGATCAGCGCCTGCGGCGGCGGCTGCACGTCGACACCCTCGGAGACCAGCACGTCGAGGTGTTCGGTCGGGACGTGCTCGTGGTCGAAGGTCAGTGCCGAGGCCCCGGCCGCGACCTTCCGCAGCGCGTCGAGGTCGGTGTGGCTGCCGAGCACCACATCGGCACTGACCTGCGCGGCCGGTTCGTCCGGGCCACCGGAGAGCACCCGCAGGCACTGTCCCAGTTCGATCGCGGCCTGATGCGTCATCCGCGCCAGCTGGCCGCCGCCGATCATCGCGACCACCGGCATCGCGGGGCCCGCGGCGCGGGGACTCGTGGGACGGGGCTGGGATCCGGAATCGACGCTCACGGGGGTTCATGGTGTCACGCCCGGGCCCGGGACGACTGCGCAGGTCCGGCGCCGCGCGGGTGGGTGCCGAACCTCGGTGAGCACCGTCACGGCGAACCTGAGAGCAGCCTGTGATCGGAGTGTCCGGGCGAGACCGCCTGGACGGGTTCGTAGAATGACCTGCTGTGTCTTTTGTCGATCAGGCGCTCAACCACGTGCCCACACCGTTACGGGACGTCGTGCTGCGTCATCACGAGCTGGTCAAGTTCGCGATCGTCGGTGGCACCACGATGGTCTTCGACCTCGCGATCTTCTACGCGCTGAGCCTGACGGTCCTCGAACAGAAGCCGGTGATCGCCAAGATCATCTCCGGCGTCATGGCGACGATCCTCAGCTACGTCCTCAACCGGGAGTGGTCGTTCAAGAACCGCGGCGGACGCGAACGCCATCACGAGGCGATCCTCTTCTTCGTGATCAGCCTGATCGGCGTCGGGATCGCGGCGGCACCGCTGTGGATCGCGAACAACGTCTTCGCGATCCGGGCCGATCAGGCGAGCGTGACGACCGTCGTGATCATCGACTTCGTCCTGAACTACATCATCGGCAACCTGCTGCAGATGGCGTTCCGGTTCTGGGCGCTGCGCCGGTTCGCGTTCCCCGAGGAGACCACGCCCGGAGAGGACTCCGGATTCGACCCCACCCCGGACGAGCTGGCGCAGCAGGGCCGCGCCGCCTCGTAGCAACCCCGGCGGCATCCAGGCCGCCTCAGCGCGGCTCCGACGGCGCCTCCGGGTCCGACCGGAGCTCGATCGGCAGGAACAACGCGAACAGCGCGGGCCGGCGCCGCTGCAGGTCCAGTCGCCCGCCGTCGGCCTCGACCAGCGCCCGCGCCAGTGCCAGTCCGACACCGGTGGATCCGCCGGCCGAGAAGCCACGATCGAAGATGTGCGGGGCCAGCTGGTCGCTGACGCCGCCCCCCTCGTCGCCGACCTCGACGCAGACCATCGCCTCCCGGCCCCGGTCGACACCCGGCACCAACCGCACCACGACCGTGCACGTGCCCGCGCCGTGGATCAGTGCGTTGTCGACGAGCACGGCGACCGCTTCCCGCAACCGCGACGGAGTCGCCGACGCACGGACCGCACCCTCCCCCCGCAGCACCAGCGACCGCCCCACCTGCTCGTACTGCGGCTGCCACTCGCTGACGACCGTGGCGAGCTCCCCCACCACCGACACCGACCGGCGGTCGCCGCCGTCGCTGCGCGCCGAACGGACGAGCTCGTCGATCGCGAGCGTCAGCCGGTCCACCTGCGCCATCGCCGCGTTCGCCTCGTCGACCACGTCCGGGTCGGGGTGCACCGCCAGTTCGTCGAGCCGCAGCCGCACCGCGGTCAACCGGCTCCGCAGCTGGTGCGAGACGTCACCGACCAACGCCCGTTCCCGCTGCAACCGGCCGGCGATCTCGACGGTGACCTGGTCGAGGACGTCGGAGACCCGGTCGAGTTCCGCGATGCCGTACCGGCGTGGGTCCGGCCGGAAATCGCCCTTCGCCAGCCGGGCCGCCCGGTCGGCGACGTCCTGCATCGGATCGGCCAGCCGGCGGGCGGTGACGGTCGCGACCGCCGTCCCGGCCGCCAGCGACGCGAGCACCACCAGCGCGACCCCCATCACCGCCTGCTGCTGCAGGGTGCGCATCGCCTCCGACGGCGTCTCGAGTCGCAGGGAACCCGACCGGCCCATCGAGATCGACTCGACCAGCGGGGCGTCGACCGTCGTCTCGCCGATGTCGATGTGCATCTTCGGGTCGTACGGGGTCGGATAGATCACCGACAACCGCCCACCCTCGGGCACCGCGAGCCGCAGCGAGCCGACGTCGAGGTCGTCCAGGATCAGACCGCTCTGACCCTCCTGGGCGATGATCTCCGAGGCCATCCGATCCAGCCGGGCCTGCAGGTCGCTGCGGGTGAAGTCCTCGATCCACACCCACGCCGTGTACATCAGCGGCAGGCCGAGCAGCAGCCCGGTCACCAGGACGACGGCGACGATGGACAGCAGGATGCGGCGGCGCATGCCCCGGGCTCAGCGGTTGTTGAGGCGGAATCCGACGCCGCGCACGGTCGCGATCCGACGCTCCGGGATCGGGCCCTCGTCGCCGATCTTGCGGCGCAGCCACGACATGTGCATGTCGAGGGTCTTCGACCCCCGCAGATCCGCGTCGCCCCACACCTCCTGCAGGATGACGTCCCGCGAGACCACCTCGCCTGCCCGGTCCATCAGCACCTTGAGCAGTTCGTATTCCTTGTTGGCGAGCGAGATCTCGCTGCCGCCGACGAGCACGCGACGGGCGGCCGGCTCGAGCCGGAGGTCGCCGACCTCGATCACCGCGTCCTCCGAGCCGCCGCGTCGCCGCAGCAGGGCCCGCACCCGGGCCATCAGCTCGGCGAGCCGGAACGGTTTGCCGACGTAGTCGTCGGCGCCGGCGTCGAGCCCGACGACGAAGTCGACCTCGTCGGTGCGGGCGGTGAGCATCAGCACCGCGAGTTCGGAGCCTCCGACCCGCAGCTGCCTGCAGACCTCGAGCCCGTCCATGCCGGGCAGACCGAGGTCGAGGATCAGCAGGTCGAACGCACCGCTCCGGGCGAGGTCGAGGGTCGCCGGTCCGGACTGTTCGACGGTCACGTCGTAGCCCTCACGGCCAAGTGCGCGGGAGAGCGGCGCGGCGATTGCCTCGTCGTCCTCGGCGAGAAGTACGGCTGTCACGACACCACAGTACGGAGCCGCGGACCGGACGGTGGTGTGCCACGCGAGTCAGCCGCGCCAACCCCTGCGGTGCGAGCGCTGTTCCCGGTCGCCGGGGTCGGCACCGAAGTCCATCGCTCCGCCGGTGTCCTCGTGGTGCAGCTGCATCGCGTCGAACACCTGGTGGTAGAGCAGGGAGTGGACCCGCTGCACGTCCGGGATGTCGTCGAACTCGAGCGGATCGTCCGCCGCCGACGCGATCACCAGCGTGCCGGTGCCCATCATGCGGTCGACGAGACCGTGCCGGAACTGCACGTTGCTGATCCGGCCCATCGGGATGTCGATTCCGCTGTGGGTCAGCACGCCCTGCCGGACGAGGACCCGCCGGTCGGTGACGATGAAGTGCGTGGACTTCCAGGTGACCAGCGGCCCGATGCACCGCCACCCCACGATCGCCAGCCAGGCCACGAGCACCACGAGCAGGGTCACGGTTCGGGCGGTGCCGGCGAGCCGGTCGTCGGCCAGGCCAGCGGCGAAGCCCGCGACGGCCGTCGCGAGGACGAACGTGATCGCGGGCAGCACCAGCATCTTCCAGTGCGGATGCCGGTGCAGCAACAGTTCCTCGTCGGCGGCGAGCGCGTCGTCCGGGTAGCCCATTCGTCAGAGTGTGCCAGCTAGTGCGCGGGGTCGACCGCCCCGCGGTCCGGCGGCTCCGCCGCACCGCGGTCCGGTGGCGCGACCGCCGCGCCCTCCGGCGGCTCGACGGCACCGCGGTCCCGGCGCTCGTTCGCGGTGTCCTCGATCGCCTCGTCGATCGACTCGGCGACGGACTCCTCGGCGGCCTCCTGCAGTTCCTTGGTCTCCAGCGCCGCCTGCTGCTCCGCGGTGGCCAGCTCCACCGCGCTCGGGGGCTGGCCGGAGATCAGCGCGTTCGCCCACCGCGTCGCCGGGTCGATGTCCAGCAGCAGCGCCTTGACCAGCAGCGTCGCGGGGATCGCGAGGAGTGCGCCGAGCGGCCCGAGGACCCAGCCCCAGAACACCAGCGCGAGGAACGTCAGGGTCACCGACAGTCCGACCGCATCGCCGACGAACTTCGGCTGGATCACCGACTGGATGATCACGTTGATGACGCTGTAGACCACGATCACCCAGATCATCAAAATCGGCCCGCCCTGCAGCAGCGCGATCAGCGCGGGCGGGATCACTCCGATCACGAACCCGATGTTCGGGATGTAGTTGGTGATGAACGACAGCAGACCCCACAGGATCGGCAGCGGGATCCCCAGCGCCCACAGTGCGGCCGAGTCGATCACCGCGACGATCAGACCGAAGATCGTCGAGACGACCAGGTAGCTCCGGGTGCCACCGGCGAAGCGGGAGAACGCGTACGCGATGTCGGGCCGGGAGTAGGCCACCGCCCGCATCCGGTCCGTGAACGAGCTCGCATCCACTGCCATGAACAGCAGCAACGCGAGGATGAAGAAGACGTTCGAGAACACCCCCACCAGCATGCCGAGCAGGTCGTCGAAGAACCCGATCAGCTTGCTGTAGTCGATGCCGGACAGGGCCTTGTCCACCTGGTCGGAGCCGATGTTCAGGCTCGCGAGCCAACTGTGCAGGTCGGCGAGCAGCTCGTTCGCCTTGTCGGCGTACGTCGGCAGCAGCGTGGCCAGCTGACCGGCCGAGACGGCCAGCGCGCCGACCAGTCCGAACAGCACCAGGTTCACCGTCGCGAGCGTGCCGACGACGGCGAGCCACTTCGGCGCCCCCTTGCGCTGGAGCCAGTTGCCCAGAGGCTGCACCGCGACCGTGAGCATCAGGGCCAGGAACACCGGCCCGACGATCCCGGAGAACGCCTTGATCCCGCCGATCACGACGACGCCGCCGGTCAGGGTCAGCAGGACCACCAGTCCGCGTGGCATACCTGCGGGCAGCACGGGTTCGGACGGCGCCCCGGCCGTCGCGGCGCTCATTTCCAGACCTTCGCCCGGTCGCCGACGCCGGGCAGCAGGCCCAGGATCGGCAACCCGATCGCCAGGTGAACGAGCGAGGTCGCGATCCGGTCTCCGGTGGACGCGTCGTAGACGAACGGCAGGATCGCGCCGGCCAGGATCAGCAGGCCGACGATCCATCCGAAGAACGAGTCGCCGCCGGGCGTCGTGACCAGCAGCAGGTAGAGCAGGAGCGCGGCGACCAGGGCGGCACCGAACCCGACGATCGCGAACCGCACCGGCAGACCGACCTCGCCGGTCCAGTTCGGGGCCAGCGGCACCAGGTCGAATGCCCGCACGAGCAGGGTGACCACGAGACCGGTCAGTGCCGCCACGAGTGCGGCCGCGGCCGCGCCGGCCCAGAACTTGCCCGCGTCGATCCGCTGCTCCGGCGTGCCGGGCACGGCCCCGCCGACCGGGCCGTTCGGGTATCCCGGACCATCCGGATAGTTCGCCATCGACGTTCCTTCCACCTCGACCGCACCGCGCCTCCAAGCCCGGGCGAGCGCCATTGTGTCCAGCCGACCCGGGTGCGGACCTCACCCGAGACGGGTGAGGTGAAACGTCCGCCGCGCCCGAATACTGCTATCGACACTCGCTCGATCTGTTCACGTCACACGTATCGGAGAGGAACGGCCATGACGGACCACTCGGCTGCACCCCGCAGCGACGGCAGCGTCAAGCAGGGATTCGCGGCAGGCACCTCCATCGCGGCGGCGATCCTGCTGCTGACCGTCGGCATCCTGCAGATCCTCCAGGGGATCTCCGCACTCGCCAAGGACGAGGTCCTGGTGTTCGGCCCCGAGTACACCTACAAGTTCGACGTCACGTCGTGGGGCTGGATCCACCTCGTGATCGGCATCCTGATCGCGTTGACCGGCTTCTTCCTGCTCACCGGCGCGACCTGGGCCCGGATCACCGCGATCTTCCTGGCCGCACTGTCGATCATCGCGAACTTCCTGTGGCTGCCCTACTACCCGCTGTGGTCGATTCTGATCATCGCGCTGGACATCGTCGTGATCTGGGCGGTCACGACCTGGGACACCGAGCGCGCCTGACACGGCGGAAAATCGAAGGGGTGCGGGCGAATTCGCCCGCACCCCTTCGCTCTGTCACGGGAGCGGTCAGGCGGGACCGGCGTGCGCACGCAGGTGCGTGACGTCCCCGGCGGAGACCGCGACGGCCGGGGCCCCGCCGTCGGGCTTGACGACGATGCGGCCCTGCAGGTCGACGTCGGCGGCGATCCCGACGAGTTCCTCGTCGCCCGGCAGCTCCACCCGGACCCGCTGGCCGAGGGTGCCGCACCGGGCGCGGTAGGCCGCCGCGAGGCCGTCGACCTGCCAGCCGTCCTCCTGCCAGGCGGCGAACTGGGTGGCGAGGGAGCGCAGGAGCGCGCGGGCGAGGGTGTCGCGGTCGGTGGTGGCGGCCCCGGCGATCTGCAGCGAGGTGGCGGTGGGCACCGGCAGTTCCGCTTCGGTGATCGTGACGTTGAGACCGACACCGATCACCACCGCCGGGGCGGGCGCCGTGGCGGCCACCTCCGCGAGGATGCCTGCGACCTTCTTGCCACCGATCAGCACGTCGTTCGGCCATTTCAGCTCGGCGTCGACCTCGGCCACCGACCGGAGCGCGTCGACGACCGCGATGCCGGTCATCAGCGGGAACCAGCCCATCGACCGCAGGGGCAGTCCGGGCATGCGCAGCAGCACCGACACCGAGATCGACGATCGCGGCGGCGCCACGAAGCTGCGGGAGTGCCGTCCGCGCCCGTGGTCCTGGTACTCGGCGATCAGCACCGCCCGGTCGAGTGCGCTGTCCACCGAGCGGGCCAGCAGATCGGCGTTGGTCGAGCCGGTCTCCTCGACCACGTCGAGGCTGGCGTAGAAGGCGCGGGGATCGCCGGCGTCGCGGGTCACCAGCGCCGCCCGCAGCGCGTCGGCGTTGAGCGGGGGCCGGTTCAGATCGCTGTACATGGGTCGAGCGTATGGCCTCGGGAACGCCGCGGCGTCGCGCCGCAGGCAACCGACGGCCCGGCCCGATTCGATACCCGTCAGTAGCTTAGGTTTAATGATTCAACGCAAGCGGACCTCGCGCATCAGGCCCCGCGGAGCGGCCGATAGGCTGTGTCCCCATGACCAGCGTCCAGGAGCCCGCCGCGACCGCGGCGTCGAATGTCCCTGATATCCACACCACCGCGGGCAAGCTCGC
>NZ_BAABFB010000017.1:0-156208 GCF_039540555.1 Rhodococcus olei | reverse complement strand
GCACGCGCAGGGCGGATCCGGGTGCCGAGAGGAGGGTTCGCACACCGGCACGAACTTCGAGGTCGGTGGCGGTAATCACGACGAGCCAGCTTACCGGAGATTCGGACAGATCCCCGCCGGGGTCCGCCCACGACGACTGTGACGCTCATCGCGACGCCCGATCCCCCTGCCACGGCCAGCGACCGGTGATCTCGAGCTGCAGGGACCAGCTCAGGAAGGTCCGGATCAGCACGATCAGCGCAAGCACTCCGACCGACGTGAACGTCGGCGTGACGGCGACCGTCTTGATGATGTCGGCGGCGACGAGGAACTCGAGGCCCAGCAGGATCGAGCGGCCGAGGTTGCTCCGGTACCTCTCGTACACCGGCGCTCCCGGCACGGTTCGTCGGTCGGACAACGCAATCCAGCTCGCAACCACCGCACCGACGACGATCACGGCCACCCCGACGATGTCCACGACGGACCCGACTGCGGAGATGACGGACTCGAGGTGCATCCTGGCCTGCCTTCCCGATCGACTACCGACAGCGTCGCAGGTTCACGGCCTTCCGGCGTGGCGAACTCGGCTAACGTGCAGGCCCATGAGCGACGGCGGTGTCCCCGACCTGGCGGTCGTCGGGCTGGGTCCGGCCGGGCGGGCGCTCGCGCACCGCGCCGCCGCCGCGGGCCTGGACGTGGTCGCGGTCGATCCGGCTCCCGCCCGACGATGGGCACCGACCTACGCGACCTGGGTGGACGAGGTGCCGCCGTGGCTCGGCGACCGCGTCCTCGCCGCCCGGGTGCCGGGCCCGACCGTGTGGACGCGGCAGCCGCGGACCGTCGACCGGGAGTACGCGGTGTTCGACAACACCGCCCTGCGGGCCCGCCTCGACCTCGCCGGGGTCCGCGTCGTCACCGGTCGGGCCCGGCAGGTCACCGGCCGCACCGTCGCTCTCGGCGCCGGCGCAGTGGTGCGCGCCCGCACGGTCGTCGACGCCCGCGGTCTCCCCGTCGGGTCCGCCCTCGCCGAGCAGACCGCGTTCGGGCTGATCGTGCCGCGCGACGTCGCCGCACCGGCGCTCGGCGGTGCCGCCGCACTGTTCATGGACTGGCGCCGCGACAACGGCGCCGGCCCGCACCAGGCGCCGTCGTTCCTGTACGCGGTGCCGGTCGACGACGGCCGGGTGCTGCTCGAGGAGACGTGTCTGGTCGGGCGGCCCGCATTGTCGCTGCCGGCGCTGCGCGAACGGCTCCTGGCCCGCCTGTCCGCGCGGGGCGTGCAGGTACCCGGCGATGCCGTCGTCGAGCGCGTCCGCTTCCCGATCGAGGCACCGCGGCGCAGGCACGGCCCGCTCGCGTTCGGCGCCCGCGGCGGGCTCGCCCACCCGGGGACGGGGTACAGCGTCGCCGCGTCGCTGTCCGCCGCCGATGCTGTCGTCGACGCCCTGTGCGACGGCCGCGACCCGCGGGACGCACTGTGGCCCCGATCCGCTCGCGTGGTGCGGACCCTGCGCGGCATCGGGCTGCGGGCGCTGCTGGCCCTGCCCCCGGCGCGGGTCGACGGGTTCTTCGACGACTTCTTCGCGCTGCCCGCTCCGCTCCAGCGGGCCTACCTGTCCGACCGCTCCGACCCGGCGGGGGTCGCGGCGGCGATGTGGACGCTGTTTCGCCACGCGCCGATGCCGGTGCGGCGCACACTGATCGGCGCCGCACTGCACCCGGGGAGAGGACACCGATGAAGGTCGAGATCCAGCTCGACGCCGCGCCCGCCGACGCCGCCGCCCGCGCGGTCGACCTCGCCGCGACCGGCGCCGCGGGACTGTTCACCTTCGAGGGCCCGCACGACGTGTTCTTCCCCCTCGTCGCGGCCGCGCCGGTCGTCGACGTGGATCTGACCACCAATGTCGCCATCGCACTGCCGCGCAGTCCGATGCACCTCGCGCACGCCGCCTGGGACCTGCAGGCCCTGTCCCGCGGCCGGTTCCGGCTCGGCCTCGGGTCCCAGATCCGACCGCACATCGAGAAGCGCTACTCGGCTGCGTGGTCGCGTCCGGCCGCCCGGATGCGGGAGACCGTCCTGGCGGTCCGTGCCATCCTCGACGCCTGGGAGAACGGGTCGCGGTTGGACTTTCGCGGCGAGTTCCACACCCACACCCTGATGCCGCCGACGTTCGTGCCCGGGCCGAACCCGTACGGGCGGCCGCCGATCCTGCTCGGCGCGCTGGGGCCGGTCATGACCCGCACCGCCGCCGAGGTCGCCGACGGGCTGCTGGTGATGCCGTTCAACAGCGGCCGCCACTTCCGCGAGCGCACCCTGCCCGCGGTGGAGCGGGGCCTGGACGGCTCCGGCCGGTCCCGCGCCGACTTCGAGATCGTGCCGCAGGTGATCGTGGCGACCGGTCGCACCGACACCGAACTCGCCGCCGCGACGACCGGGGTGCGGGCGCTGCTCGCGTTCTACGGCTCCACGCCGGCCTACCGTCCGGTGCTCGAGGTGGAGGGGTGGTCCCACGTGCAGGAGCCGCTCAACGCGCTGTCGAAACGTGGTGCGGTGGCCGAGATGATCGCGATGGTCGACGACACGATGGTCGACACCCTCGCCGTCCGCGGCACGCCGGAGCAGTGCGCGGCCGAGATCGTCCGCCGCTTCGGCGAGCATGCCGACCGGGTGTGCTGTTACTTCCCGGGCTACGACGTCGATCTCGGCCATGTGCGCGACCTGGTGACCGCCCTCAGCGCAGCGCCTGCCACTCCCCCAACGCGTCCGTGACGGCGGCGGGGACACCCTCGATCGCCCACAGCGCCAACCCGACCGCGGCGAGGGTGAGCAGTGGGCCGAGGATCGCGCGTTCGAACGTCCCGCCGGCGCGGATCGACAGCATCGACGGCAGCTGAAACTCCCACCAGCGCCGTCCCCGCCACGGCACGAACGGGGCCAGGAACGGCACCCCCTCCTTGGTGATCGCGTCGCCGAGGCAGTGCACCGCGCACCCGAGCCCGACCGCGACGCCGAGGGCCCGCGAACCCACCTCGTCGGGATACCAGCGCCAGGTCAGCACCGACAGCACCGCGGCGGCGACGGTGACCGCGATCCAGCCGTTGCGTTTCGCCCACCCTCCGGCCAGACCCCGCAGCGCCAACCCGAGGGTCAGGAACAGGGTGCCGATGATCGCGGGTTGGCCGAACGCGACGATCAGCGCGGACACCGCGGTGCTGATCGCGACCGCGAACAGCGCCGTGTGGGTGAGCGTTCGGTGACCGCCACGGCGTTTCGGGTCGCGGCGACCGCGGGTGAGCCGGTAGTACCAGAGCGAGACCTCGTCGACCCCCTTGGCGAGCACCCAGCTGGCCGGGCCGAAGGACCGCGCCACCGTCGACTGGGCGGTGTCGAGGTCCGGCAGCAGGGCCGCCCCCGCGCACACACCGGCGAAGGTGAACACCTCCGCGGTCGACGTCGGACCACCCCACTCGGGCGGCAGCACCTGGGCCGCGAGCAGACCCGCGACGGCACCGGAGACGGCATGGGTCGCGCCCATCACCATGTCAGAATCATCACGAACGCGAAAACCTTTCGGACAGAACGGAAAGAGCACTGCCCGAAGCGAGCCGCACACTACGGGCCGAATGTACCAACACCGTCCGACAGGGCGGCAAGCCAGAGCACGCGCGTGGCTTCGCGACCGTCCCGCTGGCGCCGCGCCGCCCCTACCCCGTCGCCTCCGGGAACACCTGGTCGGGCCCCTTGTCCGGTCGCAGTCCACGCCACACCGGGTGACGTAGCCGGCCGTCGTCGGTCACCTCGGTGAACCGCACCTCGGCGACCAGTTCCGGGCGCAACCAGTGCGCCGTGCGCGCGTCGCCCTCGGGCACCGGCGGGTGGAACGGAGACTCGGCGGTCGCCAGTTCGGTTGCCCGCGATCGCAGTTCGTCGAGGGCCGCGCCGGTCAGCCCGCTGCCGACCTTGCCGACGTACCGCAGCCCACCGCCCTCGGGGACGCCGACCAGCAGCGACCCGATGCCCGCGGTGCGGCCGCCCTCCCCCGGCTGCCAGCCCCCGATCACCACCTCCGCGACGCGAACGTGCTTGATCTTCACCCAGTTCGGCGAGCGACCCGGCCGGTACGTCGAGTCCCGTCGTTTCGCGACGATCCCCTCCATGTGGTTCTCCGCGCTCGACGCCAGCGCCTCGTGGAGGTCGTCGGGCGCCGGCTCCGGGACCTGCCAGGTGTCGTCGGCGGCGAACCGGATCGCGGACAGGACCGTTCGCCGGTCCCGGTACGGTTTGCCTGCCAGCCCGGTCCCGTCGAGTTCGAGGAGGTCGAACAGCAGCAACCGCACCGGGTTCCGGGCCGCCGCCGCGGCCACCTCCCGAGGCCGGGTCCGGCCCATGCGCTGCTGCAGGCGCGCGAAACTCGGTGCCCCGTCGGCGCCGAACGCGACGATCTCCCCGTCGAGGATCCCGGAGTGCCCGCGCAGGCCCGCCGGGACGGCGGCGAGCTCCGGGTAGGTGGCGGTCATGTCGTTGCCGTTGCGGCTGATCAGCCGCACCGACTCCGACCCGGCATCGGAGGAGACGTGCACCAGCGCCCGGATCCCGTCGAGTTTGTACTCGAACGCCCACACGGCCGGGTCGGCGCGCGAGGCGAACCGGTCGACCGTGGTCGCGGTCGCCAGCATCGGCGTCACCGGCGGCGCGGCCGGTGCGACACCGCGAGGTTCCGGTGCCGCACCGGGCCCCGGAACGACGGCGGGCGCGACCCCGGCCCGCACCCGCCGCAGGACGTCGCCGAACTCCAGCTGCGTCAGGCCGGGGGCGGCGATCTCGTCCCAGGTCCGCGGCGCCGCCACGAACGGTCGCGCGGTCCCGCGCAGCGAGTACGGCGAGATGGTGGTCTTCGACGCCGAATTCTGACTCCAGTCGACGAACACCTTCCCGGTTCGCCGAGCCCGCGTCATCGTCGCCGTCACCGAATCCGGCGTCTGCCGTTCGAGTTCCGTCGCGATCGCCTTCGCGACCTCGCTGCAGCGCCGCGACGGCCATCCCGGCGGCAGACCGGCGTAGAGGTGAATCCCCTTGCTGCCGCTCGTCACCGGCAGGGCGTCGAGGCCGCGGTCACGCAACCGCTCACGCACGCGCAACGCCACCTGCGCGCACTCGTCGAGCGTCACACCGGGACCGGGGTCGAGGTCGATCACGAGGCGGTCCGGGTCGGCCGGAGTGCCGTCGGGGGCGAACCGCCACTGCGGCACATGGAATTCCAGCGCCCCCGACTGCGCGAAGTACACCAGCGCCGCCAGGTCGGTGACCTCCGGGTACTCGACGGTCCGCGAACCCTGCGTCAGGACGTGGGTCGGCACCCAGTCGGGAGTCGCGGCCTCGACGTTCTTATGGAAGAACGGCGGCGCGGACGTGCCGTCGGGCCAGCGTTTACGGGTGAGCGGCCGGCCCGCGAGCAGCGGCAGCAGCACCGGCCCGATCTCGGTGACGTACTGCAGCACCTCCGCCTTGGTGGTGCCGGTCTCCGGGTACAGCACCTTGTCGAGATTCGTCAGTGTCAGGCGTCGGTTTCCGACGCGTACCGCCGTGTTGTGCGTCATCAGCATCAGTCCACCGGATCGCTCCACCTGGCCGGATCCCACAGTATGGACCATCATGGGGTGATGCGGTCGATATGGAAAGGCTCCATCGCGTTCGGTCTCGTGAACGTCCCGGTGAAGGTCTACTCCGCAACCGAGGACCACGACATCCGGTTCCACCAGGTCCACGGCAAGGACGGCGGGCGGATCCGGTACAACCGGGTGTGCTCCGAGTGCGGCCAGGTCGTCCAGTTCGCCGACATCGACAAGGCGTACGTGTCCGAGGACGGCACCCAGGTCGTGCTGACCGACGAGGACTTCGACAAGCTCCCGGCGGCGGAGAAGCACGAGATCCCGGTGCTGCAGTTCGTGCCGTCCGAGCAGATCGACCCGATCCTGTTCGCGAAGAGCTACTTCCTCGAACCCGACTCCGCGTCCGCGAAGGCGTACAACCTCCTCGCGTCCACGCTGGAGTCCAGTGAGCGCACCGCGCTGGTGCACTTCACGCTGCGTCAACGCACCCGGCTGGCCGCGCTGCGGGTCCGCGACGGGCTCCTCGTCGTCCAGACCCTGCTGTGGCCCGACGAGGTCCGTGCCGCGGACTTCGGCCCCGTCGAGGAGGGGGTCGCACCGTCCGAGAAGGAACTGGCGATGGCGACCATGCTGGTGGACTCGATGTCCGAGGACTTCCACCCGGAGTCGTACACCGACGACTACCAGATCCAGCTGCAGAAACTCCTCGACGACGCGATCGCGAACGGCGGCGAGAAGGTGACCGTGCCGTCCGTGGGCGCCCGCGAGTCCGACGCGGAGGTCGTGGACCTGGTCGCCGCGCTGCAGCGCAGCGTCGACGAGGCGAAGAAGTCCGCGAAGACCGGCTGACCGGGCTACCGCTCGTCGTCGCGGTCGAGCACGAACCAGAAGTGTTCGCCGTCGTCGAGGACGCCCTTGCCGTTCATCACGCCCAACAGGGTGTCCGCTCCCACCCGCTTGAAGTGGTCGAACACCGGCATCCCGTCGTAGACCATCGTCGCGGTCACCTCCCCGCGGAACTCGACCATCCACAGGCCGGCCTCGCCGCGCCCGGATTCGACGTCCGAGAACAGCTCGCCGTCGTCGCCGCGGCAGATCAGCGGCTGCACGTCGAACCGGGAGCCGAACGTCTTGCCGTACCAGCGGGTCCGCTCGAGAAGGCGGCCGGTGCGGTGCCCGGTGCGGAACCCGCGGCCACGCCACCGCCCCGACAGTTCCTCGATCCGCACGACGGGCAACTGCGACCAGAGCCGGTCGAGTTCGCGGGGATCGACGCTGTCCGCCGCGAGCAGGGACTCGACGTGATCGTGGTGGTTCATGCGCGCCTTTCGTCGGGGTGGGTGAAGGTGAGTACCGGTTCGACCACGGAACCGGCGCGCAGCGCGTCCAGTGCCGCGGGCAGGTCGTCGAAGTCGAAGGTCGTGATCAGCTTGTCGAACGGGAACCGTCCCTCCCGCCACAGCGCGATCAGTTCGGGGATGAACTGCTGCGGGTCGGCGTCACCCTCGATCACGCCGGTGACGCTGCGCCCCATCAGCAACGCCGACTGGTCCAGCGTCACCGGGTTGTGACGGCCGCGCAGCCCCAGCGTCGCGCAGCTGCCCGGGGACCGCAGCACCGCCACCGCCGTGGTCAGGACCTCGTCGGATCCGACGGTGTCGATGCTGTGGTCGGCGCCGCCGCCGACCACGGCCCGCACGCGGCGCGCCAGGTCCGGTTCGGCGCTGTCGAGGACGGCGGTCGCGCCGAGCGAGCGGGCCAGTTCCCGGCGGGCAGGCAGCGGGTCCACCACGACGACGGTTCCGCATTCGGCGACGGCCGCCGCGAGCACGGCACCGAGACCGACCGCGCCGGCGCCGAAGATCACCAGCGAGGCACCGACCCGGGGCCGCAGCACCCGCAGCACCGTGCCGGCGCCGGTCTGGATGCCGCAGCCCAGCGGGCCGAGCAGGGCGATCGGCAGATCGTTCGCCACCTGCACCACGTCGACGTCCAGCGCGACTGCGTGTGTCGCCATCGACGACTGACCGAACCAGTTGCCGTGCAGGGCCGCACCGTCCACGTGCAGAGTGGTGGTGCCGTCTAGGCGCCGGCCGGAATGGTTGCGGACCGCGAAGTGCTCGCAGTAGGCGGGATGCCCCTCGCGGCAGTTCCGGCAGGCCCGGCAGGCCGAGAAGCTGAGCACCACGTGGTCGCCGGGGGCCACGGTGTCCACCGCGCTGCCGACCGCCTCGACGACCCCGGCTCCCTCGTGCCCGAGTACCGCGGGCACCGGGATCGGAACCGCGCCTGCCGCGGCGCTCAGATCGGTGTGGCAGATCCCGGCACCGACGATGCGCACCAGGACCTCGTGCGCACGCAGCGCGTCGAGCTCGACGTCCCGGATCTCGAACGGTTCCCCGAACGCACCCAGCACCGCCGCCCGCGCCTGTGTGCCCACCAGCACCCCCGAGAATCCGGATTAACTTTCATCGGCAGTGTAGACACGAAACCCCGCCGGGCACAGGGCTCGGCGGGGTTCGGCGGTTGCGGGTCCTAGACGGTGAATCCGAGCGCGCGCAGCTGCTCGCGGCCGTCCTCGGTGATCTTGTCCGGACCCCACGGCGGCATCCAGACCCAGTTGATCTTCAGTTCCTCCACGAGGCCGCTCTTGACCAGCGCACCGCGCGCCTGCTCCTCGATGACGTCGGTCAACGGGCAGGCCGCGGACGTCAGCGTCATGTCGATCGTCGCGATCTGGTCGTCGTCGACCGCGATGCCGTAGACCAGGCCGAGATCGACGACGTTGATGCCGAGTTCGGGGTCGACGACGTCACGCATCGCCTCCTCCACGTCGTCCACCACGGCCTGCTGCTCGGCAGTCAGCTCGACCACGGCCTGCTGCTCGGGGGTCGCCGCGGCCGGGGTCTCGGCCACCGCCGTCTCGTCGGGTGTGCCCGCCTGGGTGTCGGTCATGATGCGGATCCTCCGGTCCCTGCCGGCACCGTGCTGCCGACTGCATGCGAGTCCGCTGCCGCGTCCTCGGTGTCAACTATTCGAACAACGGCGTCCTTGAACGCCATCCATCCCAGCAGGGCGCATTTCACACGAGCCGGGTACTTCGCGACCCCCGCGAACGCGATGCCGTCGCCGAGCACGTCCTCGTCGCCCTCGACGGTGCCGCGGCTGGTGATCATCTCGTCGAACGCCGCGACCACGTCGAGCGCGTCCTGCACCGCCATGCCGGTCACCTGGTCGGTGAGCACCGACGTCGCGGCCTGGCTGATCGAACAGCCCTGCCCGTCGTAGGACACGTCGCCGACCCGGCCGTCCTCGGTGATCGCGACGCGCAGCGTGATCTCGTCCCCGCAGGTCGGGTTCACGTGATGCACCTCGGCGCCGAACGGCTCCCGCAGGCCGCGGCCGTGCGGATGCTTGTAGTGGTCCAGGATGACCTCCTGGTACATCTGCTCCATCCGCATGTCAGGACGCTCCGTCCACGGTCGTGTCGTGATGGTCGAGGGGCGCGTGGGTTCCGAAGAACTCCTGCGCCCGCCTGATCGCGGCGGCCAGCGCGTGCACCTCGTCGGCCGTGTTGTACACCGCGAACGACGCCCGCGCTGTCGCGGCGACGCCGAGCCGGCGGTGCAGCGGCCACGCGCAGTGGTGCCCGACCCGGATCGCGACGCCCTCGTCGTCGAGGACCTGACCGAGGTCGTGGGCGTGGATGCCGTCGACGACGAACGAGACCGCGCCACCGCGGTTCTCCGCCGTCGTCGGGCCGACGATCCGGACTCCCGGGATCGCGCCGAGCAGCTGCAGCGCCAACGCGGTGAGCTCGTGCTCGTGTGCGGCGACCGCGTCCATGCCGATCGCCTCGAGATACCGCACGGCCGCACCGAGGCCGACGACCTGGGACGTCATCGGCACCCCGGCCTCGAACCGCTGCGGCGGCGCCGCGTAGGTGGTCGACTCCATCGTGACCGTCTCGATCATCGAGCCGCCGGTGATGAACGGCGGCATCGCCGCCAGCAGTTCCCGCTTGCCGTACAGCACCCCGACACCCGACGGGCCGAGCATCTTGTGCCCGGAGAACGCCGCGTAGTCGACGTCCAGCAGGTGGAAGTCCACCGGCATGTGCGGCACCGACTGGCAGGCGTCGAGCACCACCAACGCACCGACCGCACGCGCCCGCCGCACCAGCTCCTCGACCGGCGCGACCGCCCCGGTCACGTTGGACTGGTGCGTGAACGCCACGACCTTGGTCGCGTCGGTCAGTGCCAGCGAGTCCAGGTCGATCCGGCCGTCGTCCGTGACGCCGTACCAGCGCAGTGTCGCGCCGGTGCGCCGGGCCAGCTCCTGCCACGGCACCAGGTTGGCGTGGTGCTCGAGCTCGGTGATCACGATCTCGTCGCCGGGCCCGACGTGCCGGTCGAACCGGTCGTCGCCGAGCACGTAGGTGACCACGTTGAGCGCCTCGGTCGCGTTCTTCGTGAACGCCAGCTCGTCCGGCTCCGCACCGACGAATCGGGCGATCGCCGCGCGGGCGTCCTCGTACGCGTCGGTGGCCTCCTCGGCGAGCTGGTGGGCCCCGCGGTGCACCGCCGCGTTGGAGGTGACGAGGAACTCGCGCTCGGCGTCGAGCACCTGCACCGGCCGCTGCGAGGTGGCCCCGGAGTCCAGGTACACCAACGGCTTCCCGTCCCGCACCGTCCGGGACAGGATCGGGAAGTCCGCCCGGATCCGGGTCACGTCGAGCGCGGTCACCGGGGTGGTCATGGACTCAGGCTCCCGTCGCTGCGGCCTGCGTGAACTTCACGTAGCCGTTGGCCTCGAGCTCCTCGGCCAGCTCCGCACCGCCGGACTCGACGACCTGGCCGCCGACGAACACGTGCACGAACTGCGGCTTGATGTAGCGCAGGATGCGGGTGTAGTGGGTGATCAGCAGGACGCCGCCGTGCTCGCGCTCCTGGTAGCGGTTCACGCCCTCGGACACGATCCGCAGCGCGTCGACGTCGAGGCCGGAGTCGGTCTCGTCGAGAATCGCGATCTTCGGCTGCAGCAGGCCCAGCTGGAGGATCTCGTGGCGCTTCTTCTCGCCGCCGGAGAAGCCCTCGTTGACGGAACGCTCGCCGAACGCCGGATCGATCTCCAGCTCGGTCATCGCCTCCTTGACCTCCTTGACCCAGTGCCGCAGCTTGGGAGCCTCGCCGCGGACGGCGGTGGCGGCGGTGCGCAGGAAGTTCGACATCGACACGCCCGGCACCTCGACCGGGTACTGCATCGCGAGGAACAGGCCGGCGCGGGCCCGCTCGTCGACGCTCATCGCGAGCACGTCCTCGCCGTCGAGGGTGATGCTGCCGGAGGTCACCTCGTACTTGGGGTGGCCGGCGATCGCGTACGACAGCGTCGACTTGCCGGAGCCGTTGGGGCCCATGATCGCGTGCGTCTCGCCGGAGCGCACCGTCAGGTTCACGCCCTTGAGGATGTTGATCGGCTCGGCGTTCTCGTCGGTCTGGGCGACCCGGACGTGGAGGTCCTTGATCTCGAGCACGGAGGTCTCGGGAGCGGGGGTTTCAGCGGTGGTCATTGAAGAAGTCCTTTTGAAAGTGTGTGTGTCGGCGACGGTCTCGGCGGGCCGGAGTCAGACGCCGACCGCGGCGAGCTCGACCTCGATGGCCGCCTCGAGGCGCTCGCGCACCTCCGGGACGGCGATGCGCTCGATGATCTCGTGGAAGAAGCCACGGACCACCAGTCGCCGGGCCTGCTCCTCCGGGATACCCCGCGAGCGCAGGTAGAACAGCTGCTCGTCGTCGAACCGGCCGGTGGCGCTGGCGTGGCCCGCGCCGACGATCTCGCCGGTCTCGATCTCGAGGTTCGGGACCGAATCCGCGCGGGCGCCGTCGGTCAGCACCAGGTTGCGGTTCATCTCGTAGGTGTCGGTGCCCTCGGCCTCGGCACGGATCAGCACGTCGCCGACCCACACGGTGTGCGCGTCGTGCCTGTGCGCGTCGGCGCTCACCTCACCCTGCAGCGCGCCCTTGTACACGACGTTCGACTTGCAGTGCGGCTGCGAGTGATCCACCAGCAGGCGGTGCTCGAAGAACTGGCCGGCATCCGCGAAGTACAGGCCGAGCAGCTCGACGTCGCCGCCGGGTCCGTCGTACTTGACCGTCGGGGTCACTCGCACCACGTCGCCGCCGAGGGTGACCGCGGTGTAGCGCAGCGTCGCGTCGCGACCGATCCGGGCGTGGTGCGCGGCCGCGTGCACGGCGTCGTCGGCCCAGTCCTGGACCGCGACGACGGTCAGCTTCGCGCTGTCGCCGAGCACGAACTCGACGTTCTCCGCGTAGGTTCCGCTGCCCTTCTGGTCGAGCACGACCGTGGCGACGGCGAAGGCCTCGAGACGAATCTGGATGTGGCCGTAGGCAACCTGGCCCGCACCGGGGCCGGTCACGACGACGTTCACCGCGCCGGCGACCTCACGTTCGGCGCCGACGGTCACGACGGTCGCGGTCTCGAAGCCCGAGTAGGCCTGCGCGGCAACACGATCCGCCGGGACACCACCCTGCCCAAGCCGGGCGTCGTCCCGCCCGACCGTCTCCACCGTGACACCGTCCGCGGCCGACACCTCGACGGTCGCGGCACCGGACCGGACCGCGGTGCCGTCGTGCAGGCCACGCAGCCGGCGCAGCGGGGTGAACCGCCACGCCTCGTCGCGACCGGCAGGCACCTCGAACGCGTTCACGTCGAACGACGTGAAGACCTCGCCCTTGTTGGTGGCAGGCGCCGCCTGCGCGTTCGTGGCAGGGTTCTCACCGGCGACGGCAGCCTTCACGCCCGTCGCCTCGTTTGCGTTGGCCACTAACCCACGGCCCCTTCCATCTGCAGTTCGATCAGGCGGTTGAGCTCGAGGGCGTATTCCATCGGCAGCTCCTTGGCGATCGGCTCGACGAAGCCGCGCACCACCATCGCCATCGCCTCGTCCTCGGTGAGGCCGCGGCTCATCAGGTAGAACAACTGGTCGTCGGACACCTTCGAGACGGTCGCCTCGTGACCCATCGACACGTCGTCCTCACGGATGTCGACGTACGGGTAGGTGTCGGAACGGGAGATCTGGTCGACCAGCAGGGCGTCGCACTTGACGGTCGCCTTCGACCCGTGCGCCCCCTTGTTGACCTGCACCAGACCGCGGTACGACGCGCGGCCGCCACCGCGGGCCACCGACTTCGACACGATCGTCGAGGAGGTGTGCGGCGCCAGGTGCAGCATCTTCGCGCCGGTGTCCTGGTGCTGGCCCTCACCGGCGAACGCGACCGAGAGCACCTCGCCGCGGGCGTGCTCGCCCATCATCCAGACGGCGGGGTACTTCATCGTCACCTTGGAGCCGATGTTGCCGTCGATCCACTCCATCGAGCCGCCGGCGTCGACCTTGGTGCGCTTGGTGACCAGGTTGTAGACGTTGTTCGACCAGTTCTGGATCGTCGTGTAGCGGCAGTGGCCGCCCTTCTTGACGATGATCTCGACGACCGCCGAGTGCAGCGAGTCGGACTTGTAGATCGGCGCCGTGCAGCCCTCGACGTAGTGCACCGAGGCACCCTCGTCGACGATGATCAGGGTCCGCTCGAACTGGCCCATGTTCTCGGTGTTGATCCGGAAGTACGCCTGCAGCGGGATGTCCACGTGCACGCCCGGCGGCACGTAGATGAACGAGCCACCCGACCACACCGCGGTGTTGAGCGCGGAGAACTTGTTGTCGCCGGCCGGGATCACGGAGCCGAAGTACTCCTTGAAGATCTCCGGGTGCTCGCGCAGGCCGGTGTCGGTGTCGAGGAAGATCACGCCCTGCGACTCGAGGTCCTCACGGATCTGGTGGTAGACCACCTCGGACTCGTACTGCGCGGCGACACCGGCGACCAGGCGCTGCTTCTCCGCCTCCGGGATGCCCAGCTTGTCGTAGGTGTTCCTGATGTCCTCGGGCAGATCCTCCCAGGACTCCGCCTGCTTCTCGGTCGAGCGCACGAAGTACTTGATGTTCTCGAAGTCGATGCCGTCGAGGTTGCTGCCCCAGTGCGGCATCGGCTTCTTGTCGAAGGTGCGCAGCGCCTTGAGGCGGATGTCGAGCATCCACTCCGGCTCGTTCTTCTTCGCGGAGATGTCCCGCACGACGGCCTCCGACAGGCCACGCTGCGCGCTCGCGCCCGCGACGTCGGAGTCGGACCAGCCGTACTCGTAGTGTCCGAGCGAGGCGATGGTCTCGTCCTGCGTCAACGTCTGCTGGTCGGGGCGTCCCTGGTCTTGGGTGACGGTCATGCGAGCTCCTTCCGGAGTCTTGTTGCGTACCGATGCGGGCTGGGCACCGGCGAGGGGTCGGAATGCTGGGGCGGGGCGATGTCGGCGGGCGTCACGTCGCTTCCTGGTGCAACGCGGCGGGCGGCACCAGCGGCACGTGCGTGGTGCACGCGCAGTCCCCGTTCGCGATCGTCGCGAGCCGCTGGACGTGAGTGCCGAGCAGCTCCGCGAACGCCTGTGTCTCCGCCTCGCACAGCTCGGGGAACTCGGCCGCGACGTGCGAGACCGGGCAGTGATGCTGGCAGAGCTGGACACCGTTGCCGACCGGCCGGGTGGTCGCGGCGAACCCGGCGGACGTGAACGCGTCGGCGATCGCCTCGGCGGTCTGCTCCACCTCCGCGGCGTCGTGGCCGTGGGCGGGGTCGATGTCCGCGACGATCGTCTGGACCCGGCGACGGGCGAACTCGACGATCGCGGCCTCCCCGCCGATCTCCCGGAGCTGACGCATCGCGGCGCCGGCGAGGTCGTCATAGGAGTGCCCCAGTCGGGAGCGGCCCACGGCCGTCAGCTGGAACTGCTTGGCCGGCCGTCCCCGGCCCTTCTGCTGCCAGCTCGCCGAGCGGGTCGCCCGGGCCTCGCCGGCGTCGATCAGCGCGTCCAGGTGGCGACGCACCCCGGCGGCGCTCAGACCGAGGCGGCTGCCGATCTCGGTCGCGGTGATCGGCCCCTGTTCGAGCAGCAACTGCACGACGGCGGCCCGGGTGTGCCCCTCGTGCCCCATCGCGGTGACGGCACCCATCGGCGAACGCGACCCCGCGTCAGGCGTGTGACCTGCGCTTTCGTCACGAGCGGGCTGGGTGGCTGCCGTTTTCACAACACCAGTGTGACGGAATTCGTCGTCCCGGTCCACCAAGGGTGCCCTCGGTTACACCGCTACGCTGCATGCTGTGCCGCAGACCGACGACACACCGGAGTCCGGTGACAGCGCGAGAACCGGGCCCACCGCCACCGAGCACCACTCGCTCGCCGACCGGTCCAGGGCACGGCTTCGCCGCATCCTCGGACTCGACGGACCCCACGACGGATTCGTCGTCTCGAGCCTGCACGGCGACGAGGCCGAGGCACCGGGACTCGACGCCCGCGAGACCGCCCAACTGCGCGGCGTCCGCCGCTTCGGCGCGACCGGCGCCCTGCTCATGGCCCTCGGCGCCCTCGGCGCCGGCGCCCAGCCGGTGCTGCAGAACCCGGTCCAGGGACTGCGCTTCCTCGGCCTGCCCGCACGGATGCCGAGCGTCGCGCTGACCCTGACGATGACCGGCAGCGCGATGGTCGTGCTCGCCTGGCTGCTGCTCGGACGGTTCGCGGTCGGCAGCTTCCGGGAAGGCTCGCCGGTCCGGCGGTTGACCCGCTCCCAGCTCGACCGGACCCTGCTGCTGTGGGTGATTCCGCTCACCATCGCGCCGCCGATGTTCAGCAAGGACGTGTACTCCTACCTCGCCCAGTCGGAGATCGCCGCCCGCGGACTGGACCCCTACGCGATCGGACCCGCGCAGGCGCTCGGGGTCGACGACGTTCTCACCCGCACCGTGCCGACGATCTGGCGCGACACCCCCGCCCCCTACGGGCCGCTGTTCATCTGGCTGGGCAAGGGCATCTCGGGCCTGACCGGCGACAACATCGTCGCCGGCATCTTCCTGCACCGCCTGCTCGCGCTCGCCGGCGTCGCGCTGATCGTGTGGGCGCTGCCGCGGCTGGCCCGGCGCTGCGGTGTCGCGGCCGTCACCGCCCTCTGGCTCGGGGCGGCCAACCCGCTGCTGCTGTTCCACCTGGTCGCCGGCATCCACAACGAGGCGCTGATGATCGGCCTGATGCTGGCCGGCATGGAGATCGCGCTGCGCGCGGTGGAAGGCCCCGACCCGATCCGGTTCCGGATACCCGGGACCGCAGCGGGCGGCGGGAGCCTGGCCCTGCTCCTCGCCGGGTCCGGCCTGATCGCGCTGTCCGCGACCGTGAAGATCCCCACCCTGCTCGCGCTCGGCTTCCTGGGCATGGCGCTGGCCCGCCGGTGGGGCGGCACGTTCCGCGCGGTGTGTGCCGCCGCCGCGCTGCTGACGGCGGTCACGGTCGTCGTCGTCTTCGCGGTCAGCCTGCTCAGCGGACTCGGATTCGGCTGGCTCAACCCGGACACGCTCGGCACCGCGAACGAGGTGCGCAGCTGGATGTCGCTGCCCACCCTGCTCGGCCTGGGCACCGGCCTGGCCGGGGTGCTCCTCGGGCTCGGCGACCACACCACCGCGGTGCTGAGCCTGACCCGGCCGATCGCGTCGCTCGCCGCGGCGTTCGTCGCGCTGCGGATGCTAATCGCCGTCCTGGTCGGGCGGATCCACCCGATCGGCGCGCTGGGCGTGTCCCTCGGCGTCCTGGTGCTGCTGTTCCCGGTCGTGCAGCCGTGGTATCTGCTCTGGGCGGTCATCCCGCTGGCCGCGTGGGCGACCCGGCCGGTCTTCCGCATTCCGGCGATCGCGTTCTCGTCGGTGGTCAGCCTGATCGTGATGCCGAACGGCGGCGAGTACCCGCCGTTCATCATCGTCCAGGCCGCGATCGCGACGATCCTCGTCTGCGGAACGTTCATCGTCGTCACCCGCAACCGGCTGCCGTGGCGGACGGAGACCGGGAACTCGAACAGCGGGGCGACGGGCGGGCACCGGACCCCCGGGGCCTACGCTGAGACCCCGTGAGTTCCTCCCTGTCCGAACCTCCCGTGCTCCGGCTCGACGGTGTGGTGAAGGCGTTCGGCGACACCACCGCGGTCGCCGGCCTCGACCTGACCCTGCACCGGGGCCAGGTGCTCGCCCTGCTCGGCCCGAACGGCGCAGGCAAGACCACGACCGTCGAGATGTGCGAGGGCTTCCAGCGGCCGGACAGCGGAACCGTCCGCGTCTTCGGACTCGACCCGGTGGCCGCGTCCGGTGAGGTCCGCGCCCGCATCGGCGTCATGCTGCAGGGCGGCGGCGCCTACCCGGGCTCCAAGGCCGGCGAGATGCTGGACCTGGTCGCCGCGTACTCCGCGAACCCGCTCGACCCGCAGTGGCTGCTGCGTGAACTGGGACTCGCCGACGCCGTCCGCACCCCCTACCGCCGCCTGTCCGGTGGCCAGCAGCAGCGGCTCGCGTTGGCCTGCGCGCTGGTCGGACGCCCCGAGCTGGTGTTCCTCGACGAACCGACCGCCGGCCTCGACGCCCAGGCCCGGCTGATGGTGTGGGAACTGATCGACGCCCTGCGCCGCGACGGCGTCACCGTCCTGCTGACCACGCACCTGATGGACGAGGCCGAGGCCCTCGCCGACCGGCTGGTCATCATCGACCACGGCCGGATCGTCGCCGAGGGCACACCCAGCGAACTGACCCGGCACGGCGCCGCGGGGCGGCTGCAGTTCACCGCGCCCGAACGCCTCGACCTCACCGGTCTGACGGCGGCGCTGCCGGACGGCTTCACCGCGACCGAACCGTCGCCCGGCACCTACGAGGTCGCCGGCGACATCGACCCGGCCGTGCTCGTCGCGGTCACCACCTGGTGCGCCGACCTCGACGTGCTCGCCACCGAGCTCCGGGTCGACCAACGCCGTCTCGAGGACGTCTTCCTCGAGCTGACCGGACGGGAGCTGCGGGGATGAGCATGTCCCACACCGATCGCCTCGCCGACAACCGCTTCACGCCCGGCACGTTCACGCCGAACCCGCGGCCCGCGGCTCCGCTGCCGATGCTCGCGGCGCAGACGAAGCTCGAACTGACCCTGCTGCTGCGCAACGGCGAGCAGCTGCTGCTGACGATGTTCATCCCGATCACGCTGCTGATCGGACTGACGTTGCTGCCGTTCGGCGATCTCGGGGATCCGCGGGTGAACCGGGTGATGCCTGCGGTGATGATGGTCGCGGTGATGTCGACCGGCTTCACCGGTCAGGCGATCGCGGTCGGGTTCGACCGCCGCTACGGCGCGCTGAAGCGGCTCGGTGCCACCCCCCTCCCGCGCTGGGGCATCATCGCAGGCAAGAGTGCCGCGGTCGTGATCGTCGTGGCGTTGCAGATGGTGTTGCTCGGCGCGATCGGGGTCGCACTGGGCTGGCGTCCGAGCGCCCTCGGCCTGCTCCTCGGCGCGGTGGTGATCGCGCTCGGTACCGCGATGTTCGTCGCCCTCGGGCTGCTGCTCGGCGGAACCCTGCGCGCCGAGATCGTCCTCGCGCTGGCCAACGTGCTGTGGTTCGTGATGGCCGGTGTCGGCTCCGTCGTGTTCGGCGGTGACTCGATTCCGGGTCCCCTGCACACCGCGGCGCGGCTGATCCCGTCCGGCGCGTTCGCCGAGGCACTGGACCACGCACTGACCGGGTCGGTCGACCCGTTCGCGCTCGCGGTGATGGCCGTGTGGGGCGCCGGCGCGGCGTGGCTCGCGACCAGGACCTTCAAGTTCACCTGATTTCCGACCGGGCGGCGCCTCCCGACACGGACGAACATTCCGTGCCGAACCGAAACATTTCCCGCAATTTCGGGGCACACTCGCTCACCATGCCGACCACCTCCGCGCGCGCATTCACCGTCGCATCCGCCGTCGCCCTCGCCTGCACCCTCGGCGGGGGTACTGCCGCCGCCCAGGGCCCGTGGGGCCCGCTCGCCCCGCCGAACCCGCACCTGGGACCGGTCGGCACCGCGACCATGCACGGCGACGCCGGATCGTCCGACGCGACACGCCTGGCCGGACCGGGCGCCGGCGAGGTCGGGGTCACCGGCATCCCGCTGCTGTCCGCGTGCCCGACGCTGCTGCAGGGCTCCGACGGCCTGGTCGTCGCCCTGTGCACCGCGATCGCCGGCCAGACGCCGACCGTGCACCTGTTCGACGCCGACGCGTCGAAGTCCGTCGCGTCCCTGCCCCTGGCCAAGGGCAGCCTCCTCGGCGGCGTGTACGCCTTCCTCGACGACCGAAACCGCCTCGTCGCGGTCGACGGCGACCGCAAGCTTCAGCGGATCGGCCACACCGCCGACCGGCTGTTCGTCGACTCCACCGTCGACCTGTCCGGCGCGGTGCCGGACGGGGACGCCGTCACCGGACTCGTCCCCGACTGGGCGGGCAACGTCTGGTTCGCGACGGGCGCCGGTGTCATCGGCGCGGTCGACGCCGCGGGTGTCGCGAAGACGGTCCGGGTACCGGCAGGCGAGCAGGTGCAGAACAGCATCTCCAGCTCCCCCGACGGGGTGTCGGTCGCGACCACACACGCGCTCTACCAGCTGTCCCTGGCCGCAGACGGGACCCCGCGGATCGACTGGCGCCACGACTACGACCGCGGCTCCGCCCGCAAGCCCGGCCAGCTCAGCTGGGGCACCGGCTCCACGCCGACGTTCTTCGGTCCGGCGACCGGCCACGAGTACGTCGCGATCGTCGACAACGCGGACACCCGGGTCAACCTGATCGTCCGTCGCGCGACGACCGGTGAGCAGGTCTGCTCGATCCCGGTGCTCGCCTCCGGCGGTCCGGGCAGCGAGAACTCCCCCGTCGGCGTCGGCAACTCGGTGTTCGTCGCGGGCACCTACGGCTACCCGTACCCGAAGGTGCCCGAGGGCGCCGGCCCGGCGGTGCCCGCGAGCGCCCCGTTCACCGGCGGGATGACCCGGGTGGATCTCGACGGCACCGGCTGCCACGTGGTCTGGGACACCGCGCTGCGCAGCTCGGCGGTGCCCCACCTGTCGACCGCCGACGGCCTGCTCTACACGGTCCTGCGGGAAGGGGCGGCGACCACGACTCCCCTCGACGGATACGCGTTCGCGGCGATCGACCCGGCCACCGGCGCGGTCCTGCGCAAGACCGGCATGGGTGCGACGACCGCGAACGACACCCTCCAGATGTCCGCGCTGATCACCTCGCGCGGCGACTACCTACAGGGCACGATCACCGGCGTCCAGCGGGTCCGCGCCGGCGGCGGCTCGGGCAGCCTGGGCGATCTCGGCAGCTCGGGCAGCTGATCGACCGCCCCAACGACGGCCTGTAGTGGACCGGGCTCTACGATCGGAACCGTGCTGTATCGCGGGTTTGTGAGCCTGGTCAACCGTCTGCCGCTGCCGTCACTGGCGGTGCAGAAGTGGATCGCCTTCGCGGTGATCCTGAGCCAGGGCGGCATCGCGGTGACCGGTTCGGTCGTCCGCGTCACCTCCTCCGGGCTCGGGTGCACCACCTGGCCGCAGTGCTATCCGGGCAGCTTCGTCCCGACCGCGTCGTCGACCGCGCCCGCGTTCCATCAGGCCGTCGAGTTCGGGAATCGGCTGCTCACGTTCCTCGTCATCGCGACGGCCGCCGCGGCGGTGCTCGCCGTTACCCGCGCCTCCCGACGGCGCGAGGTGCTCGTCTACGCGTGGCTGATGCCGCTGTCGACGGTGCTGCAGGCGGTGATCGGCGGCATCACCGTCCTCACGGGCCTGCTCTGGTGGACCGTCGCGGTGCACCTGCTGGTGTCGATGGCGATGGTGTGGCTGTCGGTCCTGCTGTACCACAAGATCGACCAGCCCGACGACGGCGTCGACGTGATCACGGTGCCGAAGCAGCTGCGCAGGCTGACCGCGCTGACCGGCGTGATGCTCGCCGCGACCCTGGTCGCGGGCACGATGGTGACCGGCGCCGGCCCGCACGCCGGCGACAAGAGCCCGGAGCGGACCGTCGAACGGCTCGAGCTCGACATCACGAACCTCGTGCACCTGCACGCCGAACTGCTCGTCGGCTACCTGGCGCTGCTGGTCGGGCTCGGCTTCGGCCTGTACGCGGTCGGGGCGCGGGCGTCGGTGACGCTGCGCCTGAAGGTGGTCATCGCGTTGGTCGTCGCGCAGGCGTGCGTCGGACTCGTGCAGTTCTGGACCCACGTGCCCGCCGTGCTCGTCACGATCCACGTCGCCCTGGCGGCGGCATGCACGGCCGCCACCGCGGCGCTCTACGGCGCGGGCCGGGTCCGGGAGACGGCACCGTCGACCGCGGACTCCCCCGCCGTCACGTCCGCCTGAACGCACCCGACACCGGGCGAGAGCCCGGACACACCTCACCGCAGGCGAGGTCCCCTCGCGCACTCCGCATACCATTCGGCACGGCACCACCGCCGCACGCCGAACGAGAACGAAGGAGCCGCCATGCGTCTGCGCGACACCCCGACCGTCGAGGTCACCGCACGTCTGACCTGCAGCCCGGAGCGGGCCTGGGCACTGGTCGCCGACATCGAACTACCCACCCGCGCGGACGGGGAGCTGCAGCGGGCGGAGTGGCTGGACGGTGCGACCGAGGTCGCGGTCGGCGCCCGGTTCCGCGGCCACAACGCCAGCGCGCAGGGCGAGTGGCACACCGAGCCGGAGATCGTCGAGGTCGAGGACGGCCGGCGCTGGGTGTGGCGGGTCGGCCCGGCGGACGCGCCCATCTCGCTGTGGGGCTTCGAGGTCGACGCCGACGGCGACCGCGCTCTGGTCCGGCAGTGGGCGAAGGTGGGCACCGGGCGTTCGCCGCTGTCCGACTTCATCGACCAGCACCCGGACACGGAGGCCGCGATCCTCGACCACCGGATGTCGGTGTGGCGGGACTCGATGACCGCCAACCTGGCCGTGCTCGAGCAACTCGCCGGCTGACCACGCGTCACCGGACACGAAAATCGGGCCGGCTCACCATCGATGGTGAGCCGGCCCGATGCGTTCGTGAGGCGACGAGCGCTCAGCCGAGCCCGTTCCGCGCCTTCGGGAAGCGGGTCTGCTTGGCGACCCAGCCGGCCATCTTCTGCCAGTGCCCGACTCGCGGGGTCACGACGCTGGTGACGCTGCGCTCCCACCCCGAGGTGGTGACGCCCTCGACCTGGGCGACGACGGCGTCCGCGGTCGCAATGTCCTCGACCACCTGGTCGCCGAGGACGCCGTCGGCACCGACGAGGGTGATCCGGACGCCGTCGAGACCGATCGGCTGGATGACAGCGGTCGCGGCGCCACCGTGGGCGGCGACGAAGTTGCGCACCGCGGTGACGGCGCGGGGCGGCGCGGCGACGGTCGGGGCGGCGGCGCCGGAATCCTGGGTGTCCACACTCATGGGCCCAGGATACGGGAGGGCAGAATCGTCGCCATGCGCGCAATCACCGTGACCGAGTTCGGCGGCCCCGACGTCCTGCAGATCACCGATCTTCCCGACCCCGTTCCGGGCCCGAACGACGTGCTCGTCCGCACCGAGGCGGTCGGCGTCAACTTCATCGACACCTATCGCCGGACCGGCGCGTACCCGATGGATCTGCCGTACGTCGCGGGCAGCGAGGGTGCCGGCGTGATCGTCGCCGCCGGCGACGACGTCGCCGGCCTCCGGGTCGGCGACCGGGTGGCCTGGGCGGACGCCCCGTCGAGCTACGCCGAACTCGTCGTGGTGCCTGCGGAGAAGGCGGTGCCGGTGCCTGCGGGCGTGCCCGCCCCGCAGGCGGCCTCGGCGCTGCTGCAGGGCATGACCGCCCATTACCTGCTGCACTCGGTGTACGAGGCGCAGCCGGGCGAGTCGGTGCTCGTGCACGCCGGCGCGGGCGGGGTCGGACTGATCCTGACCCAGCTCGCGACCGCCCGCGGGGTGCGGGTGATCACCACGGTCTCGACCGACGAGAAGGAGGCGCTCTCGCGTGCGGCGGGCGCGGCGGAGGTCCTGCGCTACGGCGACGACCTGGCCGGCCGGGTGCGCGCCCTGACCGGCGGCGAGGGCGTCGCCGCGGTGTACGACGGGGTCGGTGCCGACACCTTCGAGGCGAGTCTGGCGTCGCTGCGGATCCGGGGCACGCTCGCGCTGTTCGGTGCGGCCAGCGGGCCGGTACCGCCGGTCGATCCGCAGCGCCTCAACACCGGCGGATCGCTGTTCCTGACCCGTCCGACGCTCGCGCACTACACCCGCGACCGCGACGAACTGCGGTGGCGGTCGGGCTCGGTGTTCGCCGCGATCGCGAACGGCACGCTGACGATCCGCGTCGGCGCCACCTACCCGCTGGCGGACGCCGCACAGGCGCACCGTGACCTGGAGTCACGCCGGACCACCGGCTCGATCGTGCTGGTGCCCTGAGTTCAGGTCAAGAAGGCCACGACGGCCTCGGCGAGCGTCCGACGGGCGACATCGAGCTCCGAGGTGAAGCCGAGCTGGCGCTCGTTGCTCAGGCCTCGCACCGCCGCCGGGAGCAGGCATCGCACCTGGTACAGCTTCGCCGAGTCGAGGTCGAGGCCTTCCATCATGTAGTCGAAACCCTGAATCCAGTCGTGCTCGCGGGCGGCGAAGGCCGCCGCCGTCCGCGGGTACTCGGCGGCGACGTCCGACGGTCGCGGGGGCAGCCAGGTGCGCAGCGCGGTCAGGGCCCTGCCCTCGGTCGTGTCGAGGTAGGTCCACACCGAGTCGATGACCTCCTCGACCCGCTCCCGCAGCGAGCCGCTCCGTGCCGGCCACCGTCCCGGGATCTCCACCCAGCTGCGGGTGTGGATCTCGGTGACGACGGCGACCCACAGTCCGTCCAGGTCGCCGAACTGGTGCTGGACCGTGCCCCAGGTGACGCCGGCCTCCTTGGCGACGCGGTTCGCGGAGACCGGCTCGCTGCCACCCTCGGCCAGGCAGGCGATGGCCACATCGAGCAGCCGCGCCCGGGTCTCGAGGCCGCGCTTGTTCAGCTTCGTGCCGGCGGCCGACGTCGTGACCGGGGTCGGGACGGCCACCCGCCACCGTTCCAGGGCACGGGCCGCCTGGGGCGGGAACTCTCCGGTCATGACCTGCGGATCCTCGGCACCGCGCCCAGCCTACCGACGGCCGCTCAGGCGAACCGTCCCGGATTCGCCGCGACCGCCCTGCGCAGCGTCGGTCGATCGGCGCGATAGGCCGCCACGACGGGCGCGAGTTCCTGCGGGCTCGCCCCGTGCATGATCACCGAGTGCACGCCCAGGTCGAACTGCCGGGCGACGGTCTTCGCACAGTCCTCGGGCGATCCGGACGCGGCCGACGAGAGCCAGTCGTCGGGCATCATCGCGGCGAGCTGCTCCAGCGTCTCGACCGATGCGCTGGCGTCGACGGGGCCCGCGGCGGCCGCGTTCAGGAAGAGCTCGGTCCGGCGCATCCGCTCCCACACGGCGGGGTCCCAGCCGTTCACCCGGATCAGGACGTCGGCATAGGCCTGCAGGTAGGTCACGAGCCGCCCGGCCCGGCGGCGCAGGCGGTCCTCCTCTGCGAGGGTGTCGCTGACCGTCGCCAGACAGGCCCAGATCCGGACGCTGTCGGGGTCCTTGCCCGCCCGCTCGGCGCCGCGCCGCACGGCCTCGACGGACGCGACCGTCGCCTCGTCGGAGAAGAAGGTGTGCAACACGACGAAGTCGCCGATCTCACCGGCCAGCTCCATCGTCTTCGGGCCGACCGCCACGAAACCGATGGGCGGGGAGTCCTCGAGTCCGTTCACGTGGCGCAGCACCGGCCACTTCCCCGCCGGCCCGTCGTGGTTCAGGATCGTCTCGCCGTCCCACAGGCGACGCAGGATGCCGACGAAGTCGCGCAGCCGGGCCTCGGTCACCACCGGAAGGCCGACGGCCTGCCAGTAGGCACCCATCCCCCGGCCGAACGCCAGGGAAAAACGCCCCTCGGTGAGCGCGTGCATCGTCGATCCGACGGTCGCGGTGACGGTCGGGTGCCGGGTGTGATGGTTGGTCGACGGGCCGATTCCCAGGGTGGTCGTGCAGCCCGCCAGCGCGCCGGACAGGACCGCGGCGTCCTTGACGGTGAATCGCTCCCCGACGTGGCAGGAGCCCAGGCCGAGCTCCTCCGCGGCGCGAGCCTCGGGGATGAGCACCCGTGCGTCGGCCGGGTGGCGTGTCACGGCGTAGTAGCCGAGTTCGTTCAGTTGCTCGCTCACGGGGCCACCACGTCCAGACCGTCGACGAGGCTCTCGAACAACGGTCTGTGGTGCATCAAGGACTCGATGTCGTCGGGGCGTTCGGCCTCGCCGAAGTGGATGGCGCGCGCTCCGGTGCGCAGGAACAGGATGCCCCAGTTGACGGCGCTGTGGACGTGGTACCAGTGCAGGTCGCCGATCGGGGAGCCGGTGAGCTCGGTGTACCGGGCCACGACATCCTCCTCGCGCATGAAGTCGGGCATGCCGGGCAGGCCGAAGCGGGTCGTCATCGACTCGAAGACCTGGTGCGCGAAGATCAGCCAGGACAGGTCCAGCTCGCGTGGACCGATGCTCGCCATCTCCCAGTCCAGGACCCCGACCGGCTCGAAGTCGACGTACATCACGTTGCCGAGGCGGGCGTCGCCCCAGGTCAGCACCGCCTCGGTGGTGTCCGGCAGGGTGGATTCGAGCCAGCTCAGGGCCCGCTCGATCAGCGGTGATCGCTCGAGATCACGGGCGGCGAACTCGTACCAGGCGCGGGTGCGCGCGAGGTTGCGCTGCAACGCGGTGCCGCCGGGCTGCTGCGGGTCGAGGAAGGCGAAGGTCTCGTCGGCCGCCGGGATCGCATGCAGGCCCGCGAGCGCCTTTACCGTGCTGTCCTGCAGGCGCCGCTGATCCTCCGGGGACGCGTCGAAGAGCCAGTTGCCGCCGAAGTTGTACGGCATGACGTCGGGTGGGACGACTCCGTCGAGACGATCCATCAGGAAGAAGGGCATCCCGAGTACGTCGCCGGTGGGCTCCATGAAGCCCACGCTCGGCACGGGGACGTCGCTCGACTCGCCGATGATCCGCATCGTGTCGTACTGGTCCTGCAGCGCGTAGTGCTCGAGAACCGGGAAGTCCTCGGCCGACGGTACGACCCGGGCCACGTACTCGGCGGTGCGCTCCTCGCCGCCCTCCCGCCAGGACGCGTCGAAGACGAGGGTCTCGGAGGACATCCCGTTGGCATCGATCCCGGAGTGCAGGGTGACGGTGGGCTCCGCGCCCTCGGGGAGCTTGGTGGCGAGCCATCCGGCGAGGGCGGCCGGCACGACGCTCATGTCCCGGCTCGTTCGCTGCATCTTCATGTCATCCGGCGGCTGGGCGTGCGTCACATTTCCTCCCGAGTGTTACCTGCGTTACAACGACGAGCCAACATTCGGCCACGGGAAAGCCATTGTCAATGAACCCTCTCAAAAAAGTGAGGGGTGTGGAGACGCGCCGACTCGGACGCGGTCCGCGGCGAGACCGGCCGGGGGGTGGCCGACAGTCACCCCTGGGGTGGTTCCCGATCGCCGGCCGGGCCGCGAGAGTGGTTCTCACCCGGGAACCCTCCGGGCCTCGCAGCGAATCAGGAGTGAACTCGTCATGACCAGCGCGATCGTGAGTCAGAAGAAGAAGCGGTCGAGACGGAAGTCGATCGATCCCGACACGGCGGCCGCGTCCATCTCACCGAAGGTGGCGTGGTCGTCTGCGGCGAGCGCGCTGGCGGTCGTCGTCTGGACCCTCGTCGCCTCGCTCGCACCCACGGCGTTCACGCCGTCGTCAGTGGCGACCCTCACGGGCTCGACGGCCACGCTGCTGGTCTTCGTCGGCGGCTACTTCGCCAAGGACACGCTGCGCCACCGGCCCTGATCGGGGGGACGCGGAACCGCGGTCAGCTCAGCAACGAGGCGATCGTGTCCCAGCCGAGGACGGAGTCGACGGCGAGGCCGCAGAACACGACCGCGAGGTAGTTGTTCGACTGCAGGAACAGGCGCAGCGGCTTGACGGACGCGCCCTTGCGGACGCCGGCGTACAGCTGGTGGGCCATCAGCAGGAACCAGGCGCCGGCGACGAGCGCGACGGCCGCGTAGATCACGCCGGCGGCGGGGACCAGCGCCAGCGTCGCGAGCACGGTCAGCCAGGTGTAGACGAGGATCTGCTTGGTGACGCGCTCCTCGGTCGCGATCACCGGAAGCATCGGCACGCCGGCCGCCTTGTAGTCCTCCTTGTACCGCATCGCGAGCGCCCAGGTGTGCGGCGGCGTCCAGAAGAAGATCACCAGGAACAGCACGATCGGTTCCCAGCTGATCGTCCCGGTCACCGCGGCCCAGCCGACGAGCACCGGCATGCAGCCCGCCGCGCCGCCCCAGATCACGTTCTGCCAGGTCCGGCGCTTGAGGACCATCGTGTACACGAACACGTAGAACGCGATCGTGGCGAGCACGAGCAGGCCCGCGAGAAGGTTCGCGGCCCACCACAGCCAGACGAACGACGCGGTGCCGAGCACCAGGCCGAACACCAGGGCGTGGGAGGTCGGGACCGCCATCCGGGCCAGTGGGCGGCGGGCGGTGCGCTTCATCACCTTGTCGATGTCGGCGTCGACCACGCAGTTGAGGGTGTTGGCGCTGGCCGCGCCCATCCAGCCGCCGAACAGCGTGGCGAGGATCAGCGGGAAGTCGATCGTCCCGCGGTCGGCCAGGAGCATCGCCGGGATCGTCGCGACCAGCAGGAGCTCGATGACCCGGGGCTTCGTCAGGGCCAGGTAGGCGAGGACCTTCCCGGAGATCAGACCCCAGACGGTGTCCGATCCGTTCGAGGGGGTGGCATCGGGGGCACCAGCGAGACCGTGTCCGCCACGCTCCACTATCCGCACCGTTTCTCCTACTTCTCGGGCGCCGCCTGTGGGGCCCGGCTTCTCGGCTCGGCCTTCATGGGCTGTGGGCCGCGCGAACGTCAACCGCTCCGGCCGTCCACCCGTGACCGGGGACCCGAGCTACTACACCCGATGGTAGACGGCCCGTCCGGCAGAGCCGAACCGGCGGGGTCGAGTCACCCGAAACGGACACCCTCCGCCGGACCGCCCCGACCAGGCGTCTACTGGGCGGACACCCGGATCGACCTGCATGCACCCGAGCACTAGTGTTGTGTCGGCACTACGCTTGTGTGTCGGAGCCGACGTCGGCGTTCGCCGCACCCCGGCCGTCCCTCAGTCCCGCCGCCCGCAGTGTCGCCGTTCACCACTTAGGAGACTAGAAGCTCGTGTCGATCACAGACGAGATCCGCGTCCTCACCCAGCCGGTGCATCCCACCGACTGGACCGAGCTGGACACGAAGGCGGTCGACACCGCTCGTGTCCTCGCCGCCGACGCCGTGCAGAAGGTCGGCAACGGCCACCCCGGCACCGCGATGAGCCTGGCGCCGCTCGCCTACACCCTGTTCCAGCGTGTGATGCGTCACGATCCGTCGGACGCCGAGTGGGTCGGCCGGGACCGCTTCGTGCTCTCCTGTGGCCACACCAGCCTGACGCTGTACCTGCAGCTGTACCTGTCGGGATACGGCCTCGAATTGTCCGACCTCGAGTCGCTGCGCACGTGGGGGTCGCTGACCCCGGGTCACCCCGAGCACGGGCACACCACCGGCGTCGAGATCACCACCGGTCCGCTCGGCCAGGGTCTGGCGTCCGCGGTCGGCATGGCGATGGCGGCGCGGCGGGAGCGCGGCCTGTTCGACCCGGACGCCCCGGCCGGCACGAGCCCGTTCGACCACCACGTGTACGTGATCGCCTCCGACGGTGACCTGCAGGAGGGCGTGACCTCCGAGGCCTCGTCGATCGCGGGCGTGCAGCAGCTCGGCAACCTGATCGTCTTCTACGACGACAACGAGATCTCGATCGAGCACGACACCCACATCGCGTTCGGCGAGGACGTCGCGGCGCGCTACGAGGCGTACGGCTGGCACGTCCAGCGGGTCGAGGGCGGCGAGAACGTCTCGGCGATCCTGGACGCGGTCGAGGCGGCGAAGGCCGTGACCGACAAGCCGTCGATCATCGTCCTGCGCACGATCATCGGCTACCCCGCCCCGACGAAGATGAACACCGGCGACGTGCACGGTGCCGCGCTCGGCGCCGACGAGGTCGCCGGCGTGAAGCGGGCGCTCGGCTTCGACCCGGAGAAGAGCTTCGACGTCGATCCGGCGGCGCTGGCGCACGCCCGGGAGGTCGTCGGCCGCGGCGCCGCGGCGCACACCGCGTGGCAGGCCGAGTTCGACGCCTGGGCCGCGCGCGAACCGGAGCGCAAGGCCCTGTTCGACCGGCTGCACGCGGGCGAGTTCCCGGAGGGCTGGACGGACGCGCTGCCGACGTGGGAGCCGGACGCCAAGGGCGCCGCGACCCGCAAGGCCTCGGGCAAGGTCCTCAACGCGCTCGGCCCGCTCCTGCCGGAGCTGTGGGGCGGTTCCGCCGACCTGGCAGGCAGCAACAACACCACCATCGACGGCTCCGACTCGTTCGGCCCGCCGTCGATCTCGACGAAGGACTGGACCGCGCAGCCGTACGGCCGCACCCTGCACTTCGGCATCCGCGAGCACGCGATGGGCTCGATCCTCAACGGCATCACGCTGCACGGCCCGACCCGGCCGTACGGCGGCACCTTCATGGTGTTCAGCGACTACATGCGTCCGGCCGTGCGGTTGGCGGCGCTGATGGGCACGCCGGCGATCTACGTGTGGACGCACGACTCGATCGGTCTCGGCGAGGACGGCCCGACGCACCAGCCGATCGAGCACCTCGCGGCGCTGCGCGCCATCCCGAACCTGTCGGTGGTGCGCCCCGGTGACGCCAACGAGACCGCGCAGGCGTGGCGGTACGCGCTGGAGAACACGACCGGCCCGACCGCGCTGGCCCTGACCCGTCAGGACATCCCGGTGCTCGAGGGCACCGCGCAGCGTGCCGCCGAGGGTGTCAAGCGTGGCGCGTACGTCCTCGAGGACTCCTCGACCGGCACCCCGCAGGTGATCCTGCTCGCGTCCGGTTCGGAACTGCACCTGGCCGTGGACGCCCGCAAGGCGCTCGAGGCCGACGGCATCGGCACCCGCGTGGTGTCCGTCCCGTGCATGGACTGGTTCAACCAGCAGGACCAGGCGTACCGCGACGAGGTGCTGCCGCCGGCGTGCCGCGCCCGCGTGTCCGTCGAGGCCGGGATCGCGATGCCGTGGTGGCGTCTGCTCGGCGACGCCGGTGAGGCCGTCTCGATCGAGCACTTCGGCGCGTCCGCCGACCACAAGACGCTGTTCCGCGAGTTCGGGTTCACGGCCGAGGCCGTGACCGCCGCGGCTCGCCGCACCCTCGATCGAGTGAAGGGCTGATCGTCATGGCACAGAACCAGAATCTCGCAGCACTGTCGGCCGCCGGTGTGTCGGTGTGGCTCGACGACCTGTCCCGCGCACGCCTCGAGTCGGGCAACCTCGCCCAGCTCGTCGCCGAGAAGTCGGTGGTCGGTGTCACCACGAACCCGTCGATCTTCCAGGCCGCGCTGAAGGGCCCGGAGTACCACGATCAGCTGCACGAGCTGGCCGGCCGCGGCGCGAACGTCGACGACACGGTGCGCGCGCTGACCACCGACGACGTCCGCGACGCGTGCGACCTGCTGACCCCGCAGTACGAGGCGAGCGGCGGCGTCGACGGCCGGGTCTCCATCGAGGTCGACCCGCGCCTGGCGCACGACACCGAGGGCACGGTCGCGCAGGCGATCGAGCTGTGGAAGATCGTCGACCGGCCGAACCTGCTGATCAAGATCCCGGCGACCCTCGCGGGCCTGCCCGCGATCACCCGGGTGATCGCGGAGGGCATCAGCGTCAACGTGACGCTGATCTTCTCGGTGGAGCGGCACAAGGCGGTCATCGACGCATACCTGGCCGGGCTCGAGGCCGCGAAGGCCGCCGGTCACGACCTGGCGAGGATCCACTCGGTCGCCTCGTTCTTCGTGTCCCGGGTCGACACCGAGATCGACGCCCGGTTGGAGAAGATCGGCACCGACGCCGCGCTCGCGCTGCGCGGCAAGGCCGGTGTCGCCAACGCCCGCCTCGCGTACGCCGCCTACCAGGAGGTGTTCGAGTCCGGTGACCGGTTCGCGGAACTCGCGAAGTCCGGTGCGCGCGTGCAGCGTCCGTTGTGGGCGTCCACGGGCGTGAAGAACCCCGAGTACCCGGACACGCTGTACGTCACCGAGCTCGTCGCCGCGAACACGGTGAACACGATGCCGGAGAAGACGCTCGACGCGGTCGCCGACCACGGCACCGTCACCGGCGACGCGATCACCGGGACCGCCGCCGCGTCGCAGGAGGTCTTCGACGCGGTCGCCGCCGCGGGCGTCGACCTCACCGACGTCTTCGACACGCTCGAGACCGAGGGTGTCGACAAGTTCGAGGTCTCCTGGAACGAGCTGCTCGAGGCCACGGCCGCGTCCCTCACCGCGGCGTCCTAGATCGATGGGGAGCACGGGCACCGCGTCGCAGTGGGTCAATCCTCTCCGCGACGAGCGAGACAAGAGACTGCCGCGAATCGCGGGCCCGTGCTCCCTGGTGATCTTCGGGGTCACCGGCGACCTGGCGCGCAAGAAGCTGATGCCGGCGGTGTACGACCTGGCGAACCGGGGGCTGCTGCCCCCCGGTTTCGCGCTCGTCGGGTTCGCCCGGCGGGACTGGGCGGACGAGGACTTCGGCAAGGTGGTCCACGACGCCGTCCGCGAGCACGCCCGCACCGAGTTCCGTGAGGAGGTGTGGGATCGGCTCGCCGACGGAATCCGCTTCGTGCAGGGCTCGTTCGACGACGACGCGGCGTTCGACTCGCTGACCCGCACGTTGACCGCGCTCGACGCCGAACGCGGCACCAGCGGCAATCACGCCTTCTACCTGGCGATCCCACCGGCCGCGTTCCCGACGGTGTGCGAGCAGCTGTCCCGGTCGGGGCTCGCGAAGCCGGTGGACGGCCAGTGGCGGCGGGTGGTGATCGAGAAGCCGTTCGGCCACGACCTCGAGTCCGCCAAGGAGCTGAACGCGGTCGTGAACACCGTGTTCCCCGAGGACGCGGTGTTCCGCATCGACCACTACCTCGGCAAGGAGACGGTGCAGAACATCCTGGCGCTGCGGTTCGCGAACCAGCTGTTCGACCCGATCTGGAACGCCCACTACGTCGACCACGTGCAGATCACGATGGCCGAGGACATCGGGCTCGGCGGCCGGGCCGGCTACTACGACGGGATCGGCGCGGCCCGCGACGTCATCCAGAACCACCTGCTGCAGCTGCTCGCGTTCACGGCGATGGAGGAGCCGGTCAGCTTCGAGCCGTCCGCGTTGCAGGCGGAGAAGATCAAGGTGCTCTCCGCGACCAGGCTCGCCGCACCGCTGGACGAGACCACCGCCCGCGGCCAGTACGCGGGCGGCTGGCAGGGCGGACAGAAGGTCGTCGGCCTGCTCGACGAGGAGGGCTTCTCGAAGGACTCGACGACCGAGACGTTCGCGGCGATCACGCTCGAGGTCGACACCCGCCGCTGGGCCGGGGTGCCGTTCTACCTGCGCACCGGAAAACGACTGGGCCGCCGGGTGACCGAGATCGCGGTCGTGTTCAAGCGGGCCCCGCATCTGCCGTTCGACCAGACCATGACCGAGGAGCTCGGTCAGAACGCACTGGTGATCCGGGTGCAGCCGGACGAGGGCGTCACGATGCGGTTCGGCTCCAAGGTGCCGGGCTCGTCGATGGAGGTCCGCGACGTCAACATGGACTTCAGTTACGGCCAGGCCTTCACCGAGTCCTCCCCCGAGGCGTACGAGCGGCTGATCCTGGACGTCCTGCTGGGTGAGCCGTCGCTGTTCCCGGTGAACGCCGAGGTCGAGTTGTCCTGGCGGATCCTCGATCCGGTGCTCGACCACTGGGCGGCCGGCGGTCGGCCCGACCCCTACGAGGCGGGCACGTGGGGTCCGCAGTCGGCGCACGAGATGCTGCGCCGCACCGGACGCGAATGGAGGCGACCGTGATCATCGACATTCCCGCCACCACGACCGGCGCCGTCAACAAGCGCCTCGTGCAGCTCCGGGAAACCGGCGGCGCGGTGATCCTGGGCCGGGTGCTGACGCTGGTGGTGAGCACCGACGACGACGAGAACGCCGAGTCGGTGATCGAGGCCGCGAACGAGGCGAGCCGCGAACACCCGTGTCGCGTCATCGTCGTCACCCGTGGTGGCCGCGACCGCGAGTCCAGGCTCGACGCGCAGATCCGGGTCGGCGGGGACGCCGGCGCCTCCGAGGTTGTGGTGCTGCGCCTGTACGGCGAGCTGGCCGGCCACGAGGACAGTGTGGTGATCCCGTTCCTGCTGCCGGACACCCCCGTGGTGGCGTGGTGGCCGGACAAGCCTCCCGCGGTTCCGGCCCAGAATCCGCTGGGGCGGTTGGCGATCCGGCGGATCACCGACGCGACCGGCGCTCCCGACCCGGCCGCGACGATCAAGTCGCGGCTGCAGTCCTACACCGCCGGCGACACCGATCTGTCCTGGGCTCGCGCGACCCCGTGGCGGGCGCTGCTGACGTCGGCGATGGATCAGCCGCCGCACGAGAAGCTGTTGTCGGCGACGGTGTCCGGGCTGGCCACCGAGCCCGCGGTGGACCTGATCGCCGGCTGGCTGGCGAGCCGAATCGACGGTCCGGTACGGCGCCGTGCCGGGGAACTGCGGATCGACCTGCACCGGGAGACGGAGTCGATCTCGTTGAGCCGGCCACAGACCGGCAAGACCGCGACCCTGAGCCGGTCCGGCGCACCGGACGCTCTGGTGTCGCTGGCACGCCGGGAGACCCGCGACTGCCTGGCGGAGGACCTGCGTCGTCTCGACCCCGACGAGACCTACGAGGCGGCACTGGCCGGGCTCGACCGCGTCGTCTACGAGTGACGTCGACCTCCCCGATCCTTCGACACGGCAACGGTCCTCCTCCGGACGAACACCAGCACATAGGGTGGGGCCATGACTGATTCCGTGTCCGTGCAGACGTACGACGACGCCGAGGCCCTCACCACGGCAGCGGCCCGACAGATCATCGACGTGATCGTCGCGGCCCAGAGAGACCGCGACTCGGCGTCGATCGTCCTCACGGGCGGCGGGAACGGGATCGGGCTGCTCCGCACCCTGCGCGCGGATTCGGGTGCGATCGACTGGTCGAAGGTCGACATCTTCTGGGGCGACGAACGTTTCGTTCCGGCCGGCCACCCGGACCGCAACGAGGTGCAGGCCCACGAGGCGCTGCTCGACCACGTCCCGGTGAACCCGGCCCGGCTGCACCCGATGCCGTACGGCGACGGCGCCTACGCGGGCGATCCGGATGCGGCGGCACACGCCTACGAACACCTGCTCGCTGCGCACGCGGACGGCGGTCCGATCCCGGAGTTCGACGTCCACCTGCTCGGCATGGGCGGTGAGGGACACGTCAATTCGCTGTTCCCCGACACCGACGCGGTGCGGGAGGACACCCGGTTCGTCGTCGGGGTCACCGACTCCCCCAAACCTCCCGCCGAACGGGTCACGTTGACACTGCCCGCGATCCGCCGGGCCCGGCGGGTGTGGCTGCTCGTCGCCGGTGCCGACAAGGCGGAGGCCGTCGCGGCGGCGATCGGGGGCGCGAACCCGCTCGATGTGCCTGCGGCGGGCGCGCTGGGCACCGAGGAGACCGTGTGGTTCCTGGACCGGGCCGCGGCGTCGCGCCTGCCGGACTGATCGCTCAGGCGCCCGGCCCGTCGTCGCCCGCGGTGCGCGGGTTAGGCTCCCGCGGCGCCGGATCCACCCGGCTGCCGTGCACCAGCGCGTGACTGCGGAGCGTCGCCCGCGGCCGCGCGAGGGTGCGCAGGCCGCCGCGCCAGTCGGGCGTTCCGGTGCACTGGGTCATCGCGAGACTCCTTCCCCGTCAACTGCTCTCGGAGGGTAGGACGCACGGCCGCCGCCGCCGGTTCCCGTCAGGCTCGGGACGGGGTGAGGTTCCACAGGGCGATGTGGAACCCGGTGTCCGTGACGGTCACGGCGGTGTCGGTGAAGCGGCGTCCACCCAGCATGCTCCGGACGAACTCGCGCACCGGGACCGGCTGGGCGTCCAGGCTCGCCACCTGACCGTCCCGGGTGGCGAAGGTCCAGCGCCGGTTGAACGACTCGGTGGTGGTCCGGAAGTGGCCCTGATCGGTCGGGTCGACGGCGGCAGCCGGTGTCAACGACTCCAGTCCGGCGGCGGATTCGTCGACCCGACCTCCGGGGTGCCGACGGTGCCCACCAGCCCGCAACCGGGTTCGGCGGAGGTCGCGGAACGCCTTGTCATTCCGGCGAACACCAGCGCGGCGACGGTGACGACCGCGGTCCGTCCGACCGCACGACTGCGCGTCACACCCACCCCAGTGCGCCGAAGACGACGAGTGCCGCGGCGTCGACCCCCAGGATCGCGCCCACCGTCACGGCCTTGGCGCGCACGGTCGGCAGATCGTGGACCCAGAAGCAGACCGCGAAGAACGGAACGTAACCGATCAGCCAGATCAGGTAGGGGAAACCCGGCTGCCACCACGACCATTCCCACGTCAGCACGCCGGCCTTGTTGAGCAGCACCTCCACGCCCACCGCCGCGGCCGAGTTGACCGCGACGAGAACCGGCCGGTTCGGCAGGCCGAGGATGCGCGTCTCCCGCGGCGGCAGCATCTTCGCCGCCGCGATGCCCATGACGGCGAACATGAAGCAGATCTCGATGTTCAGGCCGATCAGGATCTGGTACGCGGTGGGCCCGATCGCGGCCCAGACCGGGGCACGGTCGGTGAACTGGAACACCAGGGCGTTCCAGATCTCGTTGAACCAGTCCATCGCCCACAGCGCGAGCCCGGCGAACAGGACGTTCCAGTTCCGCCGTTCGACCTCGACGGAATAGACGTAGATCACCAGCAACAACAGCGGGATGACGTACCACTTGAACAGGCTCGCGTCACGAAGCATCGCGAGCGCCGCTTGGGCGCTGTCGGTCAACGATGGGCCTCTCTGCTCGCTACGGGACCGCGCGAGTATTACACATTGACACCGAACGTAAACATGAATCGAGACACGTCGACGTCACCGACCCGGCACGCCCCGGAACCCGGCCGGCGCCCTACCCGCTGTTGCGCAGCGCGGTCGCGAGCCCGTTCATCGTGAGTTGGATACCGCGGCGCACCGGAACGCTGTCGTCGCCGGCCCGGTACCGCCGGAGCAGCTCGACCTGCAGGTGGTTCAGCGGTTCGAGATACGGGAAGCGGTTGTAGACGGAGCGTTCCAGCGCGGGGTTGTCGGCGACCAGCGAGTCGTTGCCGGTGATCGCCCGGTACATCGCGACGGTGCGGGCGTGTTCGGCGGAGATCATCCCGAACACCCGCTCCCGCAACGCGACATCGGGCACGAGGTCGGCGTAGCGGGCCGCGAGCCCGAGGTCGGACTTCGCCATCACCATCGCCATGTTCGAGAGCACGGTCCGGAAGAACGGCCAGCGCCGGTACAGGTCGGTCAGCCGGGCCAGCCGGTCGGCGTCACCGGCCACCCAGGACTCCAACGCGGCGCCGGTGCCGTACCACCCGGGCAGCATCACCCGGGACTGGCTCCAGGACAGCACCCACGGGATCGCGCGCAGATCCGCGATCGACCGGGTGGGTTTGCGGGACGCGGGACGGGACCCGATGTTCAGGGCGCCGATCTCCGCGACCGGTGTCGACGTGGTGAAGTACTCGACGAAACCCGGTGTGTCGTGGACGAGTTCGGCGTACGCGACACGCGCCCGTTCGGACAGGTCGTCGAGCAGCGTGTACGCCGCGTCGGCGTCGGCGCCGAGACCCTCGACGTCGAGCAGGGTCGTCTCCAGTGTCGCGGCGAGCAGCGTCTCGAGATTGCGGTGCGCGATCGCGGGCTGCGCGTACTTGGCGGCGATCACCTCACCCTGCTCGGTGATCCGCAGCGACCCGGCGACCGCTCCGGGCGGCTGGGCGAGGATCGCCTCGTAGCTGGGTCCGCCGCCGCGGCCGACCGTGCCACCGCGACCGTGGAAGAACCGCAGCCGGATTCCGGTCTCGCGGGCGGCGTCGACGAGGTCGAGTTCGGCGCGGTACAGGGCCCAGTTGGCGGCGAGGTAGCCCCCGTCCTTGTTCGAGTCGGAGTAGCCGAGCATGACCTCCTGCAGACCGCCGCGCGCGTCGACGAGGTCCCGGTACTCGGGGACGGCGAGCGCGGCCCGCAGCGTGGCCGCTCCCCCGCGCAGATCCTCGATGGTTTCGAAGAGCGGCACCACGTTCGGGGCTCCACGGTCCGGTTCGCCGGGCATCAGCAGGCCGACCTCCTTGAGCAGGACGGCGGCTTCGAGCAGGTCGCTGACCGAGGTGCACATGCTGATGACGTAGTTCGGAATCGCGTCCGGCCCGAGGTCGGCGGCCGCGTCGGCGGCGGCGGTCAGGATCGCCAGCTCCGCCGTGGTCCGTTCGCCGAATACGGCACCCGGACGGGTGAGCGGGCGTCGGGTGCGCAGTTCGGCGGCGAGCAGCGCGACCCGCTCCGGCTCGGCGAGCGCCGCGTAGTCGGGATGCACCCCGGCCCAGGCGAACAGCTCCGCGATCACCTCCTCGTGCACCTCCGAGTTCTGTCGCAGGTCCAGGCCGGCGAGATGGAATCCGAACGCCTCCACCGACTCCCGGATCGTCGCCAGCCGGGCATCGGCGAGGACGGCGTCGCCGTGTCCGCGCAGGGAGGAGTCGAGGACGGCGAGGTCCGCGAGCAGTTCCGCCGGGCCCGGGTAGGGCGCGAGCCCGGAGTCGGCGAGGGCGGCCGACGAGGTGCGGGCGAGGTCGGCGCCGAGGACCGCGATCGCGGTCTCCGTCAACCGGGCCCGCATGCCGCGCAGCGCCCGCCGATACGGTTCGTCGATCCGGGACGGCGCCTCGTCTCCCGAGGCGTCGGCGAGCGCGTCGAGGTCCGGGGACACCGTGACGAGCCGCGCCGACATCGCCAGTTCCTGCTCGAGCGCGTGAAGGTCGTGCAGGTGCCGGTCGAGCGCGGTGGCCGCGGCCCGGCGGGTGGCCCGGCGCACCACGTCGGCGGTGACGTAGGGGTTGCCGTCCCGGTCCCCGCCGATCCACGACCCCGTCCGCAGCATCGGCTCTGGCAACAGGTCGGCGTCCGGCCATCGCCGCCGCAACTCGCGGCGGAGCGACGCGTTGATCCGCGGTACCACCTCGAACAGCGCCGCGTCGTAGTACCGCAGCCCGACCTCGATCTCGTCCTGGATCCGCAGGCGGGACAGCCGGATCAGCGCGGTCTGCCACAGGGTGAGGATCTGGCGCCGCAGTGCGGCCTCCACCTCGCCGGTCTCGGTCGCGTCGAGGTCGGTGCGAGCGCGCAGCCGCATCAGCTCGGTGATCCGGGTCTGCGTCTCGAACACGGTGCGGCGACGCGTCTCGGTGGGGTGGGCGGTGATCACCGGAACGACCTGCGCCCCCTCGAGCGCCTGCGCGACGACCTCCGGGTCCAGCTGCGCGGCATCGAATTTCGCGTACGTCGCGGCGAGGCTGCTGTCCTGTGGCGGTTCCCCGGCCCGGACGTGGATCGCCCGCCGCCGCTCGCGGTGCAGGTCCTCCGCGAGGTTCGCGAGCAGGGCGAAGTGACTGAACGCGCGGATCACCGGGATCGCCCGGTCCACCGGGATGCCGGCGAACATCGCGGCGAGTTCGGCCCGGTCGACCTCGGAGCGCCGGACCCGGAACGACTCGACCCGGGCCCGTTCGACGAGCTCGAACACGTCGTCGCCGGCCTGTTCCCGGACGGTCTGCCCGAGCATCCCGCCGAGCAGCCGGATGTCGTCGCGCAGCGGTTCGGTGGCCGCCCGGGCCTGTGCCGACGGGTCACCGGACGAGTGTGGCGTCGTCATCGCCTCAGTATCGCCGGTACCACGTACCGACCGCAGTGCGAGCGGTCAGGCTGTGAACACGACGGTGTCCGGCGTGAGCCGGCCGATGACGCGGGGCGTGCCCGGGGCGTCGAACTCCCACCGCGGCGCGCCGGTGTACTTGGTCGCGAGGGCGTGGATCAGCGAACCGTCGGGGTCGTCGGTGAACGAGACCGTGCCGCGGACCTCGAGGTAGCTGTAGGGCCGCGCTGCCGGGTACACCAGCAGCGTCGCGCGCGGGTCGCGTTCGAGGTTTGCGGCCTTGCGCCGGCCCCGGACGGTGGAGAACAGCACGTCGCCGCCGTCCCGCCGCACCCAGATCACCGACAGCTGCGGCTGCCCGGAGGGCTCGACGGTGGCGAGGGTCGCGAACTCGGGTGCGTCGATCAGCGCAGCGCCCGCGTCGGGCAGCACCGTCGAGCGGACGATGTCGGCCACCGTCAGCTGAACTTGATCTCGAGGCCGATGCCGAGGATCGCGATCAGCCAGACCAGGGCCGTGAACACCGTGACCCGGTCGAGGTTCTTCTCCACGACGGTCGACCCGGACAGGCTGGACTGCACACCGCCACCGAACAGGCTGGACAGGCCGCCACCCTTACCGCGGTGCAGCAGCACCAACAGGATCATCAGCAAACTGGAGACGACCAGCAGGATGTCCAGGAAAAGTCTCATCTCGGCTGTACTCTGCCCTTCGCGCGACGGTGGTGGCCACAAGCGCGTCCAGCCTACCGTCACCGGTCGTTCGGCGACGACAACCGGTCGGTTTTCGGGTGCCGCGGAGAATTCTGTCCGCTGAGCGGGAGGACGATGGGCGTTTCGCCACGGTGGCGCTACACGGTGGTTACGTTCCTGGCTCACCCGAATCCCCTCACTTCGATCGGAAGGTTCCTCCATGTCTCGTGTGCACCGGATTCCGGCTGCTCTGATCCTCGCCGGCGCCACCGTGCTCGGCGCGACCGGAATCGCGCAGGCGCAGCCCGCGATCCCGCCGGCGCTGGCCGGCCTGCTCGACAGCGGCTCCGCCGCGCTCGGCAGCAGCGCCGAGGCGCCCGCCCCCGACGCACCCCGGCTGGCCAGCGTTCCCAACTTCCGCGACGTCGCCGGCACCGGCGCCGGTTACGCCGGAGACAGGGGCGCGCACCTGAACAAGGGCGTGTTCTACCGGTCGGACGCGCTCGTGCCGAACGACGCGGATCTGGCCACCCTCGAGGGCCTCAAGCTCAGCGAGGTCATCGACCTGCGCACCGACCAGGAGGTCGCCGACAAGGCCGACCGCCTGCCTGCGGGCGTCAAGTACACCCGGGTCCCGATCCTGTCGGGCAACATCAACGACATGGTCGCCAAGATCAAGTCCCCCGAGGACGCCCGCAACATGATGCGGCAGATGAACGTCGCGTTCGCCACCGGGGACGCCGAGCGCGCCGCGTTCAAGACGGAACTGACCGATCTCGCGAACGCGTCCGGCCCGAGCGTCTTCCACTGCACCGCGGGCAAGGACCGCACCGGCTGGACCGCGATGCTGCTGCAGAGCATCGCCGGCGTGGACGACGCGACGATCATACAGGACTACCTGCTCACCAACGAGTACAACAAGGACTGGGCCGCCAAGACCCGCGCCTACATCGCCTCCACCCAGGGCGAGCAGGTCGCGCTGCTGTTCGAGCCGCTGCTCGGTGTCGAGTCCAGCTACCTGCAGTCCGGCCTGGACGCCGTGAAGACCAACTACGGCTCGATCGACAAGTACCTGACCGACGGCGTGGGCCTGTCGGCCGACACCATCGCCAAGCTGAAGGCGAAGCTGCTCCGATAGGAACGCCCGCGGCGCCCGTGAGTGATCTTCACCCCGACCGGGGCGAAGATCACTCACGGGCGCTGTGCGTTACAGCGCGCGGGCGAGCGCACGCCCGGCCGACCGGCCGGAGAAGATGCACCCGCCGAGGAAGGTTCCCTCGAGGGCGTTGTACCCGTGCACGCCGCCACCGCCGAACCCGGCGACCTCCCCCGCCGCGTAGAGACCGTCGAACGCGCTGCCGTCGGGACGGATGACCTGCGAGTCGAGGTTCGTCTCGAGGCCGCCGAGGGTCTTGCGGGTCAGCAGGTTGAGCCGCACGGCGATCATCGGGCCGTGCGCCGGGTCCTGCAGCTTGTGCGGCTTGGCGACGCGAACGATCTTGTCCGGGGTGTAGGCCCGCGCGTTCCGGATCGCCATCATCTGCATGTCCTTGGAGTACGCGTTGTCGACCTCGCGGTCGCGGGCGACGACCTCGCGCTGCACCTGCTCGAAATCCAGTGCGGGGCCGGGATTGATCGCGTTCATCCCGACGACGAGGTCGCGGAGGTTGTCGCGGACGACGAAGTCCTCGCCGTGGTTCTTGAACGCCTCGACCGGACCGGTCGCCCCCTTCTTGACGCGACCGAGCAGCAGCCTGAGGTCCTTGCCGGTCATGTCGGGGTTCTGCTCCGAGCCGGAGAGCGCGAACTCCTTCTCGATGATCGACTGGGTCAGGATGTACCAGGTGTGGTCGTGACCGGTGCCGAGGATGTGCTTCAACGTCGCGAGGGTGTCGAAGCCGGGGAACAGCGGTACCGGCAGTCGCCGCCCGGTCGCGTCGAGCCACAGCGACGACGGACCGGGGATGATCCGGATCGCATGGTTCGGCCAGATCGGGTCCCAGTTGACGATGCCCTCGGTGTAGTGCCACATGCGGTCCCGGTTGACGATGTTGCCGCCGGCCGTCTCGGTGATGCCGAGCATCCGGCCGTCGACGTGTGCGGGCACGCCGGTGATCATCCGCTCCGGGACGCGGCCGAGCCGGTCGACGGGCCAGTTCTTCTTCACCAGCTCGGGGTTGCCGCCGATGCCGCCGGACGTGACGATCACCGCCTGCGCGCGCAGCTCGAACTCCCCGGCCCGGTCCCGGTTCGACTTCACGCCACGCGGTTCGGTCGACGGCGCGAGGACGGTGCCGCGCACGCCGACGGCCGCGCCGTTCTCGATGATCAGGTCGTCGACCTGATGCCGGTAGCGGAACGTCACCAGCCCGCGGGCCGCCGCGGCGAGCACCGGTTCGCGGAAGACCCGGACCACCTCGGGTCCGGTGCCCCAGGTGATGTGGAAGCGCGGCACCGAATTGCCGTGCCCCGTGGCGAGCCCGGAGCCCCGCTCGGCCCAGCCGACGTTCGGCATCACCCGCAACCCGAGGTCGTGCAGGTAGGGCCGCTTGTCTCCGGCCGCGAAGTCGACGTACGCCTGCGCCCACTGCCGCGGCCAGTGGTCCTCGCGGTCGCGGTCGAACCCGGCGCTGCCGAACCAGTCCTGCAGCGCCAGCTCGCGCGAGTCCTTGATGCCCATGCGGCGTTGTTCCGGGCTGTCGACGAGGAACAGGCCGCCGAGCGACCAGAACGCCTGGCCACCCAGGTTCGCCTCGTTCTCCTGCTCGACGACCACGACGGACCGGCCGGCGCGGGTCAGTTCGTAGGTGGCGACCAGGCCGGCGAGCCCGGCCCCGACGACGATGACGTCGGCTGTCTCGGACATGTGGACCTCATTTCTCTTCGCTGGGACTGCTGTTCTCGCTGTAACTGCGCAGCACGTGCACGTACAGGTCCGTGCGTGCCTCGAGAATTCGGGGGTCGTCCGGTTCCATCAGCACCTGGACGGCGGTCCCGTCGTGGACGGCGACCAGCGCGCGGCCGAGCGCCTGCGGGTCGGTCATCCGCCGGCCTGCCCGCGCCAGCGCGGACGCGACGATCGGCAGGATGGTCGCCTGGATCGCGGCTTCGCGGGCCGCCATCACCGACCGCAGCTCGGGGTTGCGCAGTGCGTGCGCGGTGAACTCGGCCGTCACGCGGTACCAGCGGTCCTCGACCGGGATGGCGGCGAGGATCCGGGTGGCGGCCCGGCGGAGGTCGAACGGTTCGACGTTCGCGGCGGCCTCGGCGGCGCCGACGGCCTCGCGGATCCCGGCGAGCATCGCCCGCGACCGCTGCTCCCACATCGCGAGGAACAGCTCGTCGAGCGAGGCGAAGTTGGAGTAGAACGCACCCCGCGTGAATCCCGCACGCTCACAGATCTGTTCGACGGTCGAGCGGCCGAACCCCTCCTCCGCGAACACGTCCAGCGCGGCCGCCAGCAGTCGCTCCCTCGTCTGCGCTCGACTCCTGGCCACGTTCGATACATTAATGTATCGAACGTGGCCGTGGGTGGGATGGCGACAATGTCGCGCGGACTCAGCGCGGGGTGAGGACCACGATCGGGATCGCGCGGGTGGTGTGCCGCTGATACGCGCTGTACCGGTCGCCGTTGTTGGCGTCGGCGGCGGCGAACAGCCGCGCGTAGTCCGGGTCGCCGGGGCCGAGCAACCGGGCGGTGACCGGAATCCTCGTCGTGCCGACCCGGATCGACGCCTCCGGGTGCGCCTTCAGATTGAAGTACCACCCCGGCGACTGCGGGGCACCACCCTTGGAGGCCACGACGACGTAGTCCGCGCCGTCGCGCGCGTACGTCAGGCTGCTGACGCGCGGCTGCCCGGTCTTGGCGCCGACGGTGTCGAGCAGCAGGCACGGCACCCCGAGGATGCGGTGACCGATCCGGCCGTTCGTGCGCTCGTACACCCACTGATGGAAACGCAGCACCTGCACTCCGGCCCTCTTGACGATCGGGTTCTCCTCGATCTTCACGACACCACCTCCGCATTGTGTATGTGACCGAACGGAACGGACTCATCCGGCGCCGACGGTACGCGGCTGCCCTGCCCGACATTGTCCGTCCGCGCGACGACCCGACGCCCCGGACGCGGCGTCCCTCCGTCCGAGATGACGGGCATTCCTGCCGGCGGGGGCGCGGCGTGCTGCACACTGGGGCGATGAAAGCCTGGTTCGCCGTCGGCGCCACCACCGCGTTCACCGGTCGCTACGTCCTGCTCCGGGTGCTGCTGCGCAAGTTCCAGCGGGACGTCGCCGCGCTCAACGCCGGCGACCACCGGCCGCTGCTGCGTTCCTATCGCAGCGACGCGGTGCTCCGGTTCGCGGACGGCGACCACCGCTGGGCCGGGCTGCACGTGGGGCGGGACGAGATCGACGCCTTTCTGCGCAGCTTCGTCGACGCGGGCCTGCAGGGTGAGATCACCGAGGCGTACTTCGGTGGCCCGCCGTGGCGGATGACGGTGCTGGTGCGCTTCAACGACCACGCCACCGGACCCGACGGGGAGGTCGTGTACCGGAACCGGACGGTGCTGCTGGTCCGCACCCGGTGGGGACGCATCGTCGAGCAGGAGGACTTCTACGAGAACACCGCCCGCATCGAGGCGTTCGACGCCCGCCTGCGCGAACTCGGGCTGGGGAAGTAGGCGAAAACGCCGGTGGGCGCGGGAACCTCGACAGGTTCACGCGCCCACCGGCGTTCGTGCGGCGATCGTCAGATCACGGGAGCGGGCCGCCGGCCGCGATCGCGGACAGCGTCGCGAACTCGTCGGCCTTGAGCGAGGCCCCGCCGACCAGACCGCCGTCGATGTCGGGCTGAGCGACGAGCTCGCCGACGTTCTTGGCGTTGACCGATCCGCCGTAGAGCACGCGCACGTCGGCCGCGACTTCCGCGGACGCCAGCTCCGCGAGCGTGGCACGCACGGCCTTGCAGACCTCCTGCGCGTCGGCGGCGGAGGCGACCTTGCCGGTACCGATGGCCCACACCGGCTCGTACGCGATCACGAGCTTGCCGATCTGGTCCGCCGACAGGCCCGCGAGGGAGCCCTTCAGCTGTGCGACGTTGTACGCGACGTGGTCGCCGGCCTCGCGGATGTCGAGGCCCTCACCGATGCACACGATCGGGGTCAGCCCGTTCGCGAGCGCCGCCTTCGTCTTGGCGAGCACGACCTCGTCGGTCTCGGCGTGGTACTGGCGACGCTCCGAGTGCCCGACCACCACGAAGGTGCAGCCGAGCTTCGCGAGCATCGACCCGCTGACCTCACCGGTGTAGGCGCCGGACTCGTGAGCGGAGACGTCCTGTGCACCGTAGGTGACCAGGAGCTTGTCGCCCTCGACGAGGGTCTGCACGCTGCGGATGTCCGTGAACGGCGGGATCACCGTCACGTCGACCTTCTCGAAGTACTTCTCCGGCAGCGAGAAGGCGATCTTCTGCACCAGCGCGATGGCCTCGAGGTGGTTGAGGTTCATCTTCCAGTTGCCGGCGATGAGCGGCTTGCGTGCCATCTGTCAGGCCTCCAGAACGTCGAGGCCGGGCAGCGTCTTGCCCTCGAGGTACTCGAGGGAGGCGCCGCCACCGGTGGAGATGTGCGAGAAGCCGTCCTCCGGCAGGCCCAGCAGCCGCACGGCGGCCGCGGAGTCGCCACCGCCGACGACGCTGAACGCGCCCTTGCCGGTGGCCGCGATGATCGCCTCGGCGACACCCTTGGTGCCTGCGGAGAACTTCTCGAACTCGAACACGCCCATCGGGCCGTTCCAGAACACCGTCTTGGCGCCGGACAGGATCGCCGCGAAGCGCTCCACCGACTCCGGTCCGATGTCCAGACCCATCCAGCCGTCCGGGATCTCGAGCACCGACACCGTCCGGGACTCCGCGTCGGCGGAGAACGAGTCGGCGATCACCACGTCCTGCGGGATGTGGATCACGTCGGCGTACCGGTCGAGCAGCGACTTGCAGGTCTCGATCATCGACTCCTCGCACAGCGAGTTGCCCACCGAAACTCCCTGCGCGGCAAGGAAGGTGTAGTACATGCCGCCGCCGATGACGAGGGTGTCCGCGCGCTGCGCGAGCGCCTCGATCACGGCCAGCTTGTCGGAGACCTTCGAGCCGCCGAGCACGACCGCGTACGGCTTCTCGGAGTCCTGCGTCAGCTTCTGCAGGACCTCGACCTCCGTCGCGACGAGGGTGCCTGCGTAGTGCGGCAGCAGCATCGCCACGTCGTAGACGGACGCCTGCTTGCGGTGCACGACCCCGAACCCGTCGGAGACGAACGCCCCACCCATGTCGGTCAGCTCGACGAGCGCCTTGGCGAGCGCGAGCCGCTCCGCGTCGTCCTTGCTGGTTTCGCGCGGATCGAACCGGATGTTCTCGAGCAGCAGCACGTCACCGTCGGTCAGGCCCTCGGCACGCGCCAGTGCGTCCTGGCCGACGACGTCGCCGGCGAGCTGGACGTTGCGGCCGAGCACCTCACCGAGCTTCGCGGCGACCGGCGCCAGCGACAGCGCCGGATCCGGCTCGCCCTTCGGGCGGCCCAGGTGCGCCATCACGATGACCTTGGCGCCGGCCTCGGCGAGCGCCGAGATGGTCGGCGCCGAGGCGATGATCCGACCCGGGTCGGTGATCGTGTCGCCGTCCAGCGGGACGTTGAGGTCCGAACGCACCAGCACGGCGCGGCCCGCGACCCCCTCGTCCAGCAGGTCCTTCAGCGTCTTGACTGCCACCGCTATCAGAGGGACTTCGAGACGAGACCGATGAGGTCCGCGAGACGGTTCGAGTAGCCCCACTCGTTGTCGTACCAGGAGACGATCTTGACCTGGTCGTCGATCACCTTGGTCAGGCCCGCGTCGAAGATCGACGAGTGCGGGTCGGTGACGATGTCGGAGGAGACGATCGGGGCCTCGGTGTACTTCAGGATGCCCTTGAGGGTGCCCTCGGCGGCCGCCTTCATCGCGGCGTTGATCTCCTCGACGGTGGCCTTCTTCGCCAGGTTGGCGGTCAGGTCGGTGACCGAACCCGTCGGGATCGGCACGCGCAGGGCGTAGCCGTCCAGCTTGCCGAGCAGCTGCGGGAGCACCAGGCCGATGGCCTTGGCGGCGCCGGTGCCGGTCGGGACGACGTTCAGCGCGGCGGCGCGGGCGCGACGCAGGTCGCTGTGCGGGCCGTCCTGCAGGTTCTGGTCCTGGGTGTAGGCGTGGACCGTGGTCATCAGGCCCTTGACGATGCCGAACTCGTCGTCGAGCACCTTGGCGATCGGGCCGAGGCAGTTCGTGGTGCACGAGGCGTTCGAGATGATGTTCTGGCTGCCGTCGTACTTGTCGTCGTTGACACCCATCACGATGGTGATGTCCTCACCCTTGGCGGGCGCGGAGATGATGACCTTCTTGGCGCCGGCCTCGAGGTGACCCTTGGCCTTGGCGGCGTCGGTGAAGATGCCGGTGGACTCGACGACGACGTCGACACCCAGCTCGCCCCAGGGCAGCTCGTTCAGCGGGCCGCGGTGCGCGAGGGCCTTGATCTTCTGGTCGCCGACGACGATGGTGTCGTCGCCCTCGAGCGAGACGTCGTGCGGCAGCCGGCCGAGGATCGAGTCGTACTTGAGCAGGTGTGCGAGGGTCGCGTTGTCGGTCAGGTCGTTGACCGCCACGATCTCGATGTCGGTGGTGCCGAGCGCCTTCTGCGCATCGACCGCCCTGAAGAAGTTACGTCCGATACGACCGAAGCCGTTCACGCCTACCCGGACAGTCACAATTCGCTCCTTTTCGACCATTCTCGTGTGCATGGATCAGATGTGTGCCCCAGCCTAGTGGGCGGGCCCGGGGACCCCCACATCTCCCCCACCGGCCGGGACCTCGAGGTGCAGCGGCGGCGCCGACCGCCCGCCCGCCCGGCTCAGGCCTCGTCGAGCAGCTCCGCGGTGACCGCGGACTCGGTGTCCGGGATCCCGGTCTCCTTCGCCTTGCGGTCGGCCATCGACAGCAGTCGCCGGATCCGGCCCGCGACCGCGTCCTTCGTCATCGGCGGGTCCGCGAGCTGTCCGAGTTCCTCGAGCGACGCCTGCCGGTGCTGCACGCGCAGACTGCCTGCCGCGGCGAGGTGGTCGGGCACCTCGTCGCCGAGGATCTCGAGTGCCCGCTCCACCCGGGCCGCGGCCGCGACCGCGGCCCGCGCGGACCGGCGCAGGTTGGCGTCGTCGAAGTTGGCGAGCCGGTTCGCGGTCGCCCGCACCTCCCTGCGCATCCGGCGTTCCTCCCAGGTCAACCGCGTGTCCTGGGCACCCATCCGGGTCAGCAGTGCGCCGATCGCGTCGCCGTCGCGCACGACCACCCGGTCGGCGCCGCGCACCTCGCGGGCCTTCGCCGCCACACCGAGACGGCGGGCCGCTCCGACGAGCGCGAGCGCCGCCTCCGGACCGGGGCAGCTGATCTCGAGCGCCGAGGACCGGCCCGGTTCCGTCAGCGATCCGTGCGCGAGGAACGCCCCCCGCCACGCGGCCTCCGAGTCGACGACGCTGCCACCGACGACCTGCGCCGGCAGTCCCCGCACGGGCCGGCCGCGCAGGTCCAGCAGTCCGGTCTGACGGGCGAGGGCCTCGCCGTCCTTCGAGACGCGGACGATGTAGCGGGCACTCTTGCGGAGTCCGCCCGCACCGAGGACGTGCACGTCCGCGCCGTAGCCGTAGAGGTCGTGGATCTCGCCGCGCAGGCGGCGGGCCGTGGAGCCGAGGTCGACCTCGGCTTCGACGACGACCCGGCCGGCCACGATGTGCAGGCCGCCGGCGAACCGCAGCAACGACGACACCTCTGCCCTGCGTGCGGACACCTGGGTCACGACGAGCCGACTCAGCTCGTCCTTGACCTCCGCTGTCATTGCCACGAAGTGGGCTCCCTTCCCGTGTGTGACGATTCCGGCGTCACGGACGCGATGCGGTCGATCGCGGCCGCGAGCTTGCCGGGGTGGTGGGTGGCGGTTCCGGTCCGCGCGACGTCGGCGTACCCGACCGTGGCGCCGAGGCGGGCGGCGGCGCGACACAGGTGGTCGCGTTCGCGTCCCTCAGGGACCGAATCCGAGTCGACCAGGACGTCGTCGACGCGCAGGTCGGGCGCGTGCTGCGCGAGGACGTGCAGGTGTCGTTCGGCGGAGAACCCCGCCGTCTCCCCCGGCTCCGGCGCCAGGTTCAGGATCAGTGCCTTGCGCGCGGAGGTGTTCTGGAGGGCGGCCGCGAGGTCCGGCACCAGCGCGTGCGGGATGACGCTCGTGAACCACGACCCGGGACCGAGCAGCACCAGGTCGGCACGTTCGATCGCGGCGACCGCGTCGGGGGTGGCCGGCGGATCCGGCGGCAGCAACCGCACCCGGCGCACCTGCCCGGGGGTCGTCGCGACGGCGACCTGCCCGCGGATCGTCCGGCACACCCGCGGGTCGGCTTCGAGTCCGGCGACGTCCGCCTCGATCGCCAGCGGTATCGGCGACATCGGCAGCACCCGGCCACGGATGCGCAGCACGCGGGCCACCTCGTCGAGGGCACTGACCGTGTCCCCGAGCACCTCGGTGAGTCCGGCCAGGATCAGGTTGCCGACCGTGTGCCCGGCGAGCGCGCCGGTCCCGCCGAAACGGTGCTGCAGAGTCGTCGTCCACGTCTTCACGTCCGCGTCCTCCGCGGCGAGCGCGGCCAGTGCCATCCGGAGGTCACCCGGCGGGATGACACCCAGTTCGGCCCGCAACCGGCCCGACGATCCCCCGTCGTCGGCAACGGTGACGACCGCGGTGACGTCGTCACTGAGCCGGCGCGCCGCGCTCAGCGTCGCGTACAGCCCGTGTCCGCCGCCGAGAGCGACGATCGACGGTCCCCGACCGTCGCTGTCCTGCACTGACATTCCCGCCTCCGACCGCGGCGCGGTTCGTCCCGGCTCCGACTGCGACTGCGACTGCGACGCTGTCATTCGCGCCCTAGGTCGCGGTGCACGATCTTGACCGTGATCCCGGTGTCCGCCTCGAGCCGGGCCGCGAGGGCCTCCGTCATCGCGACGCTCCGATGTTTGCCACCGGTGCATCCGACCGCGATCGTCATGTAGCGCTTGCCCTCCCGGCGGTAGCCGTCCGTCGTCAACTCGACGACGTGGTGATACGTGTCGAGGTAGTCCTGCGCGCCCTCCTGGGAGAGGACGTAGTCGCGTACCGGCGCCTCGCGCCCGGTGTGGTCCCGCAGCCCCGGAATCCAGTGCGGGTTGGGCAGAAACCGTACGTCGCAGACCAGGTCCGCGTCCATCGGCAGCCCGTACTTGAAGCCGAACGACTCCACCGTCACCGCCACCGACGGCACCGAGCCGCCACCGAACGCGTCCTCGACGCGGTGCCGCAGTTCGTGCACCGACAGCGACGAGGTGTCGATCACCAGGTCCGCGTCGGCCCGGACCGCGGCCAGTCGCGCCCGCTCGGCGGCGATGCCCTCGATCAGGGTGCCGTCGCTGCCCTCACCCTGCAGTGGGTGGCTGCGCCGGTTCTGCTCGAACCGCCGCACCAGCACCGGGTCGGCGGCGTCGAGGAACAACACCCGCGTCTGCGGCGCCTTCTCCTCGACCTCCGTGACGACGGTGGCGAGGTCGCCACTGAACCGTCGGCTGCGCATGTCGATGACGACGGCCAGTTTCGGGATCCGCGACGACTCCTCCGATCCCAGGTCCACCATCCGGGTGATCAGCTCCGGCGGCAGGTTGTCGGCGACGTACCAGCCGAGGTCCTCGAGGACCTTCGCCGCGGTGCTGAGGCCGGCGCCCGACAGTCCGGTCACCAGCGCGACCTCGATGTCCGGCTGGACGTCAGCGCGTTCGGTCACCAGGCGCCCGCCTTCCTCGACTCGATTGCATCCGATTCGGCCCCATCATCCCCCATGCGGACCGAATCGTCGGTTTCATCGGCCTGGGTGTCCTCGGTGCGGCCCGCCGCGGTCCCTTCGGCGAGGGCCGCGAGCACGGCCCGAGCCGTCGCGACCCCGATCCCCGGCACCGCGGTGATCTCCTCGACCGTCGCCTGCTTCAGCTTCGCGACCGACCCGAAATGGGTGACGAGCGCCGTGCGCCTCGTCTCCCCCAGGCCCTTGACCGAGTCCAGCGCGGACGCGGTCATCCGGCGGGAGCGTTTGCTGCGGTGGAAGGTGATCGCGAACCGGTGCGCCTCGTCGCGGACCCGCTGCAACAGGTACAGCGCGTCGCTCGTGCGCGGCAGGATCACCGGGTCGTCCTCGCCCGGCACCCACACCTCCTCGAGCCGCTTGGCGAGACCGACGACCGCGACGTCGGTGACGCCGAGTTCGTCGAGGACCGCCGCCGCGGCGGTCACCTGCGGCTTCCCGCCGTCGACGACGAACAGGTTCGGGGGGTACGCGAACCGTCGCGGCCGGCCGGTCTGCGGGTCCAGTGCCGCCGCCTGCGCCGGATCCCCGCCGTTCGACACGGCAGCGACGTCCGCGTCGCCCGACTCCCCCCGATCCGCGTCGCCCGGCTGCCGCCCCGCGTCCTGGGCGTGCCGCAGGAACCGGCGCCGGGTGACCTCCGCGATCGACGCGACGTCGTCGGAGCGACCCTCCCCCGCCGCCTCCTTGATCGCGTAGTGCCGGTAGTCGGACTTGCGCGGCAGACCGTCCTCGAACACCACCAGCGAGGCCACCACGTCGGTGCCCTGCACGTGACTGATGTCGATGCACTCGATGCGGAGCGGCGCCTCGTCCAGGTCGAGGGCCTCCTGGATGCCCTGCAACGCCGCCGACCGGGACGTCAGATCCCCGGCCCGCTTGAGCTTGTGTTGGGCGAGGGCCTCTTTCGCGTTGCGTTCGACGGTCTCGGCGAGGGTCTTCTTGTCCCCGCGCTGCGGCACCCGCAGCGACACCGCCGAGCCGCGCAGTCCGCTGAGCCACTGCTGCAGGTCGGCCGCGCCGTCCGGCAGCACCGGCACCAGCACCTCGCGCGGCACGACGGTGCCGCGGTCGGCCTGCAGCCCCGGCTGATCGGCCATCGCAGCCTGTTCGCCGTAGAACTGGGTCAGGAACTGCTCGACCAGATCGGCGGTGCCACCGTCTCCGGAGTGTTCGACCACCCAGCCGCGCTGGCCGCGCACGCGGCCGCCGCGCACGTGGAACACCTGTACCGACACCTCGAGTTCGTCGGCCGCGAACGCGACGACGTCGGCATCGGTGCCGTCCCCGAGGACGACGGCCTGCTTCTCGAGGGCCTTGCGCAACGCACCGAGGTCGTCGCGCAGGCGGGCGGCGCTCTCGAAGTCGAGGTCGTCGGAGGCGCGTTGCATGCGGGCCTCGAGTTCGCGGACCAGCTTGTCGGTGCGGCCGGCGAGGAAGTCGCAGAAGTCCTCGACGATCAGCCGGTGCTCGGCGGCGCTGACCCGGCCCACGCACGGGGCGGAGCACTTGTCGATGTAGCCGAGCAGGCAGGGGCGGCCGATCTGGTTGTGCCGCTTGAACACCCCGGCCGAACAGGTACGGGCCGGGAACACCCGCAGCAGCAGGTCGAGGGTCTCGCGGATCGCCCAGGCATGCGAGTAGGGGCCGAAGTAGCGGACCCCCTTGCGCCGCGGTCCGCGGTACACGAACAGCCGCGGATACTCCTCGTTCAGCGTGACGGCCAGGACGGGGTAGGTCTTGTCGTCGCGGTAGCGGACGTTGAACCGCGGGTCGAACTCCTTGATCCAGTTGTACTCGAGCTGGAGGGCCTCGACCTCCGTGCCGACCACCGTCCACTCGACGCTGCCGGCCGTGGTGACCATCTGCCGGGTCCGCGGATGCAGCGACGCGACGTCCGCGAAGTACGAGTTCAGCCTGCTGCGCAGACTCTTCGCCTTGCCGACGTAGACGACCCGGCCGTGCGGATCGCGGAACTTGTACACGCCCGGTTCCGTCGGAATGGTTCCGGTGGCGGGACGGTAGGTGGCGGGATCGGGCACCCCACCAGGCTAGTCGCCCCCACCGACCGGTCCGCCGGGAGCAGCGTCGCGGGTTGCCCGCACTGTTAGCGTGGGTGTGGCGCGGCACACATGGACCACTGGCGAGGTGATCGCGGTGCGGACGGGCGGGGCGGGACGGGCGGCGGCGGCCGCGATGTCGGTGACGCTGGCGCTGGCCGCGGGATGTGCGACCGATCCCGGGTCCGGCCCGGCCGCGGCATGTTCCGTCGCACCCAACGGCACCCCGATCACGACGGCGCCCACCGCACCGGGGGGCCGCGACATCGCCACCGCCCCGGAGATCCCCACCGGCTACCGCACCGGGATGACGCCGGTGCGCACGGCGACGTACGCCGCCGCCACCGCCAACCCGGTGGCCACCGAGGCCGCGTGCCGGGTGCTCGCCGACGGCGGGTCCGCGGCGGACGCCCTGATCGTCGCGCAGACGGTGCTCGGCCTGGTCGAGCCGCAGTCCTCCGGCATCGGCGGCGGCACCTTCCTGCTGTACCGGGACGGTGCGACGGGGTCCGTACAGGCCTACGACGGCCGCGAGACCGCCCCGGCCGCCGCCACCGCCGACTATCTGCGCCGCATCTCGCCCGCCGACCCCGCGCCGCCCGCACCCTCCGCCCGGACCAGCGGGCGCTCGATCGGGGTGCCCGGGGTGCTACGGATGCTCCAGTCGGCGCACACCGAGCACGGCCGGATGCCCTGGGACGAGTTGTTCGATCCGGCGATCCGGCTGGCCGACAACGGGTTCGAGATCAGCCCACGGATGGCGGCCGCGATCGCCGACGCCGCCGCCGACCTCGCCCGCGACGAGCAGGCCCGCGACTACTTCCTGCGCCCGGACGGGAGCGCGAAACCGGAGGGCACCGTGCTGGTCAATCCGGCGATGGCGAAGACGCTCGGCGCGGTGGCGAGCGAGGGCGCCGACGCCTTCTACACCGGTGCCGTCGCCGAGGACGTCGTGGCGGCCACCGCCGACACCTCGGGCGGGCGCACGGCGGGAGCGCTGAGCACCGCCGACCTGGCCGGCTATCGCGCGATCGAGCGCACCCCGGTGTGCACCGGCTACCGCGACCGCGAGGTCTGCGGGATGCCGCCGCCGTCGTCGGGCGGGATCGCGGTGGCCGCGACGCTCGGCATGCTGACCGGCACAGACCTGGCCGCGCTTCCCCCACGCGACGTCGATGCCGACGGCGGGGTCCCGGACCCGCGGGCCGTGCACCTGATCAGCGAGGCGGAGCGTCTCGCCTACGCCGACCGCGACGCCTACGTCGCCGACACCGACTTCGTGCCGCTGCCGGGCGGCTCACCGGACGCGCTGGTCGATCCCGGCTATCTGGCGGGGCGGGCGGCGCTGATCGACCCCGGCCACAGCATGGGCACCGCGCGGCCGGGCGAGTTCGCCCCGGCCGCCGCGCGACCCGGCGAGGAGCACGGGACCAGTCAGATCACCGTCGCGGACCGGTACGGCGACGTCGCCTCGATGACCACGTCCATCGAGTCGGCGTTCGGCTCGTTCCACATGGTCGACGGGTTCCTGCTCAACAACCAGCTCACCGACTTCTCCGCGGAGCCGGCCGCGCCGGACGGCACGCCGGTGGCCAATCGCGTCGAGCCCGGCAAGCGCCCGCGCAGTTCGATGGCCCCGACGCTGGTGTTCGAACGGAACCCCGACGGTGGCCGCGGCGCGCCGGTGCTCGCCACCGGTTCGCCCGGCGGCGCGGTGATCATCCAGTTCGTGGTCAAGACCCTGGTCGCGCTCCTCGACTGGGGCCTCGATCCGCAGCAGGCGGTGTCGCTGGTCGACTTCGGCGCGGCCAATACGCCGCGCACCAACGTCGGCGGCGAACACCCCGGCATCGACGGCGCCGACAACGGCGCCCACGATCCGCTGGTGCAGGCGCTGACCGCGCTCGGACACCAGGTGTCCACCGCGCCGCAGTCCAGCGGGCTGAGCGTGTTGCTGCGCGGCACCGACGGCTGGATCGGCGGGGCCGATCCGCGCCGCGAGGGCGCGGTGACCGGCGACCTGCGGTGAGTGGTCAGCCGGCGGTGCCGGAGTCGCCGTGCGCGTACCGCGACTCCAGAGCGCGGAACCTGCGCACCGCGTCGACGGCGTGGCCGCGGTCGTTGGCCTGGATCGCCATCACCGGGATGTACTCGTCGTCGGGCAGTTCGATGCGCGCCCAGGCGGCGCCGTCCGGGAAGGACAGCCCCTGGACGAGGTCCCAGTCGACGCGCCGCTCGCCGAACGCGTTGCGCACGAGCACGCCGTCCGCGTTCGCCCGCAGCCGCGGCCGGGTCAGCAGCAGGACGCCGCCGGCGAGGGCGATGCCGATGCCGATCATCGAGAGCTGATCGACGAGCCGGAAGTACACGCCCGTCGGGGTGTTCCGCAGCAGCACGCCGAGCACCACGAACAGCGCGACGCAGACGACCGCCACGCCGATCGCGTACCGGGCGGACTTGTGCGAACGGACGTCCAGCTCCCAGGCGGTCACCGCCCGGCCGCCCGCTCACGCAGCGTCTTGAGGGTGACGGCGGTGTCGATCGCCGCCGCGCACGCCTGCCCGCCCTTGTCCTCCACCGAACCCGGCAGGCCGGAGCGGTCCCGGGCCTGCTGTTCGGTGTCGGTGGTCAGGACACCGTTCGCGACGGGGGTGCCCTCGTCGAGCGACACCCGGGTCAGCCCGTAGGTGACGGCGTCGCACACGTACTCGAAATGCGGTGTGCCGCCGCGGATCACGACACCGAGCGCGACGACGGCGTCGTGGGTGCGTGCCAGCTGCTGCGCGACGACCGGCAGTTCGATCGCGCCGGCGACCCGAACGAGCGTGACGTCGTCGATCTGCGCCTGCTTGGCCACCCGCTTCGCCCCGGCGATCAGCGCCTCCGAGATCTCGGGATGCCACGATCCGGCGACGACCGCGAGCGAGAGGTCCTTCGCCTGACCGAGTTGCAGGTCGGGCAGTCCTTCGCCGCTCACACCGCACCGCCCTTCTCGAACTCGTCCAGACCCGCCAGATCGTGACCCATCCGATCCCGCTTCGTCCGCAGATACGTCAGGTTCTCCGCATTCGCCCGCAACGGCATCGGCACCCGCTCGAGAATCTGCAAGCCGTACCCGTCCAGACCCACCCGCTTCGCCGGATTGTTCGTCAACAACCGCATCGACGTCACACCCAGATCCACCAGGATCTGCGCACCGATCCCGTAATCCCGGGCATCCGCGGGCAACCCCAACTCCAGATTCGCATCCACGGTGTCCGACCCCGCGTCCTGCAACTGGTACGCCTGCAGCTTGTGCATCAGACCGATACCGCGGCCCTCGTGACCACGCATGTACAGCACCACACCACGACCCTCGGCCGCGACCATCTCCAACGCCGCGTCCAACTGCGGACCACAGTCGCACCGCAACGACCCGAACACGTCCCCGGTCAGGCACTCCGAATGCACCCGCACCAACACATCCGAACCGTCCCCGTCCGGACCCGCCAGATCCCCCCGCACCAGCGCCACGTGCTCGACCTCGTCGTACACGCTCTGATACCCGACGGCCTTGAAATCGCCGTGCGGGGTCGGGATCCGCGCCTCCGCGACCCGCACCACATGCTTCTCGTGCTTGCGCCGCCACGCGATCAGGTCCGCGATCGAGATCATCGCCAGATTGTGATCGTCCGCGAACACCCGCAGCTCGTCGGTCTGGGCCATGTGACCCTCGTCCTTCTGGCTGACGATCTCGCAGATCACACCCGCCGGACGCAGGTCCGCCATGCGCGCCAGGTCCACCGCCGCCTCGGTGTGCCCCGGCCTGCGCAACACGCCCCCCTCCTTCGCCCGCAGCGGCACCACGTGACCCGGACGGGTGAAATCGGCCGCCCCGGTCTCCGGGTCCGCCAACAGCCGCATCGTCGCGGCCCGGTCGGACGCCGAGATCCCCGTCCCGATGCCCTCCTTCGCGTCCACCGTCACCGTGTACGCCGTGCCGTGCTTGTCCTGGTTGGACGAATACATCGGCGGCAACCCGAGCCGGTCACAGTCCTCACCCGCCAACGGCACACACAGATACCCCGAGGTGTACCGGACCATGAATGCCACCAGCTCCGGCGTCGCCTTCTCGGCCGCGAAGATCAGGTCACCCTCGTTCTCCCGGTCCTCGTCGTCGACCACGACGACCGCCTTGCCTGCCGCGATATCGGCGACTGCGCGCTCGATACTGTCGAACCTGGTCACGTGCTGCGCTCCATCAGTCTTGAATGTCCGTACACCCACGAGGTGCACCTCAACAGTACGACCCCACGATTGTGAGGCCGCCACCCTGCCCTACCGGACGGCACCCACGGGGCCTACCGGCCCGCGTTCTGCAGTCGCTCCACGTACTTGGCGATCACGTCGACCTCGAGGTTGACGAGGGTGCCCGGGGTCGCGGTGCCGAGCACGGTCAGCGCGAGGGTGGTCGGGATCAGCGAGATCTCGAACCACTCCTGCTCCCCCTCGCCGCCGAGCGCCGACACGGTCAGCGAGACGCCGTCGACCGTGATCGACCCCTTCTCCACGACGTACCGCGAGATCGAGGCGGGCAGGGAGATCCGCACGACCTCCCAGTTCTCCGACGGCGACCGGCTGACGATCGTGCCGGTGCCGTCGACGTGACCCTGCACCAGGTGTCCGCCGAGCCGGCTGTTCAGCGCCGCGGCACGTTCGAGGTTCACCTTGCTGCCGACCTGGAGGTTGCCCAGGCTCGACCGGTCGAGCGTCTCGGCCATCACGTCGGCGGTGAAGCTGTCACCGTCGACGACGTCGACGACGGTCAGGCAGACACCGTTGACGGCGATCGAGTCGCCGTGCCCGGCGTCGGAGGTGACCAGCGGACCGCGGACCGTGAAGCGGGCCGCGTCGGCCAGGTCCTCCTTGGCGACGATCTCGCCCAGTTCTTCGACGATGCCGGTGAACACTGTCTCTTCTCTCCTCTGTCGGGTGGTTCTTCGATGATCAGGATCGGACGGGGACCAGGTTCAGCAGCAGGTCGGGTCCGACGGTGTCGACCGATTCCCGCTCGAACCGCAGTGCGTCGGCGATGGTGCCGACACCAGCATCCTCCACCGCGGCGGCGCCCGCGCCGAGGAGTACCGGTGAGAGGAACGCCTGGACGCGGTCGATCAATCCCGCCGCGAGGAAGGCCCCGGCCAGGCGCGGGCCGCCTTCGAGCAGGACGTCGGGGCGGTCGGCCAGAGCGGCGACCACCTCGTGCGGGTCGCGGGTGCGCAGCACCAGGGTCTCGGCGGCGTCGTCGAGGATCCGGGCGGACGCCGGGATCTCGCGCTCGCCGACGACGACGCGCAGCGGCTGGCGCGCCGCGAGGGTGCCGTCGGGGCGGCGGGCCGTCAGCCACGGGTCGTCGGCGAGGACGGTGCCGGTGCCGACGACGATCGCGTCCAGTTTCGCCCGCTCGGCGTGCACCCGGGCCCGGGCCTCGGGGCCGGTGATCCACTGGCTGGTGCCGTCGGCGGCGGCGCTGCGCCCGTCGAGACTCGCCGCGAACTTCCAGGTCACGTGGGCGCGGCCGGCGCGCTGCCGATGCAGCCACGCCCGCAGCGGACCCCGTTCGACGAGATCTGCGCCGACGCCCGCGACGACGTCGACCCCGGCCGTGCGCAGCGTCTCGGCGCCGCCGGCGGCCGACGGGTTGGGGTCGCCGACCGCGTACACGACACGGGCGATCCCGGCCTCGAGCAACGCCAGCGCGCACGGTCCGGTGCGGCCGACGTGGTTGCACGGCTCGAGGGTGACGACCGCGGTGCCGCCCCGGGCTCGGGGGCCGGCGGCGCGCAGCGCCAGCACCTCGGCGTGCGGCCCACCGACCGGGCTGGTGGCGCCGATGCCGGCGATCGCGCCGTCCGCGTCGAGGATCACGGCGCCCACCGGCGGGTTCGGGCTGGTGGTGCCGCGGACCCGCTCGGCGGCGTCGACCGCCATCCGCAGCGCGGTCAGCTCCTGTGCCGTGTCCGGCACGTCACACGGCCAGGGTCAGGTGCGGCGACACCGCCGCGGCCTGCGCGCGGAGCTTGCGCACCGCCTCGGCGGGGTCGGCGGCACCGTAGACGGCGGAGCCGGCGACGAAGCAGTCGACGCCGGCCTCGGCGGCGGCCTCGACGGTGTCGGTGTTGATGCCGCCGTCGATCTCGACGATCAGGGTCAGCTCACCGGAGTCGACGAGCTTGCGGACGGCGCGCGCCTTGCTGAGCACGTCCGGGATGAAGGACTGGCCGCCGAAGCCGGGCTCCACGCTCATCACGAGCAGCGTGTCGAACTCCTTCAGGATCTCGAGATACGGCTCGATCGGGGTGCCCGGCTTGACCGACAGGCCCGCCTTCGCGCCGGCCGCGCGGATGTCGCGCGCGACGGAGATCGGGTCGTCGGTCGCCTCCGCGTGGATCGTGACGTTGTACGCGCCTGCCTCCGCGTACGGCGGCGCCCAGCGACCCGGGTTCTCGATCATCAGGTGGCAGTCGAGCGGGATGTCGGTCGCCTTCAGCAGCGACTCCACGACCGGCAGCCCCAGTGTCAGGTTCGGAACGAAGTGCGCGTCCATCACGTCCACGTGCAGCCAGTCGGAGCCGGCCACGGCGGCGGCCTCGTCGGCGAGTCGAGCGAAATCGGCGGACAGAATGGACGGAGCGATCATCGGGTGAGCCACACCCGCGAGTTTAGAGGGTGCCCGAGGTGCCCCGACCGAGGCTGGCCTGCAGTCGCTTCGGTGCCTTCCGGCGCCACGACTCGGTCAGCAGTTCGGCGAGCTGGTCGCGCTCGACCCGCTCGAGGTCCACCAGGATCGCACCGTGTCCGTCGTAGTGCGGGGTCGTGTAGAAGGCCGGGTCACCCGACGCGAGCAGAGCCTGCTTCTCGTCGAGCCCGCACATCAGCACCAGCCCGCCCTCCGCCTCCGTGCGCAGCCTCGCGAAGCCCTTTCCCGCGACCTTCAGCGCGGGGGTCCGGTACCAGGTCGATTCCTCGACTTCCGGCAGCCGGCTCGCGACCGCGACGACGTCCTTCCAGGTGTGCACGAGTCGAGTGTGCGCCGACCCGTCCAAGTCCGCCTTGGACGAACGGGAAGCCGGTACCGACCCGTCCGCTGCGGTCGGCCTCCCCGGCACCACCCACCGGTCGTCATCGTCGTTCGGGCGGCCCGGTGCCGGGTGACGTCTCCGGCCCCGCCTCGATCGGTCCGACGACGAGGATGTAGGTGCTGATCAGCAGGACCCACGTCGGGAACGCCAGGGTGGCCCACAGGCTGAGACTGACGACCAGCAGCAGGGCGAGGGCGACCAGATACGTGACGGCCACCATCACCCGCGGCATGACGCCGGTACGCCACCAGATCGTCGCGAGCGAGATCATGAACACCGCCGCCATGCGGACGGCGTACACGTTGCCGATCTGCAGCATCACCTCGCGACCGAACGACACCACCGGGTCCGTATCCGTGTCGATGTGCCGGGAATAGGCCAGCACCGCGCCCGCCGTCGCCGACGACGCGAAGAACAACGCGAGGAACAGCAGGCCGCTGCCCAGGACCACGGTCGCGAAGAACCGGTCCTCGAGATCACCGAGCCGGTCCCGGACCACGCCGACGAACCACAGGAACGCGATCCCCGCCAGCGGCGCCAGGACCAGGGCCGTGGTGATGCGCGACTGGCCGCGCCACGGCGCGAACGGATTGTCCGGCAACGACACCCGCAACAACACCAGGCTGGTCCCGAACAGCACCGCGAACACGATGCCGGCGACGGCCGCGGCTCTCGGCGTCGTCAGCGGACGCAGGCGCGGTGCGCCCCGTCGGTCGGACATACCTCGATGATGACCCACGCCGGGGCTTCGCATCCACCGAAACGTGCAGACGACGCGACGGTCGCCGTCGGATGATGGAAGGGCGTGGACGGGAGGCAGCCATGAAGCGCGACATCCACGGCGACGCGCGGCCGAACGCCGGCAGCGTCGCTCGCGACCACCTCGCCAACGAACGCACCTACCTGGCGTGGCACCGCACCGGGATCAGCGTGGCGGCACTCGGTGTGGCGGTCGCGAAGTTCGCCCCCGATCGGGGTGGCCACGCGGTGGCCGCCGGGCTGATCCTGGTCGCCGCGGGCGTCCTCGTCTCCGCGTACGGGACCTACCGGTACCGAACGATCGGCAGGCTGCTCGACGCGGGGGTGTACGCCCCCGCGTCCTTCGGTGCGATCGCGGCCGCCAGCGTCGTGACCGTGCTCGCCCTGCTCGCCGTTCTGGTGCTGGTCTGACCGCTCGCGGCTGCTGGTCTGACCGCTCGCGGCGCGAGGTCAGTCCGGCTTGCGCAGCGCCGCCATGAACATCGCGTCGGTGCCGTGCCGGTGCGGCCACAGCTGCACCCCGGGTCCGTCGCCGAGGTCCGGGACGCCGGGCACGAATTCGCGGGTGTCGAGGGGCTGGACGCCGTGCCTGCGCACCGCGTCCGCGACGACGGCGACGGTCTCCGACAGGTGCGGCGAGCAGGTCGAGTACAGCACGACCCCACCGGGCCGGAGCAGGGAGATCGCGGAGGCGAGCAGTTCCCGTTGCAGCGCGACGAGCCCGGTGACGTCCTCGGGCCGGCGGCGCCACCGCGCCTCGGGGCGGCGCCGCAACGCACCGAGCCCGGTGCAGGGGGCGTCGACGAGGATCCGGTCGAAGCCGGGTTCCAGTCCGGGGTCGCGGCCGTCGGCGACATGCACGTCGACGGGCAGGCCGCGGGTGGTCTTGCGGACCAGGTCGGCGCGATGCGCGGCGGGTTCGACGGCGTCGACGCGGGCGCCCTCGATGTCGGCGAGCGCGCCGAGCAGTGCCGCCTTGCCGCCGGGTCCGGCGCACAGGTCGAGCCAGCGGCCGCCGTCGGCGCCGGTGACGGGGGCCAGGGTCAGCGCGCGGGCGACGAGCTGGCTGCCCTCGTCCTGCACCGCGGCGAGCCCCTCGCGGACGGCGTCGAGTTTGCCGGGGTCGCCGCCGTCGAGGTGCACCGCGTACGGCGAGTACGGGCCGACCTCGCCGCCGGTGATCAGCGCGAGTTCCTCCGCGGAGATCTCCCCCGGACGCGCGACCAGATGCACCGCCGGGCGGGCGTCGTCCGCGGCGAGGACCTGTTCGAGTTCCCCGGCGCCTGCGCCGAGGGCGTCCGCGAACGCCTGCGCGATCCAGAGCGGGTGCGCGTATCGGAACGCGAGGTGCCCGATCGGGTCGCGGGAGGCGTCGGGGGCGAGTTCGGCAACCCACTCGTCCTCGGTCCGCTCGGCAACACGACGCAGTACCGCGTTGACGAATCCCGCTCGGCCCCCACCGAATTCGGTGCGCACCAGGTCGACGGAGGTGTCCACCGCGGCGTGCGGCGAGATCCTGGTCCGCAGCAACTGGTAGGCACCCAGGCGCAGCACGTCGAGGAGCGGGCCGTCGATCTCGTCGACGGGCCGGCCCGCACCGGAGGCGATCACCGCGTCGAGCAGTCCCTGCGCGCGGCACGCGCCGTAGGTGAGTTCCGTGGCCAACGCGGCGTCGCGGCCGTCGAGGCCGCGTTCGCGCAGCAGGGCGGGCAGGACCAGGTTCGCGTAGGCGTCGCGCTCGCGGACCGCGCGCAGCACGTCACGGGCCGCGAGCCGGGCCCGGTCGACGCCGGCGCCGTCGGGCCGCTTCGGTTGCCGCGGGCGGGTGTTGGGCCGCTTGGAGTCTCGGCCTGCGGCACCGGCGCGGGCGGTACCCGCATCCGGACGCGGGCCGCCACGGTGGCCGCGCGAGGGTCGACGGGACTCGGTCACTGTGCACGCACCTCGTGGTCGAGGCGCGCCCCGCGCGCCCAGTCTGCTGCCGCCATGAGTTTCTTCCCCTGGGGCTGAACCTGACTCAGCCGGACCGCGGCGGTCGCGGTGCCGACGTAGCAGCCGTCCTTGCGGACCAGCAACTGTCCGGGTTCGAGCGGCTCCGGCAGCACGCCGTCGCCGACCGGGGTGACCGGCCCGACCTTCAGGCGCAGGTCCCCGACCTGCGTCCACGCGCCGGGCGCGGGGGTCACCGACCGAACGAGCCGGTCGATCACCTGCGCCGGGTGGTCCCAGCGGATCCGCGCCGACTCGACGGTGACCTTCGGGGCATGCGAGATCCCGTCGAGCGACTGCGGCACCGCGGTCAGCGCGCCGTCCTCGATGCCGTCGAGCACCGATTCGAGCAGCACGGCCCCGCTGTCGGCGAGCCTGCCGAGGAGGGTGCCCGCGGTGTCCGTGCCCTGGACCCGTTCCGTGGTGACGCCGAACACCGGCCCGGTGTCGAGGCCCTCCTCGAGTTGGAAGACGCTGGCGCCGGTCATGTCGTCGCCGGCGGCGACCGCGGCCTGCACCGGCGCCGCGCCGCGCCATGCGGGCAGCAGCGAGAAGTGCAGGTTCACCCAGCCGTGTTTCGGCACGTCGAGCACCGGACGCGGCAGCAGCGCCCCGTACGCGACCACCGGGGCACAGTCCGGCGCGATCTCCCGTAGCCGGGCCAGGAAGTCGGGGTCGGACGCGCGAGTGGGCGTGAGCACCTCGATGCGGTGTTCGTCGGCCAGGGCGCCGACGGGCGAGCGGGAGACCTTGCGACCGCGGCCCGCGACGGCGTCGGGGCGGGTGACCACCGCGACGACCTCGTGCCGCGGCGAGGCGAGCAGCCGGGCCAGGGACGGCACGGCGGGGTCCGGGGTGCCGGCGAAGACGATCCGCATGTCAGCGACCTCCCGCGGCGACACCGGCGCCGAACCAGTCCGATTCCCGGATCGTGCGCATCGCCTCCTTGCGGTCGGCCGGCGCCATCCGGGACAGGAACAGCACGCCGTCGAGATGGTCGGTCTCGTGCTGGACGCACCGGGCCATGATCTCGGCGCACTCGAACGCGACCGGCTCGCCGTGCACGTCCACACCGCGCACCCGCACGTTCATCGCCCGCCCGATATCGGCACGCACACCCGGAATGGACAGGCAGCCCTCGGGGCCGATCTGCTCCTCGGTTCCGACGACCTCGTACGTCGGGTTCACCAGGTGCCCGGCCATCCCGCCGCACTCGTAGGCGAAGACCCGCAGCGACACCCCGATCTGCGGAGCCGCGATCCCGGCTCCGCCGCTGTCGCGCATCGTGTCGGTCAGGTCGGCCACCAGCTGCTCCAGCTCGCGGTCGAAGGTGACCACCTCGTCCGCTCGGGTCCGCAGGACGGGATCGCCGAACAGGCGAACGGGCTGGATGGTCACGAGGCGGCTCCGGCTTTCGATGGGTGAATGCGGGTGCCCGCGGTCGCCGCGGGTCGGTGCACGAACAGTCTGTCGGTTCACGAACAGTCTAGGGAAGCCGACGTGCCACCCCGCCCGGACCCGCCCGCGTGAATCGTCGGCGAACACGGCGCGGCGGTCCCACACCTCGGCCGGGTCCCGGTGTTGACTGGCACGTGTTGTTCGACCGGCGGTGCGCGGGACTCGAATCGCGGCCGTCGGCCCGAGAGAAGTCACGCACACACCTGGAGGTTTGCATGGCCGGCACCGACAACAAACTGATCAAGGCCTGGGAGGGCAAGTCCGTCGAGGAGATCGCCAAGGCGCCGGTCACGGCGCTGCAGGGCGTCAGCGACGGCGACGCCGAGAAGCTCGCCGCGGCGTTCAACATCAAGACGGTCGGCGACCTCGGCACCAACAAGTTCTTCCTGTGGGCCCAGGCCTTCACCAAGCTCGCCGAGTAGACGCGGGGCCTCAGCGCCCGACCATCCCGATCATCCCCGTCCCGAGCGGCACCGGTGTGCACGCGGGGGCGGGGATGTTCGCGTCGCCGGTGTCCGGGTCGGTGGTGCCCGGGTCGAGGGCCTGCATCACCAGCCCGAGGGTGAACGGGTCGTAGACCATGTTCATGTGCCCGGTCATGTCCTGCGGGCACCGGTCCTGGACCAGGACGTTCGTCGCACCCGGGCCGTGCAGGGCGACGTTCGTCCAGGGCTGGATCATCTCGTCGTATCGGGTCCCGATCGTCGTGTACCGCACCCCGGCGACCGTGTCGCCGCCGCCGTTGAGGTCGGCGAGGAAGTCCGAGCCCTGGGCCTGTTGGGCCACCGCGGTCGTCGTGAACAGACTCACCACGTCCCGACCCCCGGGCACCGCGTCGGCGGCCGGGACCAGCCCGTAGAAGATTCCGCCGTAGCTCGGCGAGGCCACCCCCACCCACCGGTCCACGACGGCCGCGCCGCCGAGCTTGTTGACGAAGTACCGGGTCACCGTCGCACCCTGTGAGAAGCCGACGAGGTCCACCTTCGCCGCGCCGGTCCCGGCGCGGACCCGATGCACGAAATCCGCGATCTGACCGGCGCTGAGGTACATGTCCTCGGTGCCGAACGTCGTCGATCCCGGTGTGCCGCCGTAGTTCACCGCGAAGACGCAGTATGCGGCGGCCTTCAGCCGCGGTGCGAGGTCGGCCCAGTCGGAGTACGCGTTGGAGTCACTGCCGTGCGCGAGCACCACCGGGTTCGGGTGGTCCGCGGTCGGCCGGCAGGTGAAGTCGTTGGCACCGGGCGGGACGCTGCCCGGGTGGGCGTCGCCGTAGTCGGCGGCGGCCGCATGGGTGGCCTGCGGCGGGCCGGGCAGCATCGGCGTCTCGGCGACGGAGGCGGTGCCGACCGTGGACATCCTGGCGGTGCCGACCGGGGACACCCTGGCGGTGGCGACCGTCGACGACCCGGCGCCACCGGGACCGGGCGCCGCTCCCACGGTGCCCGCGGCGGGTCCGGCCAGCAGCGTCAACGATGCCGCCCCCACCAGCGCGATCCTCCTGATCCCCATCCCCGCCTCTTCGATTTCTCCGGTGCGCAGGCGTCCATCATCGCGCAAATTCGGGCGCGCACGCGGTGTTCTGTCACTCCGCCCTGTTCGCGTCGTCCGCGCGGTCGGTGGCGATGGGCTCGTCGGCGAGTATCCGATAGATCGACCGTCGCGCGGAGGTGAGCACCTCACCGGCGGCCGCGGCCTGTTCCGGGGTGCCCACGGCCGCGACCTGGCGGACCGCACCGGTCAGCTGGGTGAGCAGGGCCCGCAGTTCCTGTTCCGGCCTGCCGACGGCGGCGCGGACCTCGTCCCAGGGGTTGCCGAGTTCGTCGCGGTGTTCGTCGACGTAGGCCGCTCCGGCCTCGGTGAGGCGGGCGGTCTTGCGGCCGGCGATCTTCTCGATCAGCACCAGCCCCTCGTCCTCGAGTTGCGCGAGCGCCGGGTAGATCGAGCCGGGGCTGGGCCGCCAGACCCCGTCGCTCCGCTCGGCGATCTGCTGGATCAGCTCGTAGCCGTGCATCGGGTTCTCGCCGAGCAGCAGCAGGACGGCGGCCCGGACGTCACCGCGCCGCCCGCGTCCCCCGCGCCCGCGACCTCGTCCGAGGTGCGGCCCGCCCCGATGACCCGGCCCGAGGTCCGGCCCGAAGTCCGGCCCGAATCCTTCCCGCCTGCGGTCGCGCCCGACCCGCCCGGGCCGTCGCGCTCCGCGTCCGTGTGCTCGCTGGTGGTTGTCCATTCGAATTCCTCTGATCTCTCGTCAGCCTCCTGTGGCTGATCCAATCGATGACAGTTCAACGATATATCGGCAATAGGTCTACGACACCACCGTCGAGACATCTGAGGTCTGATCTCTGCTAGGGTCGCCGAGACGACGGGAGTGGAGATGAACGCGACACTGGGCCGCGGCCCGCTGGTCCCCCAGCTCGAGAGGCTGCTGCGGGACCGCATCGCGACGGGCACCTGGACCGCCGGGCAGCGCCTGCCGCGGGAGGCCGATCTGGCGGCCGAACTCGGCGTCGGACGCTCCTCGTTGCGCGAGGCCATCCGGTTGCTCGTCCACGACGGGGTGCTCGACGTGCGTCACGGCGTCGGCACGTTCGTCGCCGAGGCCGCTCCGGCCCCCGACGTCGAGACCGTGCTCCGCCGCGCCCGGCTGCTGGAGGTCTTCGAGGTCCGCCGCGCACTCGAGGTCGAGGCGGCGCGTCTGGCCGCCGCGCGCGCCCGCCCCGACGCGCTCGACCCACTGCGCGAGGCCCTCCGGGAGCGAGATCACCGCCGGGGCGGTGATCTCGCCGAGTTCGTCGCGGCCGACCTGGATTTCCACGCCGCGGTCGTGGCGCTGTCGGGCAACCCGATCCTGGTGTCGCTGTTCGCCTCCGTGCGCCCCCAGCTGCACGCAGCGCTCGTCGAACTGGAGCGGCACGAGAGAGAACTGCCCGACACCTCCGCCGCACACGACGCGCTGCTGCACGCCGTCGAGGCCGGGGACTCCGACGCCGCGATCGCGGCCACCACCGCGAACATCGACGTGGTGATCGCGGCGCTGCGCCCGGAGGCGGACCGGTGAGCGCGCCGATCCTGCGGACCGACTCGGTGTCGGTGGTGCGCTCCGGCCGGGCCCTGATCGCGGACGTCTCGGTGTCGATCGAGCCGGGCCAGCACTGGGTGTTCCTGGGCCCCAACGGCGCGGGCAAGAGCACCCTGCTCGGTCTGCTCGGCGCCCACACCCACCCGACGACCGGCACCGTCGAGGTGCTGGGGCACCGCCTCGGCCGGGTGGACATGCGCGCGCTGCGCTCGTCGATCGGCCACGTGAACCCACGTCACCCGCTGGACTACCCGCTGCGGGTGCGGGAGGTGGTGCTGACCGGACAGCCGGGCACGGTCGACCTGCCACCGCGGTGGACGCCCGACCCGGAACACCTGGAGCGGGCCGCGGCGCTGATCGACGCGTTCGGCATGACCGCGCGCGCCGAGGCCCGCTGGGACACCCTCTCCCAGGGCGAGCGGGGCCGGGCCCTGATCGCCCGCGCGCTGATGCCCGAGCCACGGCTGCTGCTGCTCGACGAGCCGGCCACCGGCCTCGACCTGACCGCGCGCGAGCAGCTGCTCATCGCGCTCGACCAGGTCCGCCGGGACCATCCCACGCTCGCGAGTGTGCTGGTCACCCACCACATCGAGGAGATCCCGGCGTCCACGACCCACGCGATCCTGCTCCGCGACGGTCGCGTGCTCGCGCAGGGCGCGGCCGAGTCGGTGCTGTCCACCGACAACGTCAGCGAGTGTTTCGCGCACCCGATCCGGATCACCCGCGACGGCGGCCGGTGGAGCGCCCGCACGGCGATGCCCGTCTGACCGGACCGTCACCACGGCACTCACCGCCGCCCGCACCAGCCGATATCTCATATTCGAGATACCCTCGGTGCCATGTCGACCGAGTCTCGCCGCACCCCGCCTCCGGGCCTCGACCAGCGACGCCGCGACCTGATGGACGAGCTGAGCGCGGCCCGCCGCGCACACGGCCTGAGCCAGACCGCGATCGCGGCGCGCATGGGCACGTCGCAGTCCGCGGTCGCACGGCTCGAACGTGGCGACCTCGACCCGCGGCTGTCCACCCTCGAGCGGTACGCGGCCGCGGTGGACCGCACGGTCGACTGGCACGTCCGCCCGCACAGCACGATCAGTGAAACCGGTGAGTCCCCATGACCATCTGGCCGCCCCCGCAGATTCCTCCGTTCCCGCCGGTGCGCACCCCGTGGCGCACGGAGCCGCGGCCGTCCGCCCCGGCCCCGATGTCCACGCAGGTCGCCGCCGCGCCCGGCCCACTGGCCGACCGCCTCCTCGACCACCGCATCATCGCCCTGACCGGGAACCTCGACCGGGACGCGTCGGGGCGCACGGTCGCCGCCCTCGCCCTGCTCGACGCGTCCGGTGACCAACCCGTCCGGCTCCGGCTGACCGACGTCGCCGCCGACCTCGACACCGCGTTCACCGTCCTGGACGCACTCGACCTGATGCGGGCCGAGATCCATGTCACCTGCCTCGGCACGGTGGCCGGCGGCGCCCTCGCCGTCCTTGTGCCCGCGCGACACCGGATCGCGTCCCCGCACAGCCTCTTCCACCTGTGCGAGCCCGACGCCGTGTGCATCGGGGTCGGGATCGAGGCGGAGGCGGCCCGGCACCGCGACCGGATGCGGACGCTGACGGCTCGGATCGCGGACACCTGCGGGCGCCCGGAGTCCGACGTCGCCGCCGACATGCGAGCACACCGCATCCTGACCGCCGACGAGGCGCGGGACTACGGCCTGATCGACACCGTCACCGGCGCGCACCCGGCCTGACCCGCGCCGTCACCCGCCCCGCGCCACCGGTCCCGGTCACTCACCGGTGTCGGTCAGCGCCGCCTGCACCCGTTCCGTGTCCGCCCGCGTCCAGCCGTCGGTGGGCAGGATCTGCGCCCACATCTGCGCGGCCTCCGGGCCGTAGGCGTGGCCGTGCCCGGCGGGCACGTCGGCGGAGAACACCATGTCGAGCGTGACCTGCCAGAAGGTGACCAGCGGCAGCCACCGCATGTCCGGGTCGACGTCCCGGCCCCGCGGCTCGGTGAGCCAGTCGGGTTCGTTCAGCAGCAGCGAGGGTGACCACCACACGATCGGGTCGCTGGCGTGCTGCCAGTACACGATCCGGCGCGGGCCCCATTCGGTGCCGAGATCGAGATCCACCGGGTCGGCCGCGAACCGCACGGACCGGCCGGCGTCGACCACGGGCCGGATCTCGCTCGATCCGGGGTCCCGGTCGGCCGTCACCTCCTGCCACTGCGGCGTGAAGTTCGGAGTCCCCACCCACAGGCCGCCGTCGACGCGGGTGGCCATGTCCTGGTAGCCGGCGAACGCGTTCTGCCCGCCGTACGAGCCGAGGCTCTCGCCGAACACGACCAGCTTCGGCCGGCTGTCGGTCGGCAGGTCGATCCAGCGGGCGAAGACCGCGTTGAACAACGCCCGGCCCGCGACCTGCGGGGTCTCGCGATCGGCGATGAAGGCCAGCGGACTCGGCAGGAACGAGTACTGCATCGACGCGATCGCGGTGTCACCGCCCTCGAGGTACTCCAACGAGGAGGCGACGTCCTGGTTCACCCACCCGCGGCCGGTCGTCGTGTTGACGGCGAGCACCTTGCGCTCCCACGCGTGGGTGCGATCCAGTTCCGCGACCACCTCGTCCGCGACGCCGGCGACGGTGTCGGCGGCCTCGCGGCCGGCGTAGACGCGAATCGGCTCGATCGCCGGGCGGCCGGTCACCGCGGTGATCGCGGCGGCGTCGGGCCCCATTCCGACGAACGTCCGCCCCTCCTTCCCGAGCGTGTCCCAGGCCTGCGCGGACGCCGGAGATCCGCTGCGCTCGGGCGCGGTCGGCGCCACCACGCCGGGCGCCGTGTCGTGGTCCGCACCCGAGAAGGTCCAGTTCGCGAACGCGACGAGCCCGTTGTAGAGGGCGCCGTTGACGAGCAGCACGCCGAGCACCACCGCGATCACCAGCCCGGTGACGTTCGCGGCGGGCCGGGGCACGAACCGGCCCACGAACGCGCTGACGCGGCGGGTGCCGGACCGGATGCCGCGCGCCGCCGCGAGGAGGACGAACCACACCGCAACCGCGATGGCGAACACCAGCAGCACGTTCGCCTCATTGGTCTGCTCGACCGACACCAGATCGCGAATGTGGTTCTGCCACACCGCCCCGAGCACCAGGAACACCGGCACCAGGACGGCGGCCGCGACCCCCAGCAGCCACCAGCCGATCCGCCGGGTGCGGGCCGACCAACGCGGCGTGACGCCACACGAGCGGACCAGCCAGGCACCGGCACAGCCGAGGCCGTAGCCCAGCGCGACCGAGATCCCGGTCGCGACTCCCTGCAGGTACCAGACCCGCGGGAGCAGAGAGGGACTCATCGACCAGGTGAAGAACAGGAGCGCCGTCGCGAGCCCCACGGGGTGGAGCCGACGGGCGTAGCCCCGCAGCCGTACTCGCAGCCGCCTGGTGTCCGTCGTGGTCGGGGTCGGGGCGCTCGGGTCGTCGCGCTCGAGGACTGCCGTCATGGATGACACAGTAGGGGGTCGGGCGCGGGTCCGGCGGTCAACCGTTCGGCGGTGGATCCGTCGGCACGGGAACCGATCCCGGCGTCCGATGCGCGCGGCGTTCGGTCACGGTCGCAGCCCGGACAGCAACTCGAGGATCACCCGGGCCGCCTGCTCGCGCGCGAGCGCGGGATCGGCCGCGCGCACCGCGGCGAGGGAGATCTCGGTGATCGCACCGAAGACGGCCGCGGCGACGAGCTCGTCGGGGTGTGGGCGGATCGCCCCGGACTCGCGCAGGGCCCGCACGTCGTCGAGAACCAGTCCGCCCAGGTGCCGCCGATCCAGCTCGCGCCACCTGTCCCACCCGAGCGCCACCGGACCCTGCAGCAACACGATCTCGCGGTAGTCGGGCTCGGCACAGATCGCCAGGAACGCGTCGAGGCCGGCCGAGTGTCGCCGCCACACGTCCTGGTGCGCGGCCATCGCGGCGACCACCCGTTGCGCCGCGCGTTCCTCCTGCTCCTCGAACACGGCCTCGAACAGGCCCTGCTTGCCGTCGAAATGGTGGTACAGCGCACCCCGGGTGAGCCCGGCGGTCGCGACCAGCTCCTCCGCCGACACCGTCCCGTAGCCGCGCTCGACGAACAGCGCGACACCGGCGTCGAGCAGCGCCCGACGGGTGCTCTCCGCGTACTGCGCGCGCCGCCCGACCTTGACATTCGCCATGCACCTTGTATAACACATACAGACTGTATGTGACATGCACCACGCATGAGAGGAGTGGACGAGATGAATCACACCGAGGTGGACGTGGCGATCGTCGGAGCCGGCGTGGCCGGCCTGGTCGCGGCCCGCGACCTGGTGCGCGACGGGCACGACGTGACCGTGCTCGAGGCGCGGGACCGGGTCGGCGGACGACTGCTCAACGAGCGGCTGCCGGACGGCCGACCGATCGAGGTCGGCGGACAGTGGGTGGGCCCCGGGCAGGACCGGGTGCTCGCACTGCTCGCCGAACTCGGACTCGACACGTTTCCCACCCACGACACCGGCCGGCACATCGCCGAGTTCGCGGGCACCAGCACCACGTACACGGGCCGCGTCCCGAAGCTGAATCCGATCGCGCTCGCCGACATCGCGCAGGCGCAGTACCGCATCGACCGCGCCGCGCTCCGGATCGTGGTGGACGCGCCCTGGTCCACCCCCGGCGCCGCCGGCCTCGACGGCCAGACGTTCGGCACCTGGCTCGGGCGGCGGGTGCACACCCGCGCCGGCCGCTCGTTCATCCGGTTCCTCTCCCAGGCGGTCTTCTCGGCCGACCCGGAGGACCTGTCCGCGCTGTCGGCGCTGTTCTACATCGGGGCGGCCGGAGGCCTGGATCCGCTGATCAACACGCGCGGCGGCGCCCAGCAGGATCGGGTGGTCGGCGGCACCCAGGCCCTGCCCCTCGCGCTGGCCGCCGAACTCGGGGACCGGGTGGCGCTCGACTCACCGGTGACCACGATCGACTGGGACGAGTCGGGCGCACGCCTGCACACGGCCGGCGGCACCGTCGTCGCCGCGCGGCGGGTCGTGGTCGCGGTGCCACCCCCGCTCGCCGCCCGGATCCGCTACACCCCCGGACTGCCCGCCGATCGCGACCAACTCCTCCAGCGCATGCCGATGGGCCGGGTGATCAAGATCAACGTCGTCTACGACGAGCCGTTCTGGCGGTCCGAGGGGCTCAGCGGACAGGTCACCAGCGATCGGCGTGCGTTCGGACTCGTGTTCGACAACACCCCGCCGTCGGGATCGCACGGTGTGCTGGTCGGCTTCCTGGAGGGCACCCACGCCGACGAGGCCGCGCGCCGCACGCCCGCCGACCGCCGCGCGGCCCTGCTCGACGACCTGGTGGCCTACTTCGGGCCGGCCGCGGCCCACCCGATCGACTTCATCGAAAAGGACTGGGCCGCAGAGGAGTTCTCCCGCGGCGGGTACGGCGCGTTCATGACGCCGCGCGCCTGCACGCGGTTCGGCGCGGCCCTGCGCGCGCCGGTCGGGCCGCTGCACTGGGCCGGGAGTGAGACCGCCACCCGATGGTGCGGCTACATCGACGGCGCCGTGGAGTCCGGCCACCGCGCCGCGCGGGAGGTGCACCGGGCCGAGCGCCCGGCGACCCGCTCGGCCGCAGGCTAGCCGATCCGGAGCGGGTCGATCTGGATCCGCACCGTCCCGGGCTCGCGTCGGGCGCTGCGCACGGCCTGTGCGGCGGCGAGCGCCCGCGCGAGCGCTCCCCCGGCCGCCCGCGGTGCCCGCAGCAGCATGCGCTCGACCTCGCCGGATTCGACGCCCTCACCCGCGGACGGAGGCCGTTCCCCCGGAGGCAGCGGCACCGGGCCGAGGAGCTCGACGTCGCCGGGCAGCTGGGCGGCGGCGAGCAGGGACTCGATCGCGGCGTGGTCGCCGTCGACCGCGGCCATGTGCACGGTCGGCGGGAACCGGACCTCGGCGCGCTGCTCGAGCTGGGCTCGCGCCGCCCCGACCGGGTCCCAGCGCACCAGCGACTGCACGACCGGAATCGACGACTCCGCGACCACGACGACCCGCCCGCCGTCCGTCGCCGGGCGCACCAGCGCGCCGGCGGTCATCCACCGCCGCAGCGTCTCCTCCTCGGCCCGCAGGTCGGCGCGGCCGAGCAGCGCCCAGCCGTCGAGCAGCAGCGCGGCGCCGTAACCGCCGGGCATCACCGGTTCCGCACCGACGGTCGACACCACAAGGGCCGCACCGGGTTTCACGGTCGTCAGGACCTCGCCGCCGCCGGAGGTGCGCACCGGGAAGCTCGGGAACGCCCGGCCGAGCTCCTCGGCGGTGCGGCCCGCACCGACGACCACCGCCCGCAGTTGCCGGGACCCGCACACCCCGCACCGGTGGGTCGCGTCCGCGACACCGCACCAGCGGCAGGCGGGTGTCCCGGCACCGTCCGGCCCGGCCGCGGACGGCAACGCGAGCGGACCGTTGCAGCGCCGGCACCGCGCGGGGGCACGGCACTTGCCGCACGCCAGCGACGGCACGTACCCGCGGCGCGGAACCTGCACCAGGACGCCGGCCCCGGCGGCCAGCGCCTCCCGCGCGGCGGCGAACGCGATCGCAGGCAGCCGCGCCGCGCGGGCGCCGGGGTCGCGGGCGAGGGCGTGGTCGCTGTCGGCGAGCGCGGTCACCTGCGGGGCTCGTTCCCGGACCGTCGCCCGCTCCGCGACCAGGTCGTTCGCCCACCCCGAGTCGACCAGCGCCTGCGCCTCGACGGTGCGGGCGTGGGCCCCGACCAGGGCCGCGCATCCGGTCGCGTGGGCGCGCAGCAGCGCCACCTCCCGGGCGTGCGGGTACGGCGCCCGGGGCTCGGCGTACAGGTCGTCGCCGTCGTCCCACACCGCGATCAACCCGAGGTCGGGGACCGGCGCGAACACGGCACTGCGCGTTCCGACGACCACCTTCGCGGTGCCGCGCAGGGCGGCCAACCACCGGCGGTACCGCACCGCGGGCCCGAGACCGGCGGCGAGCGGGGCCACCAGGGCGTCGCCGAGGACGTCGGTGCACGCCTGCGCGACCCGGTCGAGGTCCTTCTGGTCGGGTACGACGAGGACCGCCGACCGTCCCCGGTGTGCGACCGCGGCAGCCAGCTCGGCGAGCCGGCGGGGCCAGTCCTCGCCCGGCAGCGCCTGCCACACCGCGCGTGGGCCGCGACCGGCCGTCACCGCCGACAGGTAACTCTCGCCGTACCGGTACGCCGCCCACGGCTGCGGGTCGATCTCGCCGGCGAGGGCCTCCGCCGGGACCGGCGGCGGCTCGGCCTCGACGCGGGCGTGCCGGGGCGGGATCGCCAGGCGCAGGACGTCCGCGCGGGTGCCCGCGTAGCGGGCGGCGACCGCGTCGACGAGCACGACGAGTTCGGGCGTCAGGACCTGCTCGGCGGACACCACCCGGTCCAGCCAGCCGAGCTTGCCGGTGTGGGTGCTGGATTCGGCGCGGGCCAGCAGGTACCCGTCGACGAGCCGTCCGGCGAACCGCACCCGCACCCGCACGCCGGGCCGGGCCTGCTCGTCCAGTTCCCGCGGGATCAGGTAGTCGAACTCCCGGTCCAGGTGTGGGAGCGGCAACAGCGGCAGGACCCGCGCGACCGGCAGCTCGGCGGCGGCCTCGCGGGCCGCCGTCACCCGGCCCACCCGGCGGAATGACGCGAGCCGCCCACCGGTTCCGGTGGGCGGCTCGACGCGCGCTGCATCTACCTACAGACCGGCGGCCGCGCGCAGCTTCTCGGCGCGGTCCGTGTGCTCCCACGGCAGGTCGACGTCGGTGCGGCCGAAGTGGCCGTACGCCGCGGTCTGCGCGTAGATCGGACGCAGCAGGTCCAGGTCGCGGATGATCGCGCCGGGCCGCAGGTCGAAGATCTCCGAGATCGCGGACTGGATCCGGGCCGGGTCGGTCTTCTCGGTGCCGAACGTCTCGACGAACAGGCCGACTGGGGCGGCCTTGCCGATCGCGTACGCGACCTGCACCTCGATGCGGTCCGCGAGACCCGCCGCGATCGCGTTCTTCGCGACCCAGCGCATCGCGTACGCGGCCGACCGGTCGACCTTCGACGGGTCCTTGCCGGAGAACGCGCCGCCACCGTGACGGGCCATGCCGCCGTAGGTGTCGACGATGATCTTGCGGCCGGTCAGACCGGCGTCACCCATCGGTCCGCCGAGCACGAACTTGCCGGTCGGGTTGACCAGCAGGCGCACGTCGGAGGTGTCGAGGGTCTCGCTGGCGAGGTCGGTGAGCACCGAGCCGAGAACCTTCTCCCGGATGTCCGGGGTGAGCAGGTTGTCGAGATCGATGTCGGCGGCGTGCTGGGTGGACACGACGACGGTGTCGAGACGAACCGGCCGGTCGCCGTCGTACTCGATCGTCACCTGGGTCTTGCCGTCGGGCCGCAGGTAGGGCAGGACCCCGGTCTTGCGGACCTCGGTCAGCCGACGCGAGAGCCGGTGGGCCAGGGCGATCGGCAGCGGCATCAGCTCCGGGGTCTCGGTGCAGGCGTACCCGAACATCAGGCCCTGGTCACCGGCGCCCTGCCGGTCGATCTCGTCGTCGGCGCTGCCCTCGACGCGGGCCTCGTGCGAGTGGTCGACACCCTGGGCGATCTCCGGCGACTGCGAACCGATCGCGATGTTCACGCCGCAGGAGTTGCCGTCGAACCCCTTCGCGGACGAGTCGTAGCCGATCTCGAGGACCTTGTCCCGCACGATCTTCGGGATGTCCGCGTAGGCGGAGGTGGTGACCTCGCCGGCGACGTGGACCTGGCCGGTCGTGACGAGGGTCTCCACCGCGACACGGCTGTGCGGATCCTGCGCGAGCAGCGCGTCGAGCACGGAGTCGCTGATCGCGTCACAGATCTTGTCCGGATGCCCCTCGGTCACGGACTCACTGGTGAATAGCCGACTACCGGACTTGCTCACAGAACTCCCTCTCACCCACTGACGATGTGTACCGGACACGACCCTAGCGTCTGCTCGGTCTGATACGAACAATTCGAATCGGACAGCCGCGAAGGCCGTTGCCCGATCACGACTTCACCCTACGAGTTTCCGGCGTGACCGGCACCCGCGACCCGCCCTAGGACCCCGCCCCGGCCCGAGCGATCAGGTCGGTCACCGCATCGAGCACCCGGCTGGCCATCAGCGCCTTCGACCCGTGCGCGAGCGCGTGCTCGGATCCGTCCGCGGCGAGCAGCCAGCCGTCGTTGCTGTCCACCTCGAACGCCTTGCCCTCCCCGACCGCATTGACGACGAGCAGGTCGCACCCCTTGCGAGCGAACTTCTCGCGGGCGTGGGTGAGCACGTCGCCGTACTCGTCGCCGGTCTCGGCGGCGAACCCGACGATGCGGGTCGCGGCGGGCAGGCCGCCGTCCCGGCGGGCCTGCACGAGGCCGGCGAGGATGTCGTCGTTGCGCGTGAGCGGGATGGTGTCCGGCTCGCCGGCACCCTTCTTGATCTTGCTGGTGGCGACGGTGACCGGCCGGAAGTCGGCGACGGCCGCGGCCATCACGACCGCGTCGGCGCCGTGCGCGGACTTGTCGACCGCCTCCTTCATCTCCTGTGCGGTCCGGACCCGGATCACGTCGACGGCGGCCGGATCGGCCAATTCGGCGGTGTAGCCGGCGATCAGGGTGACCCGGGCGCCGCGCTGGGCGGCGAGCCGCGCGATCTCGTACCCCTGCTTGCCGGAGCTGCGGTTGCCGAGGAACCGGACCGGGTCGAGGGGTTCGCGGGTGCCGCCGGCCGAGACGACGATGCGACGGCCGTCGAGGTCCCGGGGCAGCGCGTCGGCGCGTTCCATCAGCAGGTTCGCCAGCCCGGCGATCTCGTCGGGTTCCGGCAGCCGGCCCGCGCCGGTGTCCTTGCCGGTCAGCCTGCCGGACGCCGGTTCCATGACGACGACGCCGCGGGAGCGCAGCGTGGCGACGTTCGCGACGGTCGCGGGATGCTCCCACATCTCGGTGTGCATCGCGGGGGCGAACAGGACCGGACAGCGGGCGGTCAGCAGGGTCGCGGTGAGCAGGTCGTCGGCGCGGCCGTGCGCGGCCCGCGCCATCAGGTCGGCGGTGGCAGGCGCGATGACGACCAGGTCGGCCTCCTGCCCGAGGCGCACGTGCGGAACCTGCGGCACGTCGGCGAACACACCGGTCTGGACCGGGTTGCCGGACAGCGCCTCGAAGGTGGCCCGCCCGACGAACTCCAACGCCGAGTCGGTCGGCACCACACGGACGTGATGCCCCGCCTCGGTGAAGCTGCGGATGATCGAACAGGCCTTGAAAGCGGCGATACCGCCGCTCACCCCGACGACGATGCGTCGCGGTGAGCCGGCGGTATCGGAATGCGAATCCGTCACGGACGTCACAGTATCCGTCCGGTCGGGGTCGGGGTGGAGCGGGTCACTCGCCCTCGGTGTGCTCGAGCAGGTCGGAGTGGATCTCGCGCATCGCGATCGACAGCGGCTTCTCCTGCAGGCCCGGCTCGACCAGCGGGCCGACGTACTCGAGGATGCCGTCGCCGAGCTGGTTGTAGTAGTCGTTGATCTGGCGGGCCCGCTTGGCCGCGTAGATCACCAGCGCGTACTTCGAGGAGGTGCGCTCGAGCAGCTCGTCGATCGGCGGGTTCGTGATGCCCAGCGGGGTGTCGTACGCCGGGATGCCGTGACGATCGGTCGCGACTGCGGTGGTTGCGCTCACTGGCAGGTCTCCTACGGTTGAGAATCGAGCGGTTGAGAATCGAGTAGCAGCGACAAGCGGTGTTAGTTCGGGTTGCCGACCAACAAGGATACCAACTCGTCGCAGGCGAGGTCGACGTCGTGGTTGACGATGACCTCGTCGAACTCGCCCTGGGCGTCGAGTTCGGTCCGTGCGGTCTCGAGTCGTCGGGCGACGGCGTCGTCGGATTCGGTGCCGCGGGAGGTCAGCCGCGAGACCAGTTCCTCCCAGCTCGGCGGCGCCATGAACACCAGCACCGCCTCCGGCATCGCCTGCCGCACCGCGCGGGCACCGGCCAGGTCGACCTCGACCAGGACCGGGTGTCCGGCCGCCATCGCGGCCCGGACCGGTGCGGCCGGGGTGCCGGACCGCTGCAGTCCGCCGTGGATCTCCGCCCATTCGAGCAGCTCGCCGTCGGCGATCATCCGGTCGAACTCGGCCGCGGAGACGAACCGGTAGTCGCGTCCGTCCACCTCACCCGGCCTGGGGGCTCTCGTCGTCGCAGACACGCTGAAGACCAGGTCGGGCAGTCGGTCGTGCAGTTTGCGCACCACGCTGGACTTCCCGACGGCGGAGGGGCCGGCCAGTACCACCAGCCGGCCCCTCCGCACTGCGTCGCTCCCGGCCTGGACGGCCGGGTCGGTCTCGCGGTCTGACACGTTGCGTGCGTCAGCCACCTGTGATCTCAGGCCTCGAAATCGAACCTGGTCAGCAGGGCCTTGCGCTGGCGGTCGCCGAGGCCGCGCAGGCGGCGGGTCGGGGCGATCTCCAGCTCGGTCATGATCTCCTGCGCCTTGACCTTGCCCACCTTGGGCAGGGCCTCGAGCAGCGCCGAGACCTTCATCTTGCCGAGGATCTCGTCCTCTTCGGCATCCTTGAGGACCTGCTTGAGGTCGGTGCCGCCGCGCTTGAGGCGCTCCTTGAGCTCAGCCCGGGCCTTGCGGGCGGCAGCCGCCTTCTCCAAAGCAGCAGCGCGCTGCTCATCGGTCAACTGGGGAAGGGCCACGGTTCCTCCGTCTCGTCGTGTGCAATGTCTACAACCCCCGGATAACCAGGGGCGATAGCGACCGTACTCACGCCGGGCGCCGATTGCTAACCCACCCCCGAACTGCGGCGGCAAATCCGGTCGGCTATGCGAGCGCGGCCTCGACGTCGTCGCGAACCCGCCGCGCGGCGTCCCGCAGCGCCTGCACCGCCGGACCGTGCCGCAGAACGTCACGAGAAGTGTTGGGCAACAACAGTTCTCGTGAGTCGGAAAAAATCTCTGCGAGATCGGACACGGTCGCACCCTGGGCGCCGAGCCCCGGCGCGAGGATCGGACCGGTGAACTCCGACAAATCCAGGCCGTGTCCGCGTGTCGCACCGACGACCAGGCCGATCGTGTCGTTGCCGTCCCGATTCTGCGCGACGGCGGCGTCCACGATCGACTGCGCCACCGTCGGCCCCGGCCGGGCAGCGGTGGGCCCCTGCCCAGTGGAAACGCCGTCAGCGGCGGTCCTGGCGGCCTGCAATGCACCACCCTCGGGGTTCGAGGTCCGCGCCAGCGCGAACAGCCCGCGGCCCGTCTCACCCGCCAGCGTGACGGCGGGTTCCAGCGCGCCGAACCCGAGGTACGGCGACACCGTCAGCGCGTCCGACCCCAGCGGCGAGCCGTCCCCGAGCCAGGCCTGCGCGTACGCCGACATCGTCGACCCGATGTCGCCGCGCTTGGCGTCCGCGACCACCAGGGTCCCGGCCTCCCGCAGGGCCGCGATCGTGCGTTCGAGGACGGCGTAGCCGGCGGACCCGTACGACTCGAAGAACGCCACCTGCGGCTTGACCAGCGCCACCTCACCGGCGAACGCCTCGACGCAGATGTCCGCGAAGCGCGCGACCCCGTCCGCCGTCTCGGGCAGGTCCCACGACCGCAGCAACGGCGGATGCGGGTCGATGCCGACGCACAGCCGGCCCCGGCTCCGGACCGCGGTCCGGAGCCGGGTACCCCACGCGGTCCGGCTCACTGTGCCGCTTCGCGCTGCGTGGGCTCGCGCAGGACGGCGTGCAGGTCCTGCAGGGAGCGCACCCCGATGTCGCCGCGGATCCCCGCCTCGATGCCCTGCACGGCCGCCGAGGCGCCCTGCACGGTGGTGATGCACGGGATGCTGGCGGACACGGCCGCCGCCCGGATCTCGTACCCGTCGACGCGCGGACCCGAGTTGCCGTACGGGGTGTTGATCACCATGTCGACGTCACCGGCCTTGATCCGGTCGACGATCGTGACGGCCCCCGCAGGCAGGTCCTCACCGGACTGCTTGTACACCTGCTGGCACTCGATTCCGTTGCGGCGCAACACGTCCGCAGTGCCGACGGTCGCGAGGATCTCGAAGCCGAGGTCGGCGAGCCGCTTGACCGGGAAGATCAGCGACCGCTTGTCCTTGTTCGCGACCGAGACGAAGACCCGGCCGCTGGTCGGCAGCGACCCGTACGCGGCGGTCTGGCTCTTGGCGAACGCGGACCCGAAGTCGGCGTCGATGCCCATCACCTCGCCGGTCGACTTCATCTCCGGGCTGAGCAGCGTGTCGATGCCGGTTCCGTCGGCGCGGCGGAACCGGTTGAACGGCAGCACCGCCTCTTTGACCGCGATCGGCGCGGACATCGGCGCCTCGCCGCCGTCGCCGGTCGCGGGCAGGATGCCCGAGGCCCGCAGCTCGGCGATCGACTCGCCCAGCATCACCCGGGCACACGCCTTCGCCAGCTGCACCGCGGTCGCCTTCGACACGAACGGCACCGTCCGGGACGCGCGGGGGTTGGCCTCGAGGACGTAGAGGACGTCGTCCTTGAGCGCGTACTGAACGTTGAGCAGGCCCTTGACCCCGATGCCCTTCGCCAGCGCCTCGGTGGACCGGCGCACGTTCTCCAGGTCGGCGCGCCCGAGGGTGATCGGCGGCAGTGCGCACGCCGAGTCGCCGGAGTGGATGCCGGCCTCCTCGATGTGCTCCATCACGCCGCCGAGGTACACCTCGGTGCCGTCGCACAGCGCGTCGACGTCGATCTCGACGGCGTCGTCGAGGAACCGGTCGACCAGCACCGGGCGGTCGTCGGAGATCTCGGTGGCCCGGGAGATGTAGTCCCGCAGGGACGTCTCGTCGTAGACGATCTCCATGCCGCGGCCGCCGAGCACGTACGACGGTCGCACCAGCACCGGGTAGCCGATACCGGCGGCGATGTCCCGGGCGCCGTCGAACGTGGTCGCGGTGCCGAACTTCGGCGCGGGCAGGCCGGCCTCGGTCAGGACGCGGCCGAACTCGCCGCGGTCCTCGGCCAGGTCGATGGCCTCGGGGCTGGTCCCGACGATCGGCACCCCGGCCTCCTCGAGCCGGCGGGCCAGGCCGAGCGGGGTCTGGCCGCCGAGCTGCACGATCACCCCGGCGACGGTGCCCGACGCCGACTCCGCGCGGTACACCTCCAGCACGTCCTCGAACGTCAGCGGCTCGAAGTACAGCCGGTCGGCGGTGTCGTAGTCGGTGGAGACGGTCTCCGGGTTGCAGTTGACCATCACGGTCTCGTACCCGGCCTCGGACAGCGTCAGCGCCGCGTGCACGCACGAGTAGTCGAACTCGATGCCCTGGCCGATGCGGTTGGGGCCGGAACCGAGGATCAGCACCTTGGGCTTCTCCCGCTGCTCGGCCACCTCGGTCTCCGCCGCGGGGTCCAGCTCGTACGTCGAGTAGTGGTACGGCGTCCGGGCCTCGAACTCGGCGGCGCAGGTGTCGACGGTCTTGTACACCGGGTGCACGTCGAGCTCGTCGCGCAGCGCGCGCACCGCGTCCTCCGCCGCCCGCTCGTCGCTGCCGAACTGCTGCGGGCGCAGCGCCGCGATCTGGCGGTCGGAGAAGCCGTGGTGCTTGGCGAACCGCAGCTCGGTCTCGCCGAACGTCTCGGCGGCGCGCAGCTTCTCGCCCAGCTCGACGATCTGCTGCATCTGGTCGAGGAACCACGGGTCGATCGCGGTCGCCTCGAACACCTGCTCGACCGTCGCGCCGAGCTCGAGGGCCCGTGCGACCTGGTAGATGCGGCCGTCGGTCGGGACCGTGATCGCCTCGAGCAGCTCGTCGAGCGTGCCCTCCACCTCCGGGCCCGTCCAGTAGCCCGCCCGCTTCGTCTCGAGCGACCGCAGCACCTTGCCGAACGCCTCGGTGAAGTTGCGGCCGATCGACATCGCCTCGCCGACCGACTTCATCGTCGTGGTCAGTGTGCCGTCGGCTCCGGGGAACTTCTCGAACGCGAACCGCGGGGCCTTGACCACGACGTAGTCGAGCGTCGGCTCGAAGCAGGCCGGGGTCTCCTTGGTGATGTCGTTGACGATCTCGTCGAGCGTGTAGCCGATCGCCAGCTTGGCCGCCATCTTCGCGATCGGGTAGCCCGTGGCCTTGGACGCCAGCGCCGACGAGCGCGACACGCGGGGGTTCATCTCGATGACGACGAGACGGCCGTCCTTCGGGTCCATCGCGAACTGGATGTTGCAGCCGCCGGTGTCGACGCCGACCTCGCGCAGGATCGCGATCGAGAGGTCACGCATCTTCTGGTACTCGCGGTCGGTCAGCGTCATCGCCGGGGCGACGGTCACCGAGTCGCCGGTGTGCACGCCGACCGGGTCGACGTTCTCGATCGAACACACGATGACCACGTTGTCGCGGCCGTCGCGCATCAGCTCGAGCTCGTACTCCTTCCAGCCGAGGATCGACTCCTCGATCAGGACGTTCGCGGTCGGCGACGCGGCCAGGCCGCCGCCGGCGATGCGCTCGAGGTCGGCCTCGTCGTACGCCATGCCGGAGCCGAGGCCACCCATCGTGAACGAGGGCCGCACGACCACCGGGTAGCCGAGCTCGGCGACGGTGTCGCGCACCTCCTCCATCGTGAAGCAGACCCGCGAGCGGGCGGACTCGCCGCCGACCTTGGCGACGATGTCCTTGAACTTCTGCCGGTCCTCGCCGCGCTGGATCGCGTCGAAGTCGGCGCCGATCAGCTCGACGTCGTACTTCTCGAGGATGCCGCGCTCGTGCAGCGCGACCGCGGTGTTCAGCGCGGTCTGCCCGCCGAGGGTGGCGAGCACGGCGTCGATCTTGTTGCCCTGCTCGGCTTCCCGCGCGATGACCTTCTCGACGAACTCGGCGGTGATCGGCTCGACGTAGGTGGCGTCGGCGAACTCCGGGTCGGTCATGATCGTGGCCGGGTTGGAGTTGACGAGGGAGACCCGCAGGCCCTCCTCGCGGAGGACACGGCACGCCTGGGTGCCGGAGTAGTCGAACTCACAGGCCTGGCCGATGACGATCGGTCCGGAACCGATCACCAGGATGTGCTGGAGATCTGTGCGGCGTGGCATTACTTCGTGGCTCCTTCGAGCAGGCTGGTGAAGCGGTCGAACAGGTATGCGGCGTCGTGCGGTCCGGCCGCCGCCTCCGGGTGGTACTGCACGGAGAAGGCCGAGCCGTCGAGCAGGCGCACGCCCTCGACCGCACCGTCGTTGGCGCAGGTGTGGCTGACCTGCGCACGACCGAACGGGGTGTCGAACTCCTGGCCGGCCTCGCCCTCGAGCGCGAACCCGTGGTTCTGCGCGGTGATCGCGATCCGGCCGGTCTCGTGCTCGACCACCGGGATGTTGATGCCGCGGTGACCGAACTTCATCTTGTAGGTCCCCAGGCCCAGTGCCCGGCCGAGGATCTGGTTGCCGAAGCAGATGCCGAACAGCGGCAGCCCCTGTCCGAGCACCTCCTTCGTCAGGTGCACGGCACCGTCGGCGGTGGCCGGGTCGCCGGGACCGTTCGACAGGAACACCCCGTGCACGTTCAGGTCCAGGATCTGTTCGAGGCTCGCCGTCGACGGCAACACGTGCACCCGGATGCCGCGCTGCGCGAACATCCGCGGGGTGTTGGTCTTGATGCCGAGGTCGATCGCGGCGACGCTGAAGCGGGCCTCGCCGCCGACCGGCTCGATCACGTACCCGGCGTCGGTGCTGACCTCGCGGGCCAGGTCGGCGCCGAGCATCGACGGCTGACCCTTGACGTCCGCGAGCATCGACGCGTCGTCGACGAGTGCGGACCCGGAGAACACGCCGGCGCGCATCGACCCGCGCGTGCGCAGGTGCCGGACCAGCGCGCGGGTGTCGATGCCGGCGATCCCGACGACGCCCTGCGCGACCAGTTCGTCCTGCAGCGAGCCGGTGGCCCGCCAGCTGGAGGTGGTCCGCGACGGGTCCCGGACCACGTACCCGGCGACCCAGATCTTGTTCGACTCGCCCGACGCCTGCCTGCCTGCGGACAGCGCCTCGCCGTCCTCGCCGTTCCAGCCGGTGTTGCCGATCTGCGGGGCGGTGGCCACCACGATCTGGCGGTGATAGCTGGGGTCGGTGAGGGTCTCCTGGTAGCCGGTCATGCCGGTCGAGAACACCGCCTCGCCGAGGGTCCTGCCGACGGCGCCGAACTCGACGCCACGGAAGATCCGTCCGTCCTCGAGGACCAGGGCCGCGGGCCCACCTTGCACGATGCTCACGCTTTCTCTCCGTTCACCCAGATCGGGTACACACTCTTGTCGTCTCCGCGGAATCCGGTGTCGATCTCCGTTCCGGTGGGCAGTTCCCACCGGATCACCAGGACTGCGTCCTTGCTCATGACCTTGCCCGCCAGGCCGCGTTCGGTCCGGATCGCGCGGATCGACTCCTGCGGGATCCAGATCGCCGCCGCCCCGTCGCGTTCGAGCAGCACGCCCTTCTCGTAGCGGCTCAGGTCGCAGGTCGCGCGAAATCCGAGGTCGCCGACCGCGATCCGGTCCTGCCAGCTCGGGGCGATCGTGCTGCCGACGTAGAGGCCGCTGCTCGGGGCGATCAGCTGTGCACCGAGCACGTCGGGGACGGCGGGCAGCTGCCCGATCCGGTCCCGCTGCCGCTTCGCCCGGCCCCTCCAGCCCCAGTACATCAGCGCGACCATCGCCACCCAGAACAGGACGAAGACGAGGGTCAGCACCGGTCTGCTCATCGCTGCACCACCGAGCCGAGGACCGTGGGACGGCCGCGCAGCAGCGTCGCGGTGACCTTGGCTCCGAACGTCATCGCCTCGTACGGCGTGTTGTTCGCGATCGACGCGAGCGCGGGCCCGTGGACGGTCCATTCGTGGTTCGGGTCCACGAGGGTCAGGTTGGCGGGCTCCCCGACCGCGATCGGGCGGCCCTGGTCGGGCAGTCCGACGATCTCGGCGGGCCGCTCGCTCATCACCCGGGCCACTCCGCGCCAGTCCAGCAGACCGGGCTCGACCATCGTCTGCGCGATGATCGCCAGCGCGGTCTCGAGACCGAGCATGCCGGGCCGGGCCTGCGCGAACTCGCAGCACTTGTCCTGCTCGGCGTGCGGGGCGTGGTCGGTGCCGACGCAGTCGACCGTGCCGTCGGCGAGGGCCGCGCGCAGCGCCTCGACGTCGGAGCGCTCCCGCAACGGCGGGTTGACCCGGTTCACACCGTCGTAGGTCTCGAGCCGGGAGTCGTCGAGCAGCAGGTGGTGCGGGGTGACCTCCGCGGTGATCGAGATGCCTTGCCCCTTGGCCCATTTCAGCAACTCGACGGTCCCCGCGGTCGAGGCGTGGCAGATGTGGACGCGGGCGCCGGCGTCCCGGGCGAGCAGCGCGTCGCGGGCGACGATCGACTCCTCGGCCGCGCGGGGCCAGCCACCGAGCCCGAGCCGTGCCGCGGTCGGGCCCTCGTGCGCGACGGCGTCGACCGTCAGCCGCGGCTCCTCCGCATGCTGGGCGATCAGCACGCCGAGCGCGCTCGAGTACTCGAGCGCCCGCCGCATCATCAGCGGGTCGTGCACGCAGTGGCCGTCGTCGGAGAACATCTTGACCTGCCCGACACCGGCGGCCATCGTCGCCATCTCGGCGAGCTGGGTGCCCGCGAGACCGACGGTGACGGCCCCGACCGGGTGCACGTCGACGAGTCCGACCTCCTGGCCGCGGCGCCACACGTGGTCGGTGACGACGACCGAGTCGGCGACCGGGCTGGTGTTGGCCATCGCGAACACCGCGGTGTAACCGCCGGCCGCGGCCGCGGCCGAACCGGACTCGATCGTCTCGGTGTCCTCGCGACCGGGTTCGCGCAGATGGGTGTGCATGTCCACGAAGCCGGGCAGCAGGATCTGGCCGGCGGCGTCGACGACGGTCGCGCCCTCGGCCGCGGCCGGCCCGGATCCGATCTCGACGATCTCGCCGCCGCGGATCAGCACGTCGGTCGGGTCGCCCTCGCCGTAGAGCAGGGCACCGGCGATCAGCACGTCACGATCGCTCACAGCACGGCCCCCTCTTCGGTCCCGACCAGCAATCCGAACAACACAGCCATGCGGATGTGAACTCCATTCGTAACCTGCTGCAGCACAGCAGTTTTCGGTGAATCTGCGACGGCGGACGCGATCTCCATGCCGCGCAGCATCGGACCGGGGTGCAGCACGACCGCGTGCTCGGGCAGCAGCGCGAGGCGTCGCTCGTTGAGGCCGTAGGTGATCGAGTACTCCCGCGGGGACGGGAAGAACCCGCCGTTCATCCGCTCGGCCTGCACCCGCAGCATCAGCACCGCGTCCAGTCCGGGCAGTTCCGCGTCCAGCGAGTGCGCGACCGTCACCGGCCAGCTCGACACGCCGACCGGCAGCAGCGTCGGCGGTGCGACCAGCACCACCTCGGCGCCGAGCATCGACAGCAGGAAGGCGTTGGAGCGGGCGACCCGGCTGTGCAGGATGTCGCCGACGATCGCGATCCGCTTGCCTGCGATGTCCCCGAGCCGCTGCCGCAGCGTCAGGGCGTCGAGCAGCGCCTGCGTCGGGTGCTCGTGGGTGCCGTCGCCGGCGTTGATCACGGCCGGTCCCCCACCGTTGCCGTCGCCGGTCCACTCGGCGATCCGGTGTGCGGCCCCCGACGCCGGGTGCCGGACGATCAGCGCGTCCGCGCCCGCGGCGTGCAGCGTCAGCGCGGTGTCGCGCAGCGACTCGCCCTTCTTCACCGACGAGCTGGACGCGCTGACGTTGATCACGTCCGCGCTCATCCACTTGCCTGCGACCTCGAACGACACCCGGGTGCGGGTGGAGTTCTCGAAGAACACGGTCATCACGGTGCGACCGCGCAGCGTCGGCAGCTTGCGGACCTCGCGGCCCAGCAGCGCCTGCTGGAATCGTTCGGCCTCGTCGAGCAGCGCGGTGGCCGACTCCGCGGTCAGGTCGGTGACCGAGAGCAGATGCTTCACTGGGCGGTTTCCTCGTTCTTTCCGCTGCTGAGCGTGACGGCGTCGACGCCGTCGTGTTCGACGAGCAGCACGTGGACGTCCTCGCTGCGCGCGGTCGGCACGTTCTTGCCGACGTAGTCGGCGCGCAGCGGAAGTTCGCGATGGCCGCGGTCGACGAGGACCGCCAGCTGCACGGCGCGCGGGCGACCCAGGTCGCGGAGCGCGTCCAGCGCGGACCGCACCGAGCGGCCGGAGAAGAGCACGTCGTCGACGAGGATCACCAGCGTGTTGTCGACGCCGCCCTCGGGAACCGAGGTGCGTTCGAGCGGCCGGTGCGGCTTGGTGCGCAGGTCGTCGCGGTAGAGCGTGATGTCGAGCGAGCCGACCGGCGGGCGGACCCCGGAGAACTCCTCGACCTTCGCGGCGAGACGGTGCGCGAGGATGGTGCCGCGGGTCGGGATGCCGATCAACACCACCCGAGGTGGATCGGTGTCCGCGTCCAGCGCGGTCTTCTCGATGATCTGGTGCGCGATCCGGGCGACCGTGCGACCGACGTCGGCAGCGGAGAGCAATTCCCTGCCGGAGGGTGTGGGTGCCGAGGAGTCGGCAGGCGTGGACAAGCTGGACCTCCTTCTCCGCCTCTCGGGACGGATCGTTAAAGGATGTCTGACGCCGCTCAGCCTATCAGCGTGGCCCGGGCCGACCCGCACCCACGCGGGGTGTGATCAGCCACATCCCGGGCCCCGGGACGACGAACGCCGCGGACCATTCGGTCCGCGGCGTTCGGTGCCTGCGTCGGCGCTCAGGACGCGCCGGACTCGCCCTCGGCGGCCGGGTGCGGCTGCGCGGTCGCGGCGGCCGCGGCCCGCACCTGGGGCGCGACCAGGACCACCTGGCCGAGGATGCCGTTGATGAACGACGGCGATTCGTCGGTCGACAGCTCCTTCGCCAGCTCGACCGCCTCGTCGACGGCCACGACCGGCGGCACGTCGGTGGCGTGGAACAACTCCCACACCGCGATCCGCAGGATCGCGCGGTCGACGGCCGGCAGCCGGTCGAGGGTCCAGCCCTGCAGGTGGTCGGCGATGACCCGGTCCAGCCGGTCCAGGTTCTCCGCGACGCCGGTCACGACGGTGACCGTGTACGGGTTCACCGGCGCCACGGTGTCGTCCTTGCCGGACAGGTCGACCCGTTCGGCGGCGAGGTTCACCGGGTCGAGGTCGCGCGCCTCCGCCTCGAACAGGAAGTCGACGGCACGCTTGCGGGCCTTGTGCCGGGCCCCGAGCTTCTTCTGGCTACCGGACACGCTACGAGTTCACGCGACCCAGGTAGTTGCCGTCACGCGAGTCGATCTTGAGCTTGTCGCCGGTGTTGATGAACAGCGGGACCTGCACCTCGGCTCCGGTCTCGAGGGTGGCGGGCTTGGTGCCGCCGGTGGAGCGGTCGCCCTGCAGTCCGGGATCGGTGTGCTGGACCACGAGCTCGACGGTGACCGGGAGCTCGACGAACAGCGGGGCGTCCTCGTGGGTCGCGACCTGGACCTGCATGTTCTCCAGCAGGAAGCGTGCGCCCTCGCCGACCGTCGCCTCGCCGATCGAGATCTGGTCGTAGGTGGCGCCGTCCATGAAGACGTAGTCACTGCCGTCGTGGTACAGGTACGTCATGTCGCGGCGGTCGACGGTCGCCGTCTCGACCTTCACGCCGGCGTTGAAGGTCTTGTCGACGTTCTTGCCGGAGAGCACGTTCTTGAGCTTGGTGCGAACGAACGCGGGGCCCTTGCCCGGCTTGACGTGCTGGAACTCGATGATCTGCCAGAGCTGGCCCTCGATCTTCAGCACGAGCCCGTTCTTGAAATCACTGGTGTCAGCCACTGGCTTCGCGTCTCCTTGTCAGACGATTGTCAAATCTTTGCTGGTGAGCGTCAGGAGCTCGGGCTCCTGCTCACGAACCACGAGGGTGTCCTCGATCCGCACGCCTCCGCGCCCGGAGAAGTACACCCCCGGCTCGACGGTCACCGCAGCACCGGCTAGCAGTGTACCGGTGCCCGCCTTGCCGATCCCCGGCGCTTCGTGGATCTCGAGGCCGACGCCGTGTCCGAGACCGTGCAGGAACAGCTCCCCGTAGCCCGCGTCCTCGATCACCGACCGGGACGCGGCGTCCACGTCACCGACCGGGACCCCGGGTGCCAGCGCGGCCCGCCCGGCCGCCTGCGCCCGGAGCACGAGGTCGTACAGGTCGCGCTGCCACTGCTGCGCGGCACCGAGCACGTAGGTGCGGGTCATGTCGGAGTGGTACCCGGCGACGGTGGCACCGAAGTCGAGTTTGACGAAGTCCCCGGACGCCAGCACCGCGTCGGTCGGGCGGTGGTGCGGGATCGCCGAATTCGGCCCCGCCGCGACGATCGTCTCGAACGAGATGCCGTCGGCGCCGTGTTCGAACATCAGGAACTCGAGCTCGCGGCCGACCTCCCGTTCGGTGCGGCCCGGGCGCAGGCCGCCGCGTTCGATCAGCACGGCCAGCGCCAGGTCGGCCGCCGCGCACGCCCGGCGCAGCAGGGTGACCTCGTGCTCGTCCTTGACCTCCCGCAACTGCTCGACCAGGGCGGGACTGCGGGTCAGGGTCAGGTCGGGGGTCGCGGACTGCCACCCGGCGAGCGCGTCGACTGTGACGACGTGGCTCTCGAACCCGACCCGGAGACCGGGCCGCTCGGCCGCCCTCCGGATCAGTGCCCCGGCACTCGCGCGGTCGATCACGGCGGGCAGGTCCGGGACCTGCTCCCCCACCTGGATCAGGTACCGGCCGTCGGTGCAGATCAGGGTGCGCTCCTCGGCGCCCTGCTGGTCGGCCGCGTCGACGAGCAGGGCGGCGTTCGAGCCGGTGAAACCGGTCAGGTACCGGATGTTGAGCAGGTCGGTGACCAGCAGGGCGTCGAGGTCGCGGTCGGCGAGCAGACGGCGCAGGGCCGCCCGCCGGGCCCCGTGATCGGCAGTGGACATGGGACCAAACTACGACAGCCCACCCGTGCGCGGCCGCCCGAATCGGCGGTGTCTGTCACTGCTGGTGTCGGTTGAGTCACAGCGGCAGCGTGACGCTCGTTACGCTGTGCGCATGAACCCCTGGATTGTTCGTGGACTCGGTATGACATTCGTGCACGTCATGACGCGCGTCGTGCTCGGTGTCGCCATCACCGCGTGGCCCCTGCACGGCTCGCTGATGCGCTGGCTCGGCATCGTCGTCGTCGTCCTCGCGGCACTGATCTGGGCGGGTCTGGACGGTATCCGTGACGCCCGGGCGCACCCGTCCGAGCGGGAGGAGGCCGACCTGACGATGACCTGGCTGAAGGCCGGTGCGGTCGCGGGCCTGCTCTCCGGCGCGATCTGCTGGGTGATCGGCGCCGTCTCGGATGTCGCTCTCGGCGAGAACACGCTGTTCTTCGAGCTCACGTCGGGTGCGGCGTTCACGCTGCTGCTGGTGTTCGTGCCGGCGATGGCAGCGGTGGCGGTCGGCCGCTTCATCGTGCACCGCGAGACGGACAAGGCCGAGCAGGCGGCCGTCGCCGCTCCGGTGCCGGTCGCGGTCGGCGCTGCGGGCGCCGTCTCCGACGTCGAGGCGACCGAGCAGTGGTCACACGAGACCGGCGACGACGGGTACGCCTTCGCCGAGGGCCCCTACTCGGACGACGCGCCCACGGAGGTGTTCCGGGCCCACGACGCCGGCCAGGCCGGCCACCGCGCCGACGACGACGCCGCCGACACCGAGGTGTTCCGCGCGGTCCAGCCGCCGAAGGAGTAATTGCCGCTGCGCCGACGGTGAGTGATGTTCCCCCACCGGGGTGAACATCACTCACCGCGTCGTCAGCGCTCGGCGAGCAACCTCAGCGCGAGGGCGTAACCCTGAACGCCGGCACCCACGATCACCGCGGTCGCGATCGGGCTCAGGTACGAGTGGTGCCGGAACTCCTCGCGGGCGTGGACGTTCGAGATGTGCACCTCGACCAGTCCCGCGGTCAGTTCCGCGCAGGCGTCGCGCAACACGACCGAGGTGTGGGTGAGGCCGCCGGCGTTGAGGATCACCGGTTCGCCGGCGTCGGCGGCGTCGTGGATCCAGCCGAGCAGCTCGCCCTCGTGGTCGGACTGCCGGACCTGCACCTGCACGCCCAGGTCGGCGGCGGTCCGTTCGCACAGCGCCACCAGGTCGGCGTGCGTCGTGGCGCCGTACACCTCGGGCTGGCGTTTGCCGAGCCGACCGAGGTTCGGCCCGTTGACGACCTGGATCCTCACAGCAGCACCGTACCGGCGGTCCCGCCGGGCTCGCGCGAGATCGCCGCGTACGCGGCGGCGAGCAGCGTCGGGTCCGGGCCCTCCAGCCGGCTCGGCTTCGCGAGACCGTCGAGGACGACGAACCGCAGCATCCCGGCCCGGTTCTTCTTGTCGGTCTGCATGCCCTTCATCAGGTCCCCGAACGCGTCCGCGTCGTAGCCGGTGGGCAGCCCGATGAGCTCCAGGATGCTCTTGTGCCGGTCGGCGGTCGCGTCGTCGAGACGGCCCGCCAGGCGGCCGAGTTCGGCGGCGAACACCAGGCCGACGGACACGGCGGCGCCGTGCCGCCACCGGTACTTCTCGCGGCGCTCGATCGCGTGCCCGAGGGTGTGGCCGTAGTTGAGGATCTCCCGCAGGCTCGACTCCTTGAGGTCGGCGGCGACGACCTTCGCCTTCACCTCGACGGAGCGGCGGATCAGTTCGGGCAGCACGTCCCCGGTCGGGTCGAGGGCGGCCTCCGGGTCGGCCTCGATCAGGTCGAGGATCTCCGGGTCGGCGATGAACCCGGTCTTGATCACCTCGGCCATTCCGGCGACGATCTCGTTGCGCGGCACCGACTCCAGCGTGACCAGGTCGATCAGGACCGCGGCGGGCTCGTGGAAGGAGCCGACGAGGTTCTTGCCTGCGTCGGTGTTGATGCCGGTCTTGCCGCCGACCGCGGCGTCGACCATCGCGAGCAGCGTCGTCGGGACGTGCACGACCGTGACGCCGCGCATCCACGTCGCCGCGACGAAGCCGGCGAGGTCGGTGGCGGCGCCGCCGCCGAGACTGATGATCGCGTCGCTGCGGGTCAGGCCGATGCGGCCGAGCACCTCCCAGCAGAACCCGGCGACCGCGAGGTCCTTGCCGTCCTCGGCGTCCGGGATCTCGATGCTGTGCGCGTCGACGCCCTTCGCGGCGAGTGCGGCCTTGAGGACGTCCGCGGTCTGCGCCAGCGTCGGCTGGTGGATGATCGCGACGGTGCGGGTGCCGAGGACCTGCGCGACGACGTCGTCGAGGAGTCCGCGCCCGATGATCACCGGGTAGGGGCTCGCGCTCTCGACCTGCACGCGGACGGGTTCGGTCACTGTCTGCCTCTTTCCTTCGGTGGTTCGAGTTTCGCGACGAGCTGCTGCACGACCCGCGCCGGGCTGCGGCCGTCGGTGCGCATCCGGATGGTCGCCACCTGCCGGTACAGCGGCCGGCGCCGGCGCATCAGGTCGCGGTACTTCTGTCGCGGGTCGCCGCCGTTGAGCAGCGGGCGGGTGTTGTTCGCGCCGGTCCGCTTCAGCCCTTCCGCGACGCTGATCTCGAGGTACACGACCGTGTGCCCGGCCAGCCGTTTGCGGGTCGTGTCGGAGAGGATGGCGCCGCCACCGAGCGAGACGATCCCGTCCTGTTCGAGGAGGGCGCGGCGGACCACGTCCTCCTCGATCGTCCGGAACACCGGTTCGCCGTCCTCGGTGAAGATCTCCGGGATGGTGCGTCCGGTCTCGCGTTCGATCGCGGCGTCCGTGTCGTAGATGTCCACGTCGAGCGCCCGGGCCAGGCGACGTCCGATCGTGGACTTGCCTGCGCCGGGCGGTCCGATCAGGACCGCGCGGGGACTCACCGCGCCAGCCGCTCCCGGACGGCCGCGAGGTACCCCTCGACGTTGCGCTGGGTCTCGGCCACCGAGTCGCCGCCGAACTTCTCGAGCGCCGCCTGCGCGACGACGAGCGCGACCATCGACTCGGCCACGACACCGGCCGCCGGGACGGCGCACACGTCGCTGCGCTGGTGGATCGCGACGGCCTCCTCGCCGGTGGCCATGTCGACGGTGGACAGCGCACGCGGCACCGTGGAGATCGGCTTCATCGCGGCCCGCACCCGCAGCGCCTCACCGTTGGTCATGCCGCCCTCGAGGCCGCCGGCGCGGTTCGTGGACCGCAGCACGCCGTCGGGGCCGGGTCGCATCTCGTCGTGGGCGGCGCTGCCGCGGCGGCGCGCGGTCTCGAAGCCGTCGCCGACCTCGACACCCTTGATCGCCTGAATTCCCATGAGCGCGGCGGCAAGTCGCGAATCGAGACGGTTGTCACCGCTGATGAACGAGCCGAGGCCGACCGGCAGGCCCTCGATGACGACCTCGACGACTCCGCCGAGGGTGTCGCCGTCCTTCTTCGCGGCTTCGATCTCGGCGATCATCGCGGCCTCGGCGGTCTTGTCGTAGGCGCGCACCGGGCTGGCGTCGACCGCCGCGAGGTCGTCGGGGCACGGGCCGGGGCCGACGTAGGGCTCGGACGCACCGATCGAGATGACGTGCGAGAGCACCTCCACGCCGAACACCTGGCGCAGGAAGTTGCGGGCGACGGTGCCTGCGGCGACCCGGGCCGCGGTCTCCCGGGCGCTGGCACGCTCGAGAACCGGGCGGGCGTCGTCGAAGCCGTACTTGAGCATGCCGGAGAAGTCGGCGTGCCCGGGACGCGGCCGGGTCAGCGGCGCGTTGCGGGCCAGGTCCTTCAGGAGTGCCTCGTCGACCGGGTCGGAGGCCATCACGGTCTCCCACTTGGGCCATTCGCTGTTCGCGACCTCGATCGCGACGGGGCCGCCCATGGTGCGTCCGTGCCGGACGCCACCGACGACGGTGACGACGTCCTTCTCGAAGCTCATCCGGGCGCCACGACCGTAGCCGAGCCGACGGCGGGCCAGTTGGGTGGCGATCTCGTCCGAGGTGACCTCGACCCCGGCGACCATTCCGTCCAGCATCGCGACCAGGGCGGGTCCGTGGGATTCTCCGGCAGTTATCCAGCGCAGCACGCCGACCATCATTCCACGTGGCAACCACCACAATGCACACCGGTCACATCATGCACCGGCGGCGAGCGCGAGCACCGTGGCCAGGCACATCGACGGCCCGTGCGGCAGGCTCCGGACCCGCCGGCCGAGCACCGGCGCGCCCACCCCCGCCGCCGCGGTCAGCGCGAACGCCCCGACCGCCGCCGCCAGCCACACCTGCGCGCCGGCCACCCCGGTCACCGCGCCGAGCCCGATCGCGAGCTTGACGTCCCCGCCACCCAGCGCCGCGGGCGCGACGAGGTGCGCGACCAGGTACAACCCGGCGAGCAGCACCGCCCCGGTCACCGCCGCCCGCGGATGGCCGGCGACCGCGGCGACCGCGAGGATCACCGCCGCGCCCGGCAGCGTCAACAGGTTCGGCAGCCGCCGCGTCCGCACGTCGATCACGCTGAGCCAGCCGCACCAGGCCACCAGCGCCGTCCACCCGCACATCTCCCCCATGGCGTGCACGCTGCCACAGGACGGCCCGGCCGCCCGGGCAGCGACCTGCGGTTACGCGTCGCCTGTGGATGAACGCTGCAGCGCCTCGGCCATCGCCTCGCGGGGGGCGGGTCGGCCGGTGAACTGCTCGACCTGCCCGAACGCCTGGTTGAGCAGCATCCGCAGTCCGTCCACGACGGTCCCACCGGCGGCCTGCACCGCGGCCGCGAGCGGCGTCGGCCAGGGGTCGTAGATCGCGTCGAGCACGACCGGCGCCTGGGCGACCGCGGTCGCGTACGGGGCGACGGCATCGGCGGGCACGGTGCTGACCACGACCGCCGCCTCCCGGCACACCGCGGTCAGCGCGCCCGGGTCGAAGTCCTGGTGCCGGGCCCGCAGACCCATCACACGGGCGCACTCGAGGGTCTCGGCGGCGCGGTCGGCGGAGCGGGCGACGACGGACACCTCGACGACACCGAGGTCGGCGAGCGCGCGCAACGCGGGCCGGGAGGTGCCCCCGGCCCCGATCACGACCGCCGTCGAACCGCTCAGGTTCACGACCCCGACCTCGGCGAGGGCGCCGGCGACGCCGTCGACGTCGGTGCAGTCGGCGCGCCACCCTCCCCCCGCAGCGCCGTCACCGATGCGGACGAGGGTGTTGGCCGAGCCGACCTGCACGGCCCGCTCGGTGCGTTCGGTGGCGTAGGCCAGGGCGGCGACCTTGCCGGGCATCGTGACCGACAGGCCGACCCATTCCGGACCGAGCGCGTCCACGAAACCGGGCAGCTGGTCACCGGTGCACTCGATGCGGTCGTACGTCCAGTCGGTCAGCCCGAGCGCCCGGTAGGCGGCCAGGTGCAGCTGCGGGGACCGGGAGTGTTCGATCGGCTTGCCGAGCACCGCCGCCCTCCGCGGAGTGTCGGCACGCCCCTGCTGTTCATCGCGCACTGTCGAGGATCCCGCTTTCCTTGGCCTTCTCGATGTTCTTCAGGTGTTCGGCGTAGTCCCGGGTGAACAGGGTGGTGCCCTGCTTGTCGATCGTCACGAAGTACAGCCAGTCTCCGGGCGGCGCGGTTTCGACGGCCTGTACGGCGGCGATGCTCGGCGCCGAGATCGGGGTGGCAGGCAGTCCTTCCTTGGCGTACGTGTTCCACGGGGTGACCCGGGCGCGGTCGGCGTCGGTCGTCGCGACCTCGGTGGTGTCGAGGGCGTAGTTGACGGTCGAGTCGAACTCGAGCTTCTGGGGCACCGCGAGCCGGTTGACGATCACCCGCGCGACCTTGCCGAAGTCGGCCGGGAGGGACTCGCGTTCGACGAGGGACGCGGCGATCAGCACCTGGTACGGGTCGAGCCGGACGCCGGTGCCCGCGGTGCGGATGCCGGTGGACTCGTACTTGGCCGCGCTGCCGCTGACCAGGCTGCGCAGGATCTCGGTGGGACCGGCGGCGGGGTCGAAGTCCCAGCTGCCGGCCGCGATCAGCCCCTCGAGCTGACGGGTCCTGTCGGGGACGCTCCGCACCTGAGCGAGTGCCCAGTCGGGGACGCCCAGGCCGGCCAGGTCCGCACCCGCTCCGGCGGTTTCCAGGTCGGCGACGCTGACGCACTTCGGCAGGCCGTCGCCGCCGGGCAGGCAGCTGGCCTGCGAGATCAGGGTGTAGATGCCGCGTTTGACCGCGCCCGTGCTCGCGTCGCGGGTGTCGTGCAGCTGCCGACCCTCGGAGATCACCAGCGATCCCACGCGGGACGCGGGGTCGACCAGCGCGGACACCGCGTCCGCGGCGGGCAGTTTGGAGGCCAGGTGGTAGTAGCCGGGCTGCAGCGAGTTCATCGCCGTGCTCCGCACGGCCGCGTTGTAGAACGCGGAACTGCTTGCCACGACATCCTTTTCGGCCATCTGCTCGCCGATCTGGGTGGCGGTGTCGCCGGGATTGACGACGACCACCACCTCGGGCCCGGCCTCGCCGGCCTCGTAGTCCGGCGGCAGGTCGTCGCCGAGCAGCCCCTTGACGAGGTAGCCGACGCCGCCGAGCACGGCGAGCCCGATCACCGCGGCGACGGCGACGAGCACGTGACGTCCGCGTTTGCGCCGAGCAGCCGCGGCCTCCCGGGCCTCCCGCGCGCGGCGGGCCTCCGCCCGGCTCTGGTACTCCCGCCCCTGATGGGTCACTCGTGGTCCTCCGTCGACGACTCGGGGGCGTGCGCCGAACGCAACACCTCGGCCCGCTGGTCCAACCATCCCTGCAGGATCGCGACGGCCGCGGCCTGGTCGATGACCGACCGCTGCCCCTTGGCCTTGACCCCGCTCTCCCGCAACGCGCGGGACGCGGTGACCGTCGTGAACCGTTCGTCGGTCATCCGTACCGGCACCGGCGCGATCCGTTCCCGCAGCTGGTCGGCGAAACGGGACGCCAGCCCGGCGGCGGAGCCGCGCTCCCCCTTCAGGGTCTGCGGCAGTCCGACGATGACCTCGACCGCCTCGTACTCCGCGACGATGGCGGCGAGTCGGGCGAGGTCAGACGTGTCGGCTCGGGACTTGGCTCGCGGCACCGTTTCGACCGGGGTGGCGAGGATGCCGTCGGGGTCGCTTGCGGCGACCCCGATCCGGACGCTGCCGACGTCGACGGCGATCCGCCTGCCCCGCCCGGGATCGTCGACACCGGGACGATCGACACTGGGACCGTCCGGCGCCGGCCGGCCGGGGTGACTCACCCGGCGATCTCGGCGACGCGGGCGCGGACGGCGGACAGTGCCGCCGGAATGCCGTCGACGTCGCTTCCGGAGCCCTGCGCCATCTCCGGCTTGCCGCCGCCGCGGCCGCCGATCGCGGGACCGAACGCGGCCACCAGGTCACCGGCCTTGACGCCGAGCTCCTGCGCCGCCTTGTTGGCGCTGACCACGAACGGCACCTTGCCGTCGGTCGCGCCGAACAGGACGACGACCGCGGGATCGGTGCCGAACCGGCCGCGGACGTCGGTGACGAGGGTGCGCAGGTCTCCGCCGGACACGCCGTCGGGCGCCTGCTCGGCGACGAGCAGCAGCCCGCCGATCCGCTGCGCCTTCTCGACGAAGCCTGCCGCGGACGCGAGCACCGCGGCGGCCTTGGTGGCCTCGAGTTCCTTCTCCGCGACCTTGAGCCGCTCGACGAGCTGCTCGACGCGGCCGGGCACCTCCTCGGACGGCACCTTCAGCGCGGTCGCGACACCGGCGAGCAGCGCGCGCTCCTTCGCCAGGTAGCGGTAGGAGTCGAGCCCGACGAACGCCTCGACGCGGCGCGCCCCGGAGCCGACCGACGACTCGCCGAGAATGGTGATCTGGCCGATCTGCGCCGAGGACTGCACGTGGGTGCCGCCGCAGAGTTCCATCGAGAACGGTCCGCCGATCTCGACGACGCGGACCTCGTCGCCGTAGTTCTCGCCGAACAGGGCCATCGCGCCCATCGACTTCGCCTTGTTCAGGTCGGTGACGAACGTGTTGACGGTGTGGTTGGCGGCGACGGCCTCGTTGGCGACGGCCTCGATGTCGGCGAGCTGATGCGCCGACAGCTGGTTCTGCCAGGCGAAGTCGAACCGCAGGTAACCGGGCTTGTTCAGCGAACCCTTCTGCGTCGTGTTCGGGCCGAGGACCTGCCGCAGCGCGGCGTGCACCATGTGGGTGCCGGAGTGCCCCTGGGTGGCGCCGGACCGCCAGGCCGGGTCGACCTGCGCGAGGATCGCGTCGCCCTCGGTGAGCTGCCCCTCCTCGACGGTGACCTTGTGCACCCAGACCTTCTTGGCGATCTTCTGCACGTCCCGCACCCGCACCCGGAGGCCGGGACCGGTGATGACGCCGATGTCGGCGATCTGACCGCCGGACTCGGCGTAGAGCGGGGTGCGGTCGAGGATCACCTCGACCTCCTGCCCCGCCGTCGCGGTGGGCACCCGGACGCCGCCCGAGATCAACGCGAGAACCGTTGCCTCCGAGGTCAGTTCGACGAAGCCGGTGAACTCGGTCTCACCGCGGTCGACGAACTCCTTGTAGATGGTCAGGTCGGCGTGCGCGTGCTTGCGGGCCTGCGCGTCCTCCTTGGCCCGCTTGCGCTGCTCGGCCATCAGCGAGCGGAAGCCGTCCTCGTCGACGGTCAGGCCGGCCTCGGCGGCCATCTCGAGGGTGAGGTCGATCGGGAAGCCGTAGGTGTCGTGCAGGACGAACGCCTCGTTGCCGCCGAAGACCTTCTTGCCCGCCGCCTTGACGTCGTCGGCCTCGGCCTCGAACATCTTCGACCCGGACGCCAGGGTGCGCAGGAACGCGGTCTCCTCGCCGACCGCCACGCCGAGGATCCGCTCGAAATCGGTGTCGAGGACCGGGTAGGACGGCGACATCGTGTCGCGGACGACGGTCACGAACTCGCTCATGCTGGGCTTGTCGGCGCCGAGCAGCTTCGCGGAACGAACGATGCGGCGCAGCAGCCGGCGCAGCACGTAGCCGCGGCCCTCGTTGCCGGGGTTGACGCCGTCGGCGATCAGCATCACCGCGGTGCGGGCGTGGTCGGCGATCACCCGGAACCGGACGTCGGACTCGTGGTCGGCGCCGTAGGCGCGGCCGGTCAGATCCTCGGCCTTGGTGATGACGGGGCGCACCAGGTCGGTCTCGTACACGTTGTCGACGTCCTGCAGCAGGAACGCGACCCGCTCGACGCCCATGCCGGTGTCGATGTTCTGCTTGGGCAGCGGGCCGAGGATCTCGAAGCTATCCTTGCCGGTGCCCTCGCCGCGCTCGTTCTGCATGAACACGAGGTTCCAGATCTCGAGGTAGCGGTCCTCGTCGGCCTCGGGCCCGCCCTCGACACCGTATTCGGGGCCGCGGTCGTAGTAGATCTCCGAGCAGGGGCCGCAGGGGCCGGGAATGCCCATCGACCAGTAGTTGTCGGCCATGCCGCGGCGCTGGATCCGCTCCTCCGGGATGCCGGCCTCTTCCTTCCAGATGTCGCGGGCCTCGTCGTCGTCGAGGTAGACGGTGACCCACAGCCGCTCGGGGTCGAAGCCGTAGCCGCCGTCCTCGACGCTGTTCGTCAGCAGCGCCCACGCGTGCTTGATCGCGCCGCGCTTGAAGTAGTCGCCGAAGCTGAAGTTGCCCGCCATCTGGAAGAAGGTGTTGTGCCGGGTGGTGACGCCGACGTTCTCGATGTCACCGGTGCGCACGCACTTCTGGACGCTGGTGGCGGTGGCGTAGGGAGGGGTCTGCTGGCCGAGGAAGAACGGCTTGAACTGCACCATGCCCGCGTTGACGAACAGCAGGTTCGGGTCGTCGAAGATCAGTGAGGCGCTGGCCACCTCGGTGTGACCCGCCTTGACGAAGTGGTCGAGGAATCGCCTGCGGATCTCGTGGGTCTGCACCTGGTTGCCCTTCGCGTGTGAACGGTGTCGTTCCGTGTCTCGTCTGCCCGTCGATGTCACCGCGCACGGCGAATCGACCCTTCACAAGCTTAACGTCCGCGTCAGGTCGGCTTCTCCCGCCGCCTCCGCGCGCCGACCGGCGCCACTCAGCCTCGGACGATCCGCCGCAACTTGGTGACCCGCGCGGCGATCTCGCGTTCGACCCCGTGGGTGGTGGGGTCGTAGTAGTCGACGCCGACGAGTTCGTCCGGCGGGTACTGCTGGGCGAGCACCCCGTCCGAGGTGTCGTGCGGGTACTTGTAGCCGATCGCGTTGCCCAGCTTCTGCGCGCCCGCGTAGTGGCCGTCGCGCAGGTGCGCCGGCACCGCACCGGCCTTGCCGGCGCGGATGTCCGCCATCGCGGCGCCGAGCGCGGCGGTCACCGCGCCGGACTTCGGAGCCGTCGCGACGTGAATCGTCGCCTGCGCGAGCGCGAGCTGCGCCTCCGGCAGGCCGACGAGCTGAACCACCTGCGCGGCCGCGGTCGCGGTCTGCAGCGCCGTCGGGTCGGCCATGCCGACGTCCTCGCTGGCCTGGATCATCAACCGCCGTGCGATGAAGCGCGGGTCCTCGCCCGCGACCAGCATCCGAGCCAGGTAGTGCAGGGCGGCGTCGACGTCGGATCCGCGCAGCGACTTGATGAACGCACTGGTGACGTCGTAGTGCTGGTCGCCGTCGCGGTCGTATCGGACCGCGGCCTTGTCGACGCTCGACTCGACGGCCTCGAGGTCGACCACGTCCCCTCCTCGGTCGAGGACGGTCCCCGACGCCGCCTCGAGCGCGGTCAGCGCCCGCCTCGCGTCGCCCCCGGCGAGCCGGATCAGGTGGTCGGTGGCCTCCCCGGTCAGGGTCACGGCGCCGCCCAGTCCACGCGGATCGGCCGCCGCCCGCTCGAGCAACTGGCGAATGTCCTCGTCCGTCAGGGACCGCAACTGCAGGACCAGCGACCGGGACAGCAGCGGCGACACCACCGAGAACGACGGATTCTCGGTGGTCGCGGCGACCAGGAGCACGATCCGGTTCTCGACGGCGGCGAGCAGCGCGTCCTGCTGGGTCTTCGAGAACCGGTGCACCTCGTCGATGAACAGCACGGTCTGTTCGCCCGCCGTGAGCCGGCGGCGGGCGAGATCGATGACGGCGCGGACGTCCTTGACCCCCGCGGAGAGTGCGGAGAGCGCCTCGAACCGGCGTCCGGTCGCGCGGGAGATCAACGACGCGAGGGTGGTCTTCCCGGTGCCGGGCGGTCCGTACAGCAGGACGGACGCCGCACCCGACCCCTCGACGAGGCGTCGCAGCGGCGCGCCGGGTCCGAGCAGGTGGTCCTGGCCGAGCACCTCCCCGAGTGTCTCCGGGCGCATCCGCACGGCCAGGGGCGCGTCGGGCCGGGAGGGCGGCAGCGCCCCGGCCATGGGTTCCGGATCGGCGCCCGCACCCTCGAGCAGGCCCGCGGCCTCGAACAGGCCCGCGGCCGTGTCCGCCGGGGCCGGATCACCGAAGAAATCGCTCACGCCCCGACGCTACCGGCCGCCGCCGACGCATCACCGGGCCGCCGGGGCGGGCCGTGCACCACGCGGAGTCGGCCGGCCGGCGACCGGCGGCCGAACACTGCGTGAACTCGGAGTCCGTCCGCCCCGCCGGGATTGAACGGTCGTCCAGCTTCGGGTGTCATCGCAGCCATGCCCGAGTCTCGTCTGTCCCGCCGCGCCCTGTTGCGCGGCTCCACCCTCGCCGCCGGTGCCGCGCTGCTGCCCGGCCGGGCGGTCGCCGCGACCCCCGGCGCCGTGTTCGCGCACGGGGTCGCGTCCGGGGATCCGCTGCCGGATGCCGTGATCATCTGGACGCGCATCACCCCGGCCCCCGACGCCACCGCCGGTTCGGGTGTGGGACAGCCCGTTTCCGTGCGCTGGGAGGTGGCCACCGACGCCGGGTTCGCGGCGGTCGTGCGGTCCGGCGCGGCCGCGGCGACCGTGGATCGCGATCACACGGTCAAGGTCGACGTCACCGGCCTCGCCGCGGCCACCACCTACCACTACCGGTTCACCGCGCCGGACGGCACACGGTCTCCGGCGGGCCGGACCCGGACCGCCCCGGGGCCCGACACCGACGTGCCGCGACTGCGGTTCGGGGTGGTGTCGTGTTCGAACTGGGAGGCGGGGTACTTCGCCGCCTACCGGCACCTCGCCGCACGCGAGGACCTCGACGCGGTCGTCCACCTCGGCGACTACATCTACGAGTACGGCCGCGGCGAGTACGGCGCCCGCGGCGGATCGGTTCGGCTGCACGACCCGGCGCACGAGATCGTCTCGCTCGCGGACTACCGGATCCGGCACGCGCAGTACAAGACCGACCCCGACCTGCAGGCCCTGCACGCCCGGGTGCCGTTCATCGCGACGTGGGACGACCACGAGTCCGCCGACAACGCGTGGCTCGGCGGTGCCGAGAACCACACCCCGGGAGTCGAGGGCGACTGGGCGACCCGGCGCGCGAACTCCGCCCGCGCCTACCTCGAGTGGATGCCGGTGCGGGTGAGCGGAACCGGGCCCGACGTGACGCTGTACCGGCGGTTCCGGTTCGGCCGCCTCGCCGAACTCTCGATGCTCGACCTGCGCAGTCACCGCGACGCGCAGGTGCCCGCGACGTCGAAGGCCGTCGACTCCCCCGACCGCACCATCGCCGGACGCGCCCAGCTCGACTGGTTGTCGTCGGGTCTCGTGTCGTCGCCGACCCGCTGGAAACTGGTCGGCAATCCGGTGATGATCGCGCCGATCCTGCTGCCCCCGCTGGACGTGCACACCACACGGGCCCTGACGGACGCCGTCGGGATGCCGAGTGCCGGGGTTCCGTTCAACGCCGATCAGTGGGACGGCTACACCGCCGACCGGCGGCGGCTGTTCGACGCGCTGGCCGCGAACGCGGTGACCGACACCGTGTTCCTGACCGGCGACATCCACTCCTCGTGGGCGGCGGAGCTGCCGCTGGATGCGGCAGCCGTGCCGGTGAGTCCGACGGTGGGCACCGAGTTCGTGGTGCCGTCGGTCACGTCCCCGAACATCGACGACTCGCTCGGGGTGCCGCCGCGGACGGCGTCGCCGGCCGCGGAGTCGGCGCTGCTGGCGACGAACCGGCATCTGCGCTACGTCGAGCTGGACTCGCACGGTTTCGGCATCCTCGACGTCGACCCGGAGCGCACGCAGATGGACTGGTGCTTCGTCTCCGACCCGGTCGACCCGCGTGCCGGGGTCCGGGTCGGCGCGAGCATGGCGACCCGCTCCGGTACCCAGCGCCTGGTCCCGGCGCCGCCGCTCACCCCGTAGGCGTGAGCGGCGGCGCGGTCAGCCGAAGAGGTCAGTGAGCCGTTCCGTGGTCTCGCGGGCGTGGTCGGCGACGACGGACACCTGTGCGCGTTCGGCGAAGTCGCCGAGCGCGCGCCACCGCGCGACCAGCGCCGTCGACCGCGGTGCGGACAGCTGGTGTTCGCGGACCGCGGCGATCCGGGCGTGGTCCTCCGGCAGGAACCAGAGGGTCGACAGCCACACCCACACCAGCTGCGCGTCGAGGAGGCGGGAGTACAGGGTCCGGTCGTCGGCGAGCTGCGGCCACATGCCCACGACCTCGGCGCGCCAGGCCTCGATCATCGCCTGGGCTCGCTGCGTGGACAGCTCGAAACTGCACAGGCAGCCGGGGAACGAGATCAACGCGTAGGCGAGGTCGAGGGTGGCGTCCCGGAAGCCGCCCCACTCGTAGTCGAGGAACCGGACGCCGTCGTCGTTGACGATGATGTTGTCGGGGCACAGGTCGGACGGACTGAAGGCACGGTGCCTGCCGCCGCTGAACAGCGTCGTCGCCCGTTGCGCGATCTGCGCGACCTCGGGCCGCGTCGCGACGCCGAGGTCCCGCTCGAGCAGGTCGGGCACGTCGGGGATCGTGGTCGCAACCTGGTCGGCGACGACGTTGCCGAGGTGCCCGACGCCGGAGCGGCGCAGCAGCGCGGTGAAGTCCTCCTCGCGGCCGACGGTGGCGGCGTGCATCCGGCCCATCGACTGCGCGAGCGCCATCAGCGAGTTGGTCACCGCCGCCTCGTCCGGCCGCTGCAGCAGCCGGGCGATCGGAGTCGCGTCGCCGAGGTCGGTGAGGATCAGCAGCCGCTCGGGCAGGTCGTACGCGATCAGCGACGGCCCGGGCCGGCTGTCCGTCGCGAGGGCGGTCGCGAACTGGTAGGACACCGCCTCACGGAGGAACGCGGTGTCGGCGACCTCGCCGGGCAGCGCGTCACCACCGCTGAAGGTTTCCTCCGGGTAGACGGCGACGCTGCGGGCGTGCGCGACCTCGGACAACTCGCGGACCTGCTTGATCACCAGGGTCCGGGGCAGGGAGAAGGGGTTCGCCGCGCACCGGACCCGCAGGACCACGGTGCGCCCGCTGCCTCCGAGATCGACGGGATCGACGAGGGTCACCGGGGCTCCGGTTCGTCGCTCGAGCAGCCGTTCGGCTGCGGCAACCACCTCTGAAACTGGGTCGGCCAATAGTGCGGTCATAGCGCCACACAACCTACCTGTCGTATCTGACGAACAAGGCGCGGTCGAGGTTTCCCACGGCCCCGACTATACCGCCGACCCCGGGGCCGACCAGCGAAAACAGACCAATACGTACGGAATGTTGCGAATAGGTCACGGTCGACTCCGGGGCGTGGCGGTGTGCCGGTCTCCGCAGCTCAGGCCTGCGGGGGCTCCGGCGTGAAGTCGATGCCCGACTCCTTGCGCTGCAGCTCGGTGATCGGTGCCGGCGCCTCGGTGAGGGGGTCGACGCCACCACCGGACTTCGGGAACGCGATCACCTCGCGAATCGAGTCGACGCCCGCGAGGAGCGCGGTGATGCGGTCCCAGCCGAACGCGATGCCGCCGTGCGGCGGCGCGCCGAACGCGAAGGCGTCGAGCAGGAAGCCGAACTTCTCCTCCGCCTCCTCGTGTGAGATGCCCATCACCTTGAACACCCGCTCCTGGACGTCCTTGCGGTGGATACGGATCGAGCCGCCGCCGATCTCGTTGCCGTTGCAGACGATGTCGTAGGCGTACGCGAGCGCCGAGCCCGGATCGGTGTCGAAGGTGTGCAGCGACTCCGGCTTCGGCGAGGTGAACGCATGGTGCACCGCGGTCCACGCGCTGTAGCCGAGTGCGACGTCGCCGCTGGCGGTCGCCTCGGAGGTCGGCTCGAACAGCGGCGCGTCGACGATCCACACGAACGCCCACTCGTTCGGGTCGATCAGCTCCTGCTTGCGGGCGATCTCGCCGCGCGCGGCGCCGAGCAGCGCCCGCGACGACTTGGTCGCGCCGGCGGCGAAGAAGATGCAGTCGCCGGGCTTCGCGCCGACGTGGTCGGTCAGCCCCGCCCGCTCGGTGTCGGTCAGGTTCTTCGCGACCGGCCCGGTCAGCTCGCCGTCCTCGCCGACGAGCACATACGCCAGACCCTTCGAGCCGCGCTGCTTGGCCCACTCCTGCCAGGCGTCGAGCTGGCGCCGCGGCTGGCTCGCGCCGCCGGGCATCACGACCGCGCCGACGTACTCGGCCTGGAACACCCGAAACGTGGTGTCCTTGAAGAACTCCTTGCACTCGACGAGCTCCACCCCGAACCGCAGGTCCGGCTTGTCCGAGCCGTACCGGCGCATCGCGTCGGCGTACGTCATCCGCTTGATCGGCGTCGCGATCTCGTAGCCGATCAGCTTCCAGACGTTCCGGAGGATCTCCTCGGCCAGGAGGATCACGTCGTCCTGGTTGACGAAGCTCATCTCGATGTCGAGCTGGGTGAACTCGGGCTGACGGTCCGCGCGGAAGTCCTCGTCGCGGTAGCAGCGCGCGATCTGGTAGTACCGCTCGATGCCACCGACCATCAGCAGCTGCTTGAACAGCTGCGGCGACTGCGGCAGCGCGTAGAAGTTGCCGGGCTGCAGCCGCGCCGGAACCAGGAAGTCGCGCGCGCCCTCCGGGGTGGAGCGGGTCATCGTCGGGGTCTCGACCTCGACGAACTGGTGGTGCGCGAGCACTTCCCGGGCGGCGGCGTTGACCTTGGACCGCAGCCGGATCGCGCGGGCCGGACCCTCGCGGCGCAGGTCCAGGTAGCGGTGCTTGAGGCGCGCCTCCTCGCCGGGGTTGTCGTCGAGCTGGAACGGCAGCGGCGCGCTCTCGTTGAGCACCTCGAGATGCGTCGCGTTGACCTCGATCGCACCGGTGGGGATCTCGAAGTTCTGGTTGCCGTCGGGGCGCACCTCGACGACGCCGACGACCTTGATGCAGTACTCGGCGCGCAGCTTGTGGGCCTGCTCGAGCACGTCCTCGCTGCGGAACACCACCTGCGAGACCCCGGACGCGTCGCGCAGGTCGATGAAGATGACGCCGCCGTGGTCGCGCCGCCTCGCGACCCAGCCGGTGAGGGTGACGGTCTGGTCGGCCTGCTCGGCTCGCAACGAGCCGGCGAGATGGGTGCGCAGCACGGGGTTCCTTTCACACACTACGAATCGCTCGGGTTTTCCGGGACTTCTGACCTGTGATCCTACGAAAGCCGCCCGGTCGGCGACACAACGCATCGGTGCAACGCGAACCGGTCACCAGCGTGCCAAGCTGAACCGTCGGACAGGCACGTCGAGAGCACAAGGGGTGGAGATGACCTTCGACGACGGCGCTCGCATGGATCCGGGCCGGGTCCAGGTCGGCGGCGGAGGCGGCGGCCGGGGCGGAAAGTTCGCCCTCGGCGGCGGCGCCGGCGGCCTGATCGTGCTGGTCCTGGCGCTGCTGTTGGGCGGCGATCCGGGTTCGCTGCTCGGCGGCCTGTCGAGTGCCACCGACAACCCGCGGGTCGGCACCGGCGCGGCCGACACACTGGCGAACTGCGAGACCGGCGCCGACGCCAACCGCGACGTCAACTGCCGGGTGGCCTTCACCGCCGCGAGCCTGGACTCGGTCTGGGGTCAGCAGCTGCGCGCCCAGACCGGCACGAAGTACGCCCAGCCGGGCATCATGCTGTTCTCCGGCGCGGTCAACACCGGGTGCGGCAACGCCACCAGCGACGTCGGCCCGTTCTACTGCCCCGCCGACACCACCGGCTACTTCGACACCAGCTTCTTCCAGCTCCTCGTCGACCGCTTCGGCTCCTCGGCCGGCCCCCTCGCCCAGGAGTACGTCGTCGCGCACGAGGTCGGTCACCACATCCAGAACCAGCTCGGTGACATCGGGCGCGCGCAGGCCGACCCCCGCGGTCCCGCGTCCGGCGCGGTGCGCACCGAACTGCAGGCCGACTGCTACGCCGGTGTCTGGGCCCACTACGCCGACAACCAGCCGAGCCCGGACGGCGGCGCCCCGTTCCTGAAGCCACTGACCGAATCGGACATCCGGGACGCGCTGTCCGCGGCGTCCGCGGTCGGCGACGACCGGATCCAGAAGGCCGCGACGGGCCGCGTGAACCCGGAGGGCTGGACGCACGGGTCGTCCCAGCAGCGGATGAAGTGGTTCCTCACCGGCTACCGGACCGGTCAGGTCAGGGCGTGTGACACGTACTCGGCGCGCGACCTGGACAACCCGCCGGCGCTGCAGCGCTGACCTCCCCTCCCCCGCACCGACGCGTGGGCGCCGCTACGGGGCCGGCGGTACGTCCGGATTCTCGTGCCGCTCGTGGACGAGTTCGTAGCGGCGGCCGTAGGTTTCGACGATCGCCTGGATGACGGCGACGACCGGGACGGACACCAACGCACCGATCGCGCCGAACAGGGACGCGCCGACGATGACGGACCCGAACGCGACGGCGGGATGGATGGACACCGTCCTCGAGGTGATCCTCGGGTGCAGCACGTAGTTCTCGACCTGCTGGTAGGCGGTGCCGAACGCCACCACCCACACCCCGTCGATCGGTTGCGAGGCGGCGGCGATGATCGCGGGCAGCGCGATCGCGAGATACGTGCCGATGGTCGGGACGAACTGCGAGACGACGCCGGTCCAGATCGCGAGCGGCAGCCAGTACGGCACCCCGATGATCATCAGGAAGACGCCGGTGCCGACGGTGCTGACGGCCGCGAGGATCAGCCGCGAGACCACGTAACCGCCGGCCTTGTCGACCGAGATCCCCCACACGGTCGCGATGATCTCCTGCTGCCGAGCCGGGAACCAGCTCGAGATCGTCCGCCGCAGCTGCGGACCTTGCGCGGACATGTAGAACACGAACAGCAGCAGCGTCATCGCCTGGAACACGACGCCGACCAGTGACGACACCACCCCCAGGACGCTCGGGGTGTACCGCTGCGCGAGGTCCTTGACGGTCTCGGGCGTGATCTTGATCAGATCCTTGCCGGTGGCGAAGTCGGTGCCGAAGGTGCGGTTGGCCCAGTCCGCGACCCGGGACAGGGCATCGGGCAGCGCGGTGAGGAGTTGGGCGAGCTGCTCACCGAGCAGGGCACCGAACAACGCGATGAAGGCGACCGCGAACACGAGGAGCGCGAACAGCACGATCCCGGTACCGGCGCCGCGTCGCATTCCCAGTCCCTCGAGCCGATCGACGACCGGTTCGATCGTGACGCTGGCGAGCCACGCCAGGAACAACATGCCGAGGAACCCGCGCAGATTGTGGAAGAGCCAGCCGGACATCTGGTACGCGGCGACCGCGAGCACCACGTAGAGGAGCGCGATGCGCAGCCAGCGCAGACCGGCCTTGCGGCGCTCGTCGCTCGTGGCGGGCTCCTCGCTCGCGCCCTCCGGTTCCGGAACATCCGGCGCCCGCGCCGCGTCGTCCTCACTCATCGCACCCTCCGCGTCCGGATGGTTCGTGCCGTTCCCGCCGGAATCTACCCGCCCGCACCGCGGTCGGCGCGGGAGCACCCGGCTGCGACGAGGGCACTCAGAACAGCGTCAGCGTCGGCGCCGCACCGGCGCCGACGAGTTCCCGCGGCGACGGAGCGGGTTCGCGCTGCCGCGCGGCAGCGCCGCCGAGCCCGTGCTTCTCGACCAGTGGCGTCACCCGTCGACGCAGCCACGCCTTGTATTCGGGGGTGACGTAGGCACCCCGCCCGTAGAGCTGGCGGTACCTGCGGATCAGCGCGGGGTGATGCTCGGCGAGCCAGTTCAGGAACCAGCCGCGAGTGCTGCCGCGCAGATGCATCGGGAACACCGTGACCCCGGTCGCGCCGGCGTCCGCGAGGTCGGCGAACAGCGCGTCCAGGTGGCCCGCGGAGTCGGTGAGGTACGGGATGACCGGAGCGACCATGACGGTGCAGTCGAATCCGGCGGCGGTGATCGCGCGGATCAGCTCCAGTCGCGCCCGCGGCGACGGGGTGCCGGGCTCGATCGCCTTCTGCAGCTCGGGATCTCCGATCGCGAGGGACACGGCGAGCGACACCGGCACCTGCCGGGCCGCGAGACCCAGCAGCGGCAGGTCGCGGCGCAGCAGCGTGCCCTTGGTCAGGATCGAGAACGGCGTTCCGGATTCCGCGAGCGCTCCGATGATGCCGGGCATCAGCCGGTACCGTCCCTCCGCCCGCTGGTAGGGGTCGGTGTTGGTGCCGAGCGCGACCGGCTCGCGCTTCCAGGACCGCCGGGCCAGCTCGCGGCGCAGGACCGCGGCGACGTTGGTCTTGACGACCACCTGGGTGTCGAAGTCGGCGCCCGCGTCGAGATCGAGGTACTCGTGGGTCGGCCGCGCGAAACAGTAGCGACACGCATGGGTGCAGCCACGAAAGGCGTTGACGGTGAACCGGAACGGCAGCGTCGACTCCTCGGGCACCCGGTTCAGGGCGGACTTGCACAGCACCTCGTGGAAGGTGACACCCTCGAACTCGGGGGTCTGTACGCTGCGTACGAGCCCCGCCCGGGCCAGCCCGGGAAGGGCGCCGTCGTCGATCTCCGACTGCACGGCCTCGAGAGTCTGCCCCTGCCAACGCATGCGCACAGTCGAACACTTGTTCTAGCCATAGTCAAGCCTCGACGTCGACGCCGCGCCGGACCGGCGCCCGCTGGGTACCCTCCGCCAATGCGCCCACCCCGGCTCGCCACCCTCGCCCTGACGTTGCTCGCCGGACCGGCGCTCGCCGGTGCGGTCGTCGCCCCGACCGCCACGGCCGCCACGGTCCTGCCCGCCGCCTGCGGAACCCCGCTGTCCGACAGCGAGATCGACACGATCGTCCGGCTGTCGGACACGAGCGCGATCACCGGGACCGACCCGATGGACCGACTCGAGGACGAGGTGGACCGGCAGCACCGGATCGCCACACTGCTCGTGGCGCACCGGGACCGACGCGGTCTGTTCGCGATCGGTCTCGACGCCGTCGTGGACCGGGCGGTGATGCCGCTCCAGCGCACCCGCGGCGCGCTCACCACCCCAGCGTGGGCGCACCTGCTCAGCACCGACCTGCTGCGCCGCTACCTGGACAACGTGCACGCCGAATTCACGGGCGCGCCAAGCGAGCCCGCATGGCAACGGTACTTCGCCCTCAGTCACGACTGCACCCGCTCGCCGGCCCGGACCGCGATGGTCGGATACAACGCCCACCTGACGGTCGATCTCGCCCGGGCGGCCGCGGCGACCGGCACGACGCAGCAGAACGTGCCCGACTTCTACACGATCGTCGACGCGATCGCGTCGGACGGTGCCGCGATCGTCACGAGGACCAGGGACGTGTACGGCGCGGACCTCGGCCCGCTCTGGCGGTTCTACTTCCTCGGCGAGGGCCTCGACCGCCTCGCCGGGCAGGGCGTGGCCTCGGGCCTGCTGCTGCGGGCCGCCGACAGCGGGTACAACACGCTCACCCTCGCCAACGGCTTCGCACTGCAGAATCCGCAGACGGCCGCGGCCGCCGCGGCGGAGATGGACGCCCTGTGGGCGACGGCGGACGGCGCGATCGACGTCCTCGCCCAGCTCGGCGGCCTCTGATTGTCCCGGTTGTCGCCGGAACCTCCCCGGGCACAGGGACCGTCTGCGACAATCCATGGCATGACCTCGGCAGTCGACCCGAAGGTTCCACACACCAGCACCGACGTCCTGATCGTCGGGGCGGGCCCGGTCGGACTCACCCTGGCCGTGCAGCTGCGGCGCCGCGGCATCGACGTCCTGGTCGTCGACCGGCTGACCCAGCGGGCACCGTACGCGAAGGCGGTCGGGGTGTCCCCACGCACGATGGAGGTCTTCGACTCCCTCGGCGTGGTCCGGGCGGCACTCGACGCGTCGGTGCGGATGCGCGGCCAGCTCCTCTACTCGGACGGCGCGCCGCCGGTGCGCATGGAGATGCCGCTGCCCGACGAGGTCCCCTACCGGTTCGTCGCGATGCCGCAGTACGAGACCGAACGAATCCTCGCCGACGCCCTCGCCGCGCACGGTGGGCACGTCACCCGGGGCGTCGAGTTCACGGGCTTCACCCAGCACGACGACACGGTCACGTCCACGCTGCACGGGCCGCGGGGCGGGTCGACGGTGTCGTCGCGCTACCTGGTCGGGTGCGACGGTGCGCACTCACTGGTCCGCAAGGGGCTCGGCGTCGAGTTCGAGGGGGACGCGTTCCCCGAGGAGTACATGCTCGCGGACGTCGAGGTGGACTGGAATCAGCCGGTCGGATACGGGATCCGGGCGATGCACCACACCGGCGGCGCCGTGGACGACCTGCTGGTCGCGATCCCGCTGCCCGGCGACCGCCGGTACCGGATCTCGATGCTGGTGCCGGACGAACTGGCGACGACCGCGAAGCCGGGCGAGCTCGCACACGGTCTCGAAGGCGGCCGTGCCCCCGAGCTGCGCCACGTGCAGGCGGTCCTGGACCGCCTGGCGCCCGAGCCGACGACCGCGTCGTCGATGCGCTGGTCGTCGGTGTTCCGGATCAGTCACCGCCTCGCGCAGCGCTATTCGCACGACCGGGTCTTTCTCGCCGGCGACGCCGCCCACATCCACCCGCCGACCGGCGCGCAGGGCATGAACACCGGAATCCAGGACGCCACGAACCTCGGGTGGAAGCTCGCGTTGGCGGTGCAGGGCCACGCCGCCGAGGATCTGCTCGACAGCTACCACCTCGAACGGCACCCGGTCGGCGAGGAGGTGGTCGGGCGGACGGTGCGGCACGCCCGTCAGGGCATCGGCGCGGGCGAATCCGACCCCGGGGTGGCGATTCTCCGGGAGGCGCAGCTGCTCGTCGCCTACCCCGACAGTCCACTCGTCGCGGCGGACGGGCCGGCCGACACCGGTCCCGGCCCCCGTCCGGGCGACCGCGCGCCGGACGCGACGGGGCTCACCCAGGACGGCGCCGCTGTGCCGACCCGCGTCCACGAGTTGTTGCGGCACCCCGGGCACACGCTCCTGTTGTGTGCATCGGACACCGGCGAGCTCGACGCACAGTGCACCCTCGCCGCGGCCGCCGCGGACCGACACGGTTCGGCGGTGCGGTGCCAGGTGATCGTCGATCGCGGCGCCCAGATCGCCGACGCGTCGGGAATCGTGTTGCGCGACACCGATGGCCGGTTCTCCGCCGCGTACGGGACCCGGCCCCGCGCGGCGTACCTGATTCGCCCGGACGGCCACCTAGGGTACCGGTCCGACTCGGCGTCCGCGGCGCGGATCGACGCCTTCCTCTCCCGGACGATGCGCCTCGGGTAACGATGCGTCAGGCGAAGAGCATCGCCTTCTGATGAGTCACGCTCTCGATGTCGGACGCGGTGGCCTCGATCAACTGGTGGGACAGGTCCGCGAGCGCGCGGGCGATCGCCAACTCGTCACCGATCGCGGGCACGTCCACGTCCGTCGGGTTGAGTCTGGCCAGTCCGATGCCCACGAGCTCGGGCTTGCCTTCCATGTTCATCCGGGCCTTCGCCCGGGTCCGGCCTTCGTGCTCGTCGACGACGATGGCCACGGACCACTTCTTCTCATCCATTTCGGTCGCCTCCTCGGGTTCCCACCGTCAACGATGGCAGCCCGTCGGCTCCGCGTCGAGGGGGTCGTCGACGAGCGTCTGCAGCACCGTTCCGTAGCGCAGGATCAGGTCCTCGCGGGCGACGACGTCGGGACCGAGCAGCCCGACGGTCCGGAGCCCGCCGGCGAGTCCCAGCAGCGCGGCGAGCACGAGGTGGGCCCGTACCCGGCCCTCCGTGGTGTCGCCGATCCGCTCGGCGATCGCGGCGACGTACCGCCGCCGGATGTCGTCGCGGGCGGTGACGGGGTCCTCGGCTTCGTGAATCAGCATGGGCGCCATCGCCAGCGGCTCGGGGTCGTCGTTGTCGTACCGGTCGAGCATCCGGCGCACCAGCTGGTACCCGATCCCCTCCTCGGCGGCGGGCGCCTCGTCGAGAACGGTCGCCGACGGGTCCGCGGCCGCGAACAGGGCGGACTTGCTGCCCATCAGCTTCATCACGAGCGCCGGCGAACACCCGGCCGCGGCCGCGACGTCCTTGATCGTGGTCGCCGTGTAGCCACGCCGCGCGAACAGGTCACGCGCGGCGGCGACGACGGTGTCGCGGGTGGACGGCGCGGTCACCGCACACCCGCGGGCACGACGTCGGGACCGAGGTCGAGGTCGATCTCGGCGGGCCGCGCGAGCACCATGATCTGCCGGGTCGCGGTGCACCGGTCCGCGCCGAGCACGGTGATCAGGTACCGCCCGGTCGGAGGTTGCACGAGTTCGTAGTGGCCGTCGGCGTCGGTCACCGTGGAGGCCACGTACTCGCCACTCGCCTTGACCAGGCTGACGACCGCGTCGGCACTCGGCACACCCGACGTCGTGACCCGTCCGGTCAGGCGCAACCGCCGGGCGAGGACCACGGACTGCCGGGTGTCGGACCCGTCGAAGTCGACCACCTGCGATTGCGGCGCCCACCCGTCGGCGCTGGTGACGACGAGGTACGGCCCGGGCGCGGGCAGCACGACCGAGAACTCGCCGCTGTTGTCGGCCCGGCTCCAGTCGACCGGCCGGCCGGTGACCGTCAGCACCGTGACGACGGCCTGCCGGATCGGGCGCAGCCCGGAATGCAGCACCGACCCGGTGACCACGACCTCGTCGGGCGCCTGGTCGTCGCTCGGTGCGACCGGGGCCGGCCGCGGGGCGGCCGGCGCGGCGGGCGGCGGGATGAACGCCGCGACCGCGGTCCCGACGAGCGCGGCCAGTGCCGCGATCGCGAAGATCAACTGGAACGCGCCCAGCGACGGCAGCATGTGCCCGCCGACGTTCATCGTGACGGTCGTCAGGATCGCCGAGATGACTGCACTCGACACCGAGGTGCCCACCGACCGCAGCAGCGCGTTGAGCCCGTTCGCGGATGCGGTCTCGGTGATCGGCACCGACCCCATGATCAGCATCGGCATCGTCGCGTAGGCGATCGCGGTGCCGGTGGTGACGAACATCGCGCCGAGCACGATCAACGGCACGGATCCGGTCAGGAAGATGCGCGCGGTGTACGCGGCGGCGAGGACGATCGTGCCGATCACGAGGGTGCGCTTGGCGCCGATGCGCCCGATGAGCCGTCCGGCCACCGGTGCGACGACGACCATCATCAGTCCGGCCGGCATCATGCACAGCCCGGCGACGAGCACCGACTGTCCGTGCCCGTAGCCGGTGCCTTCCGGCATCTCCAGCTGCTGGGTCGTCGACATCATGTTGGCGTACATGGAGATTCCGACGAGCAGCGCGGCGACGTTGGTCAGCAGCACCGGGCGACGGGCGGAGGTGCGCAGGTCGACCATCGGCTGGTTGACCCGCAACTCGAACGGGAACCAGATCGCGAACGCGACGACCGCGATCACCAGCGCCAGGATCGTCGGCTCGCTCACCCAGCCCCAGGTGCCGCCCTTCGAGATGGCCAGCAGCAACGCCGCCAGGGCCACGGAGAGCATCAGCGCGCCCCCGATGTCGAAGCGGCCGGGCGTGCGGACCGGCGATTCCGGGACGACGGCGAGCACCGCGCCGAACATCGCGACACCGGCGACGCCGGACACCCAGAAGATCGCCTCCCAGCCGAGGTGCTGGTACACCAGCCCGGCCAGGGGCAGACCGAGCGCGGACCCGATGCCGAGGGTGGCGCTCATCGTCGCGGTCGCGCCGGCAACCTTCTTCTTCGGCAGCTCGTCGCGGAGGATGCCGATGCCGACCGGGATCAGCGACGACGCCAGCCCCTGCAGCCCGCGACCGACGAGCAGCGCGACGAAGGTGCCGCCGACCGCGGCGATCACCGACCCGAGCACCATCGTCGCCAGCGCCACCAGCATCATCCGGCGCTTGCCGAACATGTCCGCGAGCCGGGACACGATCGGGGTGGCGACGGCCGCGGTCAGCAGCGTGATGGTGACCAGCCAGGACGCACTGGCGTAGTCGATCCCCAGGATGCCCGGGAAGTCCGCGAGCAGCGGGATGACGAGGGTCTGCTGCAGCGCGACGAGGGTGCCGGACATGCACAGCACGGTGGTGAGCACCCCGGTGGACACCCGGGTCGACGGCGAGGAATGACTGGACAAACGGGCTGCCCTTTCTGGTCGGGCATGGCGATCAGGAGGGGTGAACCAACATTCACCCCTTAGGGAGTGAACACCCGTTCACCCCTCCCGTGCAACTCGGACAATCCGAGCGGTCGCCGTTCGCTCAGGTCAGGCCGCCTTCTCCCCCGCCTGCCTCGCGAACTCGCCGGCCGATGCCCATGCCTCGCGTTCGGCCGCGAACGCGGCGGACTGGGAGGTCCGGAACGCCGCGATCGACTCGGCGTTCGCGGCGAGGAACGCCTCGTGCTCGGCGAGCGCGAAGCTGCCCTCGCTGATCCGCACCCCACCGGGGCCGCCGGCCGCGACGTCCGCCCGCAGCTCGAGCAGCTCGTCCGGCTCGACCGGGTACCAGGAGATCCGGTCGAAGAACCGCAGCAGCCACGGCGTGCCCTCCTCGAACGCGGCCGACGCACCCGGGAAACGGTGGTTCCACACCTGCGTGGTGCGGCCGACGAACTGGTATCCACCCGGCCCCTCCATCCCGTAGATGCACAGGTAGGCGCCGCCGATCCCGACCGCGTTCTCGGGGGTCCAGGTGCGGGCCGGGTTGTACTTGGTGGTGACCAGCCGGTGCCGCGGGTCCAGCGGGGTCGCGACCGGCGCGCCCAGGTACACGTCCCCGAGGCCGAGCACCAGGTACTCGGCGTCGAAGACCGTGTCGAACACGTCGGCGACGGAGTCGAGTCCGTTCATCCTGCGGATGAACTCGATGTTCCACGGGCACCAGGGCGCGTCGGCGCGCACGCCGCGCATGTACCGCTCGATCGCCTCCCGCGTCGCCGGGTCGTCCCACGACAGCGGCATCCGCACCTCCCGGCTCGGCACCACCAGCCGCGACGAATCGGGGATCGCGTCCTCGAGCTCGCCGAGCAGCCCCATCAGCGAGCGCACCGGAAGCACGTCGGGGTCGACGCGGACCTGCAGCGACCGGATTCCCGGCGTCAGGTCGAGCAATCCGGCCGGGCGCTGCGCCGCGAGCTGCTCGTGGAGGGCGTGGACCCGGGCGCGCAGGGCCAGGTCGAGGGTCGGATCGCCGTACTCGACGAGCACGTTGTCGTCGCCGGACCGCCGGTACGTGACGCTGGTCGCGCCGTCCCGCCGGGCGATCACGCCGTCGTCACCGTCACCGCCGGAGGAGAAGACCGCGGGCAGGTGCGCCCGCCGGCTCACCCCGAGTGCACGTGCCGAGGCCGCGCGGTCGGCGCGGACCGGCACGAACCGCACCGCGTCCCCCGGTGCCAGCTGACCGAGTTTCCAGCGCTCGGCCGCGACGACGGTCACCGGGCACACGAAGCCGCCCAGACTGGGTCCGTCGGGGCCGAGCAGGATCGGGGTGTCGCCGGTGAAGTCCAGTGCCCCAACGGAGTAGGCGTTGTCGTGGATGTTGGACGGGTGCAGCCCGGCCTCGCCGCCGTCCGGGCGCGCCCAGTCCGGCTGCGGACCGACGAGGCGGACTCCGGTGCGGTCGGAGTTGAAGTGCACCTCGTAGTCGGTGGCGTACAGGGTGTCGATGTCGGCGCGGGTGAAGAACTCCGGCGCCCCGTGCGGCCCCTCGGTGACCGCGATCTCCCACCGGCCGGCGATGACCGGTCGATGTTCGCTCGGAACCGGCTGCGCCATAACGTGATTCGGGTTCACACCACCCACGGTGAGCTCATCGCCCGCCCGCAGCACCCGACCCTCGTGGCCGCCGAACTTCCCGAGCGTGAACGTCGCGCCGCTGCCCATGTACTCCGGGACGGAGATGCCGCCCTGGACGAGCAGGTAGAACCGCAGCCCGGGACCGGAGGCGGCACCGATGTCGAGCACCCCGCCCGCGGGCACCGTGACGGGCTGCCACATCGGTACCGCACGACCGTCCACCCGCACCGGCACCGGCGCACCGGCGACGCACACGACGGCGGTCCCGGAGAACCGCACCGCCGGCCCGGACATCGCGAACTCCAGCCCCGCCGCACCCTCGGGGTTCCCCACCGCGACGTTGCCGAGCCGGAACGACAGGTCGTCCATCGGACCCGAGGGCGGCACCCCGATCTGCCAGTACCCGACCCGGCCCGGCCAGTCCTGGACGGTGGCGAGCATGCCCGGACGTTCGACGGTGATGACGGTGCTCATCGCTGCTCCTCGGCGGGTCGGGTGACGATCATCCGGACCTCGGTCGGGTCGAAGCCGTTGCAGGGGTTGTTGATCTGCGGGCAGTTCGACACGAGGACCAGCACGTCCACGTCGGCGCGGAGCGCGAGGCGCTTGCCGGGCGCGGACAGCCCGTCGACGATGCCGAGGGTGCCGTCCGCGTCGACGGGCACGTTCATGAAGAAGTTGATGTTGGAGACCAGGTCCCGCTTGCCGAGGCCCCACTTCGCGCCCTCGATCAGGAAGTTCTCGACGCAGGCGTGCTGATGCTTCGTGTGGTGGCCGTAGCGCAGGGTGTTCGACTCCTGCGAGCAGGCGCCGCCGACGGTGTCGTGGTTGCCGACCTCGTCGCCGACGATCGTCATCAGCGCGAACCCCTCGTTTCCGCGCAGCACCGAGCCGGTGGTGAGGAACAGAGATCGCTGCGCCGCGACGGTCGCCGCCGCGTCGTACCGGACGGACGAGTCGGCGGCGGAGTAGATCAGGGTGTCGACGGCCTGGTTGCCGTGCAGGTCGACGATCGTGAGCACGCCTCCGGCGCGGACGACCGCGGACCACGGTCCACGGGCGCCGACGATCTCGTCGAGGACGACGGTGCCGGGTACGAGGGCGAGCGACTCGGGGCTGGTCACGGCGGCGGTCATCGGGCGTCCTTTCCGAACCGCGATGCGGCCCAGGCGTCTTCGGTGTTCAGTACGGCGCGCAGGTATTCGGGGTCGTCGTTCGGCAGGTCCTCGAGGTCCTCCGGCGCCTGCCAGGCGAGCACCTCGAGCGCGGTGGTCGGGTAGTCCGCGGCGACGTCGAGCGGGTGGGCGGTGTTGGCGATCAGCACGATCAGCGGCAGGTGCAGCAGCAGTTCCACGACGGTGTCGGCTCCCGCGTTGCCGGTCGGGGTGAGGGCGCCGTCCGGTTCGACGCGCACACCGTGGAAGAACGACAGCGAGGGCGACAGGTCACGGACGGTGAGATCGTGCTTGGCGCCGGCGAGCACGAACAGCTCCCGCCCCGCCGGTGTGGCGGAGTGGGCAGTGCCGTCGCCGTACCTGGCGGTGTTGCCGGCGAGAGTGGTGACGCCGCAGAAGGTGTCGTGCGCACCGGAGGTGTCGGCGACGACGGTCGCGAGGACGCGACCCTGATCCGACAGCAGCGGGTGTCCGACGCCGAGGTACGCCTGCCACGGCACCTTGACGGTGTCGGCCACGTTGAGTCGCTCGTGCGGGGCGTCGGCCCGGTACAGCAGGACGTGGGCACAGGCGCGCCCGTCGATGTCCCGCAACCGGATCCGGGTGCCGCGGGCGAGGACCTTGCCGGTGTAGCGACCACCCGGCACGGTCTCCGCCCAGGTGAGCCGGCCCGCGTCGACTCCGGCGGGCGGGGTCGGCCACGCGGATGCGGGCAGTACCGGCATCGAGTCCGTGCTCGCGCCGGCCTGGGATCGGGCGTGCGCGCGGGCGGCGGTGGTGTTCGCGGTGCTGGTGGTGGACACTGCTCAGGCTCCAATCGTCACGGGGACCGGGACGGCCTTGCCGCGCGGGTAGCAGAGCGCTCCGAGGAGCACCACCGCGGCGACGGTCAGCGGACCGGCCCACTGCAGGACGGGGTACTCCCCCGTCGGGTTGAAGATCTCGGCGCGCGGCCAGGAGAGGTTGATCACCATGAGCGATCCGTAGGCCACGGCGGCAATGTTGACGGGCAGCGCCCACCGGCCGAGGGAGAACAGCGGCCTGCCCTCGGCGTCGACCTGCGGGCCGCCGTTCGGCCAGCCCGTCAGCCGCCGGACCAGCAAGGGGAGGGTGACCAGCAGGTACGCCAGGTAGATCAGGATGATGCAGACACTCGACAGGGTCGCGAAGATCGCCGAGTTGCCGACGTTCACGGCCAGTACCGCGATGCACAGGACACCGATGAGCACGGACGGGGCGATCGGGGTCCCGGTGCGCGGGCTGACCCTCGAGAGCACGTGCGACGCGGGCAGCCGGCCGTCGCGGGCCATCGAGAACATCAGCCGCGACGCCGCGGTCTGGATCGCCAGGGTGCACACGGTGACCGCGATCGCCACGTCGACCAACAGCAGGGTGCCCCACGGCGACGACAGGATCGAGTTCAGCACGTACGGCAGGCCCTCGGTGGCCAGTCGGCCGTCGGTCAGACTGGGCGCCGCCATCAGTGCCCCGACGATCATCAGCCCACCGCCGAGCGCGGACACCGACAGCGCGAGCCGGATGGTGCGGGGCGCGACGCGGCGGGGATTGCGGGTCTCCTCGGCCAGCTCACCGGCCGACCCGAAGCCGACCATCACGTAGGCGGCCATCAGCCCGGAGACGATCCACGCCCAGATGTAGCCGGGCTGGGCGCCGGCCTCGCCGGTGTCGAACACCACCTGCGGGCCGCGCTGGGCGTGGGTGAAGAACATGCCGATCACCGCGATGACGCCGACGATCTCACAGGTGACGCCGATGTTGTTGATCCGCGACATCCAGTTCACGCCGATGCAGTTGACGGTCGTGGTCAGCACCAGCAGCACCGACCCGAGGAGCACCGCGTTCGCGGCGCCCGACGGCGAGGTGAGCGACGGATCGTCGCCGATGACCTGGAAGCCGCTCCAGACGTTCGGCAGCACCACCTGCAGCGCGATGGCCGCCGCGGAGGCGGTGACGATCTGGGCGAGGATCATGAACCAGCCGGCGAACCAGCCGATCACCTCGCCCGCCATCCGGCGTGACCACTGGTAGATCGCACCCGAGATCGGGTAGCGCGCCGCGAGTTCCGCGAAGCACAGCGCGACCATGAACTGGCCGACGAACACCACGGGCCAGGTCCAGAAGAAGGCCGGTCCGGCGAATCCGAAACCGAGCCCGAACAACTGGAAGATGGTCGTCAGAATCGACACGAACGAGAATCCGGCGGCGAAGGAGGCGAACTTGCCGAGGGAGCGATGCAGCTGTTGCTCGTACCCGAACTCGGCGAGGTCACCGTCGTCGCCGGTCTTTGATGCCACGGTCGTCATGGGCTCTCCTGCGAGGCGCGCGGTCGGGGGTTTCTGTCGGTTGACAGTTTTCGTGGCGACCGTGTTCTCACGGTGTCTCCCGCGTTTCGCCGTGTAGCGGTTGCGTTGCCGCTCGATGACGCGCGTTACGGCCCGATTTCCGGCTGCTCACACAACCGGTTTCGGGTCGACAGCTGTCAGGATGGGCCGCATGAATTCACCGCTGGTGGTCCGCGATCCGGCCATGCGACCGGTCGGCGAACTGCTGCACGGACCCGTCCCGACCTGCACCCCCGAGACCTCGATCGCCGACGCGGCCCGTTTGATGACCGAGGCGCGTCGACGGTGTGCGGTGATTCGCCTGCCCGGAGGAGTGCTCGGCATCCTCACGGAGGGCGATCTGCGTCGGAGAGTGGTTGCGGCAGCGCTGAACCCGCAGGGTCCGGTGTCCACCGTGATGAGTGCGCCCGCCCGCACCGTCGCGGCCGAAGTCCTCGGTGCGGACGCCCTGCTGGAGATGCTCACGCACGGCGTCCGTCGCCTACCCGTCGTCTCCGACACCGGCGAACCGCTCGGGGTGGTCGAGGACGCGGATCTGCTGGCCAACGCGACGCGCGCCGGCTTCCTGATTCGCGGCGACATCGCGCGGGCCGAGGACGCCGGCGCTCTCGTCACTGCGACCGCCCGGATCCCCCGACTGGTGACCGAGTTGACGCGGGCCCGCGTCGCGGCCACCGATGTGAGCGCGATCCTCTCCGTCGTCGTCGACACCGCCGTCGTCCGCGCGGTCGAGATCACCGACACCGAGACGTCCCCCCGCACCGCCTGGCTCGGCCTCGGCAGCGTCGCGCGCCGCGAGGCGATGCCGAGCTCGGACGTGGACAGTGCGACGTCATGGACCGCCACGGTCGCCACCGAGGACGCGCGAGCGCGCGCGGCGCGGGTCCACGACCTCCTCGGCCGCTGTGGCCTGCGCGCCGACGAGAAGGGTGCGGTGGCATCGCGCCCACGGTTCGCACGGCCACGCGAGGCCTGGCACGAGGCGATCGACGGCTGGCTCGCCGACCCCTGGTCCGACCAGGCGCTGGTGATGCTGTCGATGCTCGTCGACAGCCGCGTGATCCACGGCGACCCGGACCTCGACCTGGCAGCGCACACCGCCGCGGCCCTGCGGTCGAGACCCGAGGTGCTCGGACTGCTGCTGCGCGAAGCCGTCGAGGAGAAGGCTGTGCTCGGGTCGCGGCGGTGGAATCTGACCCGCCGCACCGAGCCGGTGGACGTCAAGACGCAGGGCCTGGCGCCGATCGTGAACATCGCCCGGTGGGCGGGCACCGCCGCGGGACTGGATGCCGAGACCACCCCGGCGCGACTGCGGGCGGGGGTGTCGGCCGGCGTGCTGCCGGCGGACGACGGCCGGATTCTCGCGGAGACTTTCGATGTGCTCACCCAGATCCGACTGCGCCATCAGTGCGATCTGATCGAGCTGGGTGAGCCGCCGACGGACGTGGTCGACCCCGACGCGCTGAGCCCCCTGCAACGCAGCCTCCTCGCCGGCGCGGTCCGCGAGATCGCCGGGGTACAGCGCAAACTCGCGTACTCCGGACCGCCGGCATGATCGCGGCGTCCACCGCGTGGCCGGACCTGTTCACCGAACTTCCGCCCGCGACCGCCCACGCCGTCGACCAGACCGTCGCCGCCGAGATCCTGGAAGGGTGGCGGCCGGACCGCACGGACGCCGCGGACCTGGTCGCGCTGGCCAGGGGCGACCTCGTTCACGATCGCTACCTCGAGCACCGCCGGGAGCACGCCTCCACGGCGGCGGTGACCACCCGCCGCCGCCGCTTCGCGCTACCGCAGCCCTACCTGGTGACCGGGACATCGGTGCTGCGCAACAACTTCGGGATCCGGGACGCCGCCCAGCTCCGGGACGTGGAGTTCGCGGCAACCGCGTCGCGACTACTTCAGGCACACCTGCGGGGCACTCCCCCGGTCCGCCGGATCGACGCCGACCACATCCACGACCTGCACCGGCACGTCTTCGGCGACGTGTTCGGGTGGGCCGGCCAGGCCCGGATCGTGGACCTGTCGAAGAACGGTGACGGTTTCGCGCCGGTCGCGACGATCGGCCGGTACCTGCGCGAGGTGGAGATCGCGATCGCGACGGTCGACTGGCCGCGCGCCGATCGCGGCTCTCTCGCGTACGCGCTGGCCGCGGTCTACGTGACCTACAACCACGCGCACCCCTTCCGGGAGGGCAACGGCCGCACCGGAACCCTGCTGCTGCATCAACTGTGCGCCGCGACGGGGTTCCGGCTCGACCTGTCCGGTGTCGACCCGGCGGAGTGGGTTGGCGCGTCGCGGGATTCGGCGCCGTTCCGGCGCACCGGCGCGCCGAGCCCCCGGCCGATGATCCCGCTGCTGCGGCGGGCCCTGGTGTCGACACCGACCGTCAGCGGAACACCGCATCGGTGATGTGTGTGCGGAACGCGGGACGGGCGGAAACACGGTCATCGCACCTCCGAAGTCGGTTACACGGCGTCCCGGCTCGGCCCTGGCAGGATGGAAGCGTGACCACTGCCGGCCCCGGACGCCCCCGCCTGAGCAAGCAACGCCGGCCGGGCGGAACCGCGGCTGCCGAAATCCTCGACGCCGCGGCGGAACTGTTCACCACCAAGGGTTTCGCGTCCACGTCGACTCGTCAGATCGCCGATGCCGTCGGTGTGCGGCAGGCGTCCCTCTACCACCACTTCGCCACCAAGGACGACATCCTCGTGGCGCTGCTCGAAGGCACCGTGTCGGAGGCACTGACACTGGCGAACCGACTGGTCGACCGTCCCGAACCGGCAGCGGTCCGGCTGTACGCGCTCCTGCTGTTCGATGCCGGGCAACTGCTGTCGGGCCGGTGGAATCTCGGTGCCCTGTACCTCCTTCCGGAACTGCGCACCGAACGCTTCACCCGATTCCGGGAGGAGAGGCGGAAGCTACGGACCCGGTACGCCCACCTGTCCCGCCTCGTCCGCACCGATCTCGCACCTCACGAATCCGGCACTGCTGCGCGCGACGACGACGACGTCGCGCGGTGTGGCCTGCCGTTCCGCATCGTCGAGACGGTGATCAACGAACGCAGCGACGCGGAAAGCACCGGCGACGCGAGCGACATCGTCACCGCGACGACCATCGCGACGGCCGGCCTGCTGGTGCTCGGCTGGGCCGGTGTCGACGACCTCCACCCGCAGGCCGAGGCGCTGCTCGAGCAGTGCCGGGAGCAGTGAACGATGCCGGCCGACTGTGTGTTCTGCGACATCGTCGCCGGGCGGGTCGACGCGCACATCGTGCACGAGGACTCGGACACGGTCGGGTTTCTCGACCGTCGGCCCCTGATCAAGGGCCATGTACTGCTCGTGCCGCGAACCCACGTCCACGTGCTGGCCGACCTGCCCGCAGACCTCGTGTCCCCGGTCTTCACCGTCGCACAGCGCCTCTCCGCGGCGATGGTCGCCGGCCTGGATGCACAGGGGTCGTTCGTCGCGATGAACAACGTGGTCTCGCAGTCGGTCGCCCACCTGCACGTCCACGTCGTACCCCGCACCAGGGGCGACGGCCTGCGCGGCTTCTTCTGGCCGAGAACCACATACACCGACTACGCCGAGGCGGCCGACTACGCGGCACGCATCAGGTCGGCCCTCGGCTGATCACCGCCACTACGACCCGCACACCTCCAACATCCTGACGCTCAGTTCGTCGAGGCGACAGATCCGGTGGCCCCACCCACCGCCGTAGGCGCGGACTGTGGGACGGGAGGTCGACCGCGGCGACGTCACGGACCGGGCGCCCCGAAAAGCCGAACCTTCGTCACGGCAGCGGTTTGATGACGCGACACGGGTTCCCGGCGGCGAAGACGTGGGCCGGCACATCCTTCGTCACCACGCTGCCTGCACCGATCACGGTGTTGTCGCCGACGGTCACACCCGGGCACACCGTGACCCCGCCACCCATCCAGACATTGCTTCCGAGGGTGATCGGCGCCGCCGTTTCCCATCGCCGGCGGCGCGCCTCGTGATCGGCCATCGGGTGAAGAGCGATGAGCAGCTGTGCCCTCGGCCCGATCGACACGTCGTCACCGATGGTGATGGGCGCGCAGTCCATCAAGATCGCGTCGTAGTTGAGGAAGCTGTTCGCGCCGATATGGATGTACTGACCGTAGTCGCACTGGAACCGGGGCATGATCCACGATCCCGGGCCCAGTGACCCCAGGAGCTTGTCCAGTAGGTCCCGGCGCAGGGCGTCGTCATCGGCGAGGGTTGCGTTGAATCGATCGAGGAGACGTTGGCACGCCTTGCGATCGGCAACCAGTCCTCGTCGTTGTCGCGGTACAGGTCCCCACGCAGCATGCGTTCTCGCTGTTCGCTCACGAAGCACGACCCTACGGGGCTTCTCCTGTCCCGAAGGTCCCTGCGCCCGGTTCGCAAGCGCGGGAGGGCACTTCCCGTACCGACCGACAGCGCGCCGGCCGCCCAACTGCCGAAGATGTGGATGGCGAATGATGCTCGACAGCGTCGGCGGATCCGCGTAGATTCGTACACATGTTCGATTCGAGGGATTCGACTCAGGCACCGGGGGCGGCGGCTTCCGGTGTCTTGTCGGGTGTCCCGGAGTCGGAGTGGTCGACGGTGTTGCGGGAACAGCACGCGGCGATCTCCCGGGCGCAGTTCCTGGAAGTGGACGCGATCGCGACCGTGTATCTGGCACGGTGCGCGGAGGACGAGCGGCGCGGCTGCAACGAGGCCTTTCAGGGCGAGTTCACGAGCGCGGAGGTCGGGTTCGTCTATCGGTGGCGGAGGTCGCTGCCCAGCGGGTGATCGGTCTGGGCCTGGACCTCCGCTGGCGATTGCACGCGACGTCGACCGAGTTCGCGACGGGCGAGATCGATCAGATTCGCGCGCAGGCGATTTCGGATGTCCTCGCGAACGTGTCCGAGGACAGGGTCGCAACGATCGAGAATCTACTCCTCGACGGCTCGATGCATCTGAACACCTCGCGACTGCGCGCGAAGGCACGTCGGCTCATCGCCCGGCACGATCCCGAGGGCGCGAAGCGACGCCGCGAACGCGCCGACGACGACCGCGACGTTCGCTTCCGCGCCAACGACGACGGGACCTGCGCGATCGAGGGCACCCTGCCGGGACCGGGCGGGCAGGTCGTGGCGATGCGGCTGCGCCGCATGTGCTTCGAAGTGTGCGGTCGCGATCCCCGCACGTTCGCGCAGCGCCGCGCCGACGCCCTGATCGCCCTCGCCGCCGGAGCCGGGCACCTGGAATGCCGGTGCGGTCGACGCGACTGCCCGGCGACCGGACCGCGGCCCGACCCCGCGGCCACCGCAATGAACAGCACCGACAGAGGCGGTGCGCCCGGGCCGGACACCGGCGACACCGCGAGCGGCACAGCGGAACCGAACCCCGACACCGGGTCGGACCCGCCGCCGACCACGGCGACAATGGACGAGGAACGCCGTAGCCCCGCGCCCGCGATCGTGCCCAGCACTGACAGCAACGGCGCAACGAATGCTGCCGGAAAGGCTGCACCGAACCCTGTTGCCGAGCCAGGCCCCTCGCAGACCACGGCGACGACAGCCGCGGAACCCGGCGGCCCCGCGCCCGCACTCGCCACGCTGCCGCCCGCGACGATCCACGTCAGGGTGAACGTGACCACCCTCCTCGGACTCGACGACCTACCCGGCTACCTCGCCGGCCACGGCTGGATAGATGCCGACCTCGCCCGCGAGATCGCGGGCGACGGAACCTGGCGGAAGGTCCTCACCCTCACCGAAGCCGACCGTGAAGCGGTGCTCGACGCCCTCTGTGGTCACACCGGACCCGGAGTTGCGCCGCCACGTCGGCGGTCGACGCGACCCACGAGCGCGGCCTCGAGAACAGCGGTGCCCGAACCCGAACCCGATCCCGCCCGGGCCTGGCTCGCCGGCCGTCGCGTCGACGTGCTCCCACACGGCGCCATCGTCGGGATCGGCCGAGCGCTCCGGGCCGCAGGCATCACACCGGCCGCGATCCACGAACGCAGCAGAGCCCACCGCGAACAACTCACCTACCGGCCCTCCACGCGGCTGGCCGAGATCGTCCGCGCCCGTGACGGCATCTGCCGGTTCCCCGGCTGCAGCGCCCGCGCCATCACCTGCGACATCGACCACACCATCCCGTTCGACCACGCCCAGCCCGAACGGGGTGGCCTGACCGTCGAGCAGAACCTCGCGTGCCCTGTGCCGCAAACACCACCGCCTGAAGACACGAGGCCTCTGGAAGGTCCGCCAGTTCGGCGGCGGCAGGCTCGAATGGACCACCCCCACCGGGGAACTCGTCGTCACCGAACCCGCAGGCGCATTCAGCGACACCTGCCGGGCAGCGGAGGAGGCGCTCGCTGCCACACACGGCCTGACCCTCACCGACCCTCTGACCCTGGCGCGACTTTTCGACCCCCACCGGGGCCGCGGCATCGAAGCAGACCCGCGGTACGTCGTCGACGTCCACACCCCGCCGATCGCGGTGATCGACTCCTCGACGCCGATCACCGTCGTGGACGGGAACGATTCCTCCTGGCCACCGGATATCGGCGACCGCGGCAGGCAGGACGAACCGGCACCCTTCTGATCGCACGCCTAAGTGGAACGATATCGGTCGACGGGCCCTCCGTTCCTGAGCTGCATTTCGCTGCCACATGCTTGGTCCCGAGCGGCGGCCGCCAGCGACGATCAGGAGCGACCGGAGACCCTCGGACCACGCAGCGTGTGCCGGACCCAACCACGGTCTATGCGTACGAGGCCGCCCGGGTCGAGCCCCGATCCTCGGGGTCTTGACCGTCGCTCAGCGCCTCCGGAGTCTCCGGGTTCTCGCTGCGCCCGCGGTAGGTGCGGTCGAGGGCGAACATGAACACTCCGGCGACGACGAGGACGCCAGCGAAGAGGTAGTAGAGCTTCTCCGGCGTCCACCCACCGTCGAGCAGATACCCGGTGAGGATCGGGGCGACGATCGAGACCAGCCGGCCGACGCCGATCATCAGCCCCACGCCGGTGCCGCGGACCGCGGCCGGGTAGACCGACGGGCTGATCGCGTAGTAGCCGGCGACGCCGCCGTTCGCCGCCATGCCGACCAGTACGCACAGCGCCATGCCGAGGGCGACCATCTGGAATCCGGTTGCGTACGCGGCGAACACGACCGCGCCACCGAACATGAGCATCGTGTTGACGATCCGCGGCCGCACCACCATGGTCAACGCGGCGAACACCAGGGCACCGATCACGCCCCCGACGTTGATGAGCACACCGGCCACGGTGCCGGTACCCGCGTTGCCGGTGACGTCGGTGAGCAGTTTCGGGGTCCAGGTGTTCGCGAAGTAGAACGCCGCCATCAGGCAGGAGTAGCCCAGCCACAGCATCACGGTGCGCCGACCCATGATGCCGGTGAACAGGCCGCCGCGAACACTGCGCACCTGCGCGGCGGCCACCGGCTGCGGAAGGTGCTCCGACGTCTCGTAGCCGAGCCTGGTCGCGATCGCGTTGTACTTCCCGAGTGCGTTCCTCGGCCGCTTCTCGATCAGGAACTCGGTGGACTCGGGCAGCGATCGGACGACGACGAGCAGCAGGATCGCGGTGACGACCGTGCCGAACACGAACGCGGAACGCCACCCGAACTGGGCGATCAGCACACCGGAGATCGCGCCGCCGAGGGCGACACCGGCGGGGAGCCCGGCACCGTAGATGCCGAGCGCGAGGCCCCGCCTCCTGTCGCTGCTGTTCTCCGAGACGAGGATGTTCAGGCCCGCGACGAGACCGCCGATGCCGAGTCCGGCGAACGCGCGGAAGGCGATCAGCTGTTCGGGGCCGGGCGCGATCGCCGACAATCCCATGCCGATGGTGACGAGCACCAGGCACGCGATCGTCATCGTGCGCCTGCCGAACCGGTCGCCGAGGGGAGAGAGGCCGAACGCCCCAACCGCCATACCGATCAGTCCGGCACTGAGCAGGTACCCGATCTGGACGGAGTCGAGACCCCAGTCCTTGCTCAGGTGCGGCGCGACGAACGCCATGATCAGGATCTCGAATCCGTCGACCATGCACAGCAGGAAGCAGATCACGATGGTGGTGATCTGATAGCGGCGCATCGGTTGGGTGCGAATCGCTTCGCGGATGTCCATGGTGGGCCTTTCGCAGGAGGTGAGGATCCCCCAGCGCGTCGGCGAGACCGTCGACGACCGGTCGCGGGCATGTTCACGCGAACGTCGGGTCGACTCGGTTGGAGTGCAGACTCGGGGGATTGAACGCGAGGGGCGGCGGGGCTCCGGAACACTCGCGGCGGAGCCAAGAGTGACAGCGCTCACGGCCGATGTCAATTGTCGATTCGTGTGAGCGACGCCCACCCACGGGGACTTAGAGTGAGCTGTGGCCACTCCGGAGACGAACGCCCTGTCGACGCGTGCCGCGGGCACCCAGACCCTCGCTCGCGGCCTGAGCGCGCTCGAGTTGGTCGCGTATTCCCCTGGGGGACTGACGATTCAGGACGTCGCGGAACGGCTCGGCGTGCACCGCAGCATCGCCACCCGCCTGTTGTCGACCATTGCGGACCATCGGCTGATCAACCGCGGACCCGACGGGCGATACCGCGCAGCCGGCGGCCTCGCCGCGCTCGCCAGGGAGGTCTACTCGGGACTGCGGGAGCAGGCGACTCCCGCGATGCAGGACCTGGCGAACCGCCTCGGCGCGAGCGTCGCCCTGTTCGTCGCCGAGGCGGAGGACGCCGTCGCGGTCACCGTCACCGAACCGGCCAACTCCACCGTCCGGGTGTCGTTCCGGCAGGGTGGGCGGCACCCCCTCGGCCGGGGCGCGGCGGGGTACGCGCTGCTCGCGGCCCTGCCACCACGCCCCGACGAGGATCCACGAGTGACCGAGGGCCGCCGGACCGGCTACGTGGTGAGCTTCGGCGAGGTCGAGGCGGGTTACTGGGGCCTGGGAGTCCCGTTGACCCGCCCGGCGAACGAACCCGCCGCCTGCCTGACGTTGATCAGCGCCTCGAAGGACCTGATCGACGACTCCGTCGAGGCCACCCTCGCGGCCGCCGCGGAACTGAGCCGATACGCGATGTGACCTGCTGGTTCACCTGAATTCCCCACCCCGACACGAGACCCGCCCGGCGCCACGCCGAGGCGGGTCTCGCCGTTTCGCGCTGCGCCGAACCTTGACACCCCCGATGCGACCGTGCTCACATAGTGGACATCAGCGTGCAACTAACGATTGTTAGTGTGCAAATAACGAACATACTTGGGATTGTCGGTGTCACGGGGCGACGTCGACACCCCGCGAAAGCACAAAGGGCAGGGAGCGATGAACACCACCGAAGACAGTGACGTCGTCATCGTCGGCGCAGGACCGGTCGGTCTGATGCTCGCGAACATCCTCGGCATGTACGGCCGCTCGGTCACCGTGCTCGAAGCCCTCGACGACCTGATCGACTACCCGCGCGGGGTCGGCCTCGACGACGAGTCCTTCCGCACGATCCAGACCGTCGGCCTCGTCGACGCCGTCCGACCACACACCAACCCGCAGCACGTCATGCGGTTGGTCAACGGCGCCGGGAAGGTCATCCTGGTCAACAATCCGCAGACCGACGAGTTCGGCTGGGAGCGCAAGCACGGTTTCATCCAGCCCGAGGTGGACCGCGCGCTGTACCAGGGCCTGAGCCGCTGGGACACCGTGCGGGTGCTGTTCGGCCACCGCGTCGAGGAGGTCGTCGAGGACGCCACGTCGGTCACCGCCATGGCCCGGGTGGCCGGCGCCGACGGCGAGGTGTCCGAGCGCCGCTTCCGCGCGCAGTACCTCGTCGGCTGCGAGGGCGGCAAGTCCCCGACCCGCAAACGCCTGGGTGTCAAGTTCGAGGGCGAATCCCCCTCCACCCGTTGGCTTGTCGTCGACGTGAACAACGACCCGCTCGGCACGCCCAACGTCTTCCTCGGAGCCGACCCGAAGCGCCCGTACGTCTCGATCGGACTCCCCCACGCGGTGCGCCGCTGGGAATTCATGCTGCACGACGACGAGTCGGAGGATCAGGTCACCGACCCCGCCTTCGTCAATTCTCTACTCGCCGAGCATGTTCCGGACCCGTCGACGCTCGAGTACATCCGGCGCCGCGTGTTCACCCACCACGGCCGCGTCGCGTCCCACTTCCGCGAGGGCCGTCAGCTCATCGCGGGCGACGCCGCGCACCTGATGCCGGTCTGGATGGGACAAGGCTGGAATTCCGGCATGCGCGACGCGACCAACCTCGGCTGGAAACTCGCCACGGTGCTGTCCGGTCAGGCCGACGACGCCCTGCTCGACACCTTCACCGACGAACGCAAGGAGCACGCGAAGGCGATGGTCGACCTGTCCCTCACCTTCGGCAGGTTCATCAAGATCACCAACCCGGTCGCGGCCGCCGCCCGCGACGCAGCATCGACCGCGTTGAATCTCTTCCCGCAGGTGAAGAGCTACTTCGCCGACATGCGGTTCAAACCGATGCCGCGCTACACCCGCGGTGTCCTCGCCGATCCGACCACCCGGACCGCGGGACGCGCCGCAGCCACCCTGACCAGCCGCCTCATCCCGGTCCGGACGGCCAACAACAAGGTCTCCCCCGTCGGCGTCCAGTTCCCGCAGCCGCGGGTCACCACCACCGATCGGTCGGACATCCTGCTCGACGACGCGATCGGCAACTGGTGGTCGGTCATCGTCTGGGGCAACGACCCGACCAGGATGCTGCCGACGAAGTCCCTGGACACCCTGGCCACGCTCGGCGCCCGGCTCGTCGCCGTGGTACCCGAAACCCAGCGCGACTGGGCCCAGCAGTACATGGATGCCGGCGTTCTGGTGCTCGGCGACCACACCGGACGGCTGAAGAAGTGGTTCGACGACCGGCCGACGCCGATCGTGTTCCTGCGTCCCGACCGCTTCGTGGCGGGCGCCTGCCTCGCCCAGGACGCCCCCGCCACCCTCGACGCCATCCTCGAGGCCATGCATTTCGTCGGCAGTCCAGCGGAAACCGCTGTGCCCCAGGGTGACCGCACCCCCGCCGCCCAGTCCGCCTGATCTCGAAGGAGCACACCATGACGAGCACCGTCGCCGTCCCCGACTACACCACCGACGCGTTCTTCGGCCTGGAGGACAAGTGGCTCCCCACCGCCGACGGCGAACTGACCCACTACCACGAACTCGGCGAGGGCACCCCGATCCTGTTCCTGCACGGCTCCGGCACCGGCGTCACCGCCGCCGCCAACTGGTGGCTGAATCTGCCCCGGCTGAGCGAGCAGGGCCGGTGCATCGCGATCGACTCCATCGGCTACGGCCAGACCGTCGTCCCCGACGGCACCGAATACGGCATCAGGGAATGGGTCCGGCACGCGGTGCGGGTGCTCGACGCTCTCGGCATCGACAAGACCTGGATCGTCGGGAACTCCCTGGGCGGCTGGCTGGCCTTCCAGTTCGCGATCGACTTCCCCGAACGTCTCCTCGGCATCGTGTCGATGGGAACCGGCGGCGCGAAGCTGACCGGCGCCCTCGCCGGGCACTCCAACCCGACGCTGACCGAGGAGGGGATCCGCACGACCCTCGAACTGTTCGTCGTCGACAAGACCCTGGTCACCGACGAACTCGTCTCCCTGCGCTACGCCTCCGCGCTCAACGACACCGCTTCGGACCGCCTCGCCGAGGTCGTCGCCGCCCGTGACCGGGATCGCCACGCACTGCCGCTCGACTTCGACGTGCTCGCCCGCCTCGACATTCCGGTCCTGCTCGTCCACGGAGTGCAGGATGTGGTCATCCCCGTCTCCCGCACCTGGGACCTGCTCACCGTGATCCCGAACGCCGACGCGCACATCTTCAGCCAGTGCGGACACTGGTCGCAGGTCGAGCGGTCCGACGAGTTCAACGCCGTGATCGCGGACTACCTCTCCCGCCACGGCGTCACCGGGAAGTAGGGGGCAAGCCATGACACAGGCACTGCTGTGCATGTCCCACAGCCCGCTGCTCGACCACGCCGATCCCCCGGACGAGGTGAAGGCGGCGGTCGAGGCGTCCTTCGAGCACGCCCGCACCTTCGTCCACGACTTCGCCCCGGACCTGGTGGTCAACTTCGGCCCGGACCACTTCAACGGCTTCTTCTACGACCTGATGCCGCCGTTCTGCCTCGGCTACCGGGCACACGGCACCGGCGACTACGACTCGTACGCCGGCGACCTCGACGTCCCGGCGAGCCGCGCGGAGGACCTGGCGCAGTTCGTCATCGACCGCGGCATCGACCTCGCGATCTCCCGCCGCATGGAGGTCGACCACGGCGCCGTCCAACCGATGGAAATCCTCTACGACGGCGACGCGGCGGCGAAGCCGGTGCTGCCGGTGTTCGTCAATTCCGTGGCGCGGCCCTTCGTTCCGATGTCCCGGGTGCGCGCCTTCGGCCGGGCTGTCGGCGAGTACTTCCGCGCCGTGGACGAGCGGGTGCTGTTCATCGGGTCCGGCGGCCTCTCGCACGACCCCCCGGTCCCCCAGTTCGCGACCGCCACCGACGCGCAGCGCGAGTTCCTCACCGCCGGGCGCCATCCCACCGCAGAGGCCCGCGCGGCTCGGCAGGCGGGCACCATCGAGACCGCCCGAAAGTTTGCCGCGGGTGAGGCCGACATCATGGACCTGAACCCCGACTGGGACCGGGAGTTCCTCGCGGTCTGCCGCTCCGGCCGGGTGGAAGGTTTCGACCGGTACACCGCCGACGAGATGGACGCCGTCGCCGGGCACTCGTCCCACGAGGTGCGCACCTGGGTCGCCGCCTACTCCGCCCTGCGCGCCTGCGGCGCCTACGAGGTCACCTACGAGTTCTACCGTCCCATCAGGGAATACATCGCCGGCTTCGCCGTCACCACCGCAATTCTGAACGGCGGCTGACCGGGGCGTCCCGGTTGCCGGGGCCCCGCGCCCCACACTGCCGGCGTGACCGCGATGCGGTCACGCCGGCAGTGTGGGTTCGACGCGGTCCGGCATCCGTACCCGCACGCCGACTCCCACCCGTTCCCCGGTCAGGGCTGGTCCACCGGACGTGCCCCCGTCGGCCTCGCCGGTGTTCCCTGCGTCGGCGCCACGGCCTGTGCGCCGCGGCGCCCCGGCCACGCATGAACTGTGATCCTCCACTCGGTGCGATGTCGGCAACAATTCCGAGCCGCCCGCCGCCCGGCATGGCAGACTGGTCGACCGAACACGCCAGCCCACGACCGGAAGGGAACGCCCGATGCACAGCAGCTCGCACCAGCAGCGCACTCCGCAGCCGGCCCTCCGGTATCGGGCAGGCGAGAGTCCCGACACCGGGATCCGTTTGGCCTGACGCCCCCTCGGGGCGTGCGCGCCCCGGGACCGCGGTCACCGCTGAGGTGGCCGGTCGCCCACGGGCCGATCACGTCGCGAGAACCCCCGCCCCACCGAGCGGACGAGGTTGTCGACCGCCGGTCCCACCTGCGCCGCCACCCCGCCGCGAATCGACCGCGGGTCCGCCCCTGCCGACTCGCACCGAAAGGACACCCCCGATGACCCTCACCCTCGCCGACCTGTTGCCGCTCAGCGACAACCCCGCCGACTGGGACACCGCGGCCTGCCGCGGCGACGAGCACCCCGACCGCTGGTTTCCGGACCCGTCCGAGAGCTTCGAGTACGCCGCCGGCGTCTGTGGGCGCTGCCCGATGATGTCCGAGTGCGCGGCGTTCGCCGCCGAGACCGCGCAGAGCGGTGTGTGGGGTGGCCACGAGTACCGGCGCGGCAAGGCGATCCGCTGACGGGCGGTCACACCCGACCGGTCCCTCGGCCCGCACTCGGCCGCCGCGCGCATCACCGCCGCGGCGGCCACCGACTCGGACGCGGTGCGCGCCGTACCGGCACCCGGCGGGGTACTGCCGGCTAGTCGGTGAGCCGGACGACCTCGTCGTCGGTCAGCACCGTCCGCGGCACCCGGTTCGCGTCCCGGGCGAGCCGGACGGCGCGGTACAGCGGACGTTCCTCGAGGCTCGCGCCGCGAGCCTCCGCCCGCAACTGCGCGATCAGCGCCGTCGACATCGCCACCGCCGGGGCGAGCTCCCCGGAGACCAGACCGTCGGCGAGCGACCGCAGCGCCAGCACTTCGAGTTCGCGACCGCCGTCGTCGGTGTACAGCGCCAACGGGACCGTGACGGCGCGGCTGCCGTCACCGACCTTCAGCGCCACCTGCGACACCCGTCCACTGCGCACCAGCAGTTCCGCGCTGACCGCCTGCGCGACGTCCACCGACACCGTCCGGACACCCGAGTGCGCGTGAATCACCGTGCCGGTCATCCACATTCGCCGCCGCGTCGCGAGAAGGGCCGACACGGCGGTGGGCACGGCGATGAGGGCGCCGACGACCAGCGCCACCGTCAGGGACGTGAACAGGCCGACGACCGCCCCGACCACGACACCGAACACCACCGCACCGACGGCGAGGCGCCGCAGCCGGGGCGCGATCAGGTGCGTGGGGACGAGATCCAGGTCGACGGAACCGGCGTCACCGGCCCGCAAGGACCGCACCCACCTCCGCGACAACGGAATCCAGCGGAACCTGACGCTGATCACCGGTCGACAGGTCCTTGACCCCGATCACGCCGTCGGCGAGGTCACGCTCACCGAGCACCAGGGCCAGTTGCGCACCGGACCGGTCGGCGGCCTTCATCGCTCCCTTGACGCCACGGCCGCCGTACGCCATGTCGACGCGGATCCCCGCCGCGCGCAGCTGCGCGGCGACCACGACCAGCCGGCTCTTCGCCTCGTCGCCGAGCGGCACCCCGAACACCTCGCAGCGCGCCGGCGTGCCCGCCGACTTGCCCTCCGCCTGCAGCGCCAGGATGGTGCGGTCCACACCGAGACCGAACCCGATGCCGGACAACGGCTGACCGCCGAGTTGTGCCATCAGGCCGTCGTAGCGGCCGCCACCACCGATACCGGACTGCGCCCCGAGACCGTCGTGCACGAACTCGAACGTCGTCTTCGTGTAGTAGTCCAGGCCGCGCACCATCCGCGGATTGATCGTGTACGCAACACCCAGCGCGTCCAGGTGCGCGAGCACCTCGTCGAAATGGGCCTTCGCCTCCTGCGACAGGTGGTCGAGCATCAGCGGCGCGCCGGCGGTCATCTCCTTGACATGGGGACGCTTGTCGTCGAGCACGCGCAGTGGGTTGATCTCCGCGCGGCGCCGCGTGTCCTCGTCGAGGTCGAGACCGAACAGAAACTCCTGCAACAACTCCCGGTACTGCGGACGGCAGGTGTCGTCGCCGAGGGAGGTGATCTCCAGCCGGAAGCCCTCCAGGCCCAACCCGCGGAACCCGGCGTCCGCGATCGCGATCACCTCGGCGTCGAGGGCCGGGTCGTCGACGCCGATCGCCTCGACACCGACCTGCTGCAGCTGCCGGTACCGGCCGGCCTGCGGTCGCTCGTACCGGAAGAACGGGCCCGAGTAGCTCAGCTTGACGGGCAGCTGGCCGCGGTCGAGCCCGTGTTCGATCACCGCGCGCATCACGCCGGCGGTGCCTTCGGGCCGCAGGGTCACCGACCGGTCGCCGCGGTCGGCGAAGGTGTACATCTCCTTGCTGACGACGTCGGTCGACTCGCCGACACCGCGCGCGAACAGTCCGGTGTCCTCGAAGATCGGCAACTCGATGTGCCCGTACCCGGCCAGGCGGGCCGCACGGGTCAGACCGTCGCGGACGGCGACGAACTCGGCCGACACCGGGGGAACGTAGTCGGGAACCCCCTTGGGGGCGGAGAAGGCGGTGGTGCTGGGCTTGCTCACGTCTCTACCTTTCCTCACCGCTCGTCGGACAGTCCAACCAGGAACGGGTTCGAGGCCCGCTCCTGACCGATCGACGTGGCGCCGCCGTGGCCGGGCAGCACCGCCGTCCCGTCGTCGAGGACGAGCAGCTTCGCCGCGATCGACGCGAGCAGCTGCTCGTGGTTTCCGCCCGGCAGGTCGCTGCGGCCGATCGAACCGGCGAACAGGGTGTCGCCGGTGAGGGCGATCTGCACCGGCCCCTGGTCGGTGTCGGCGGTCGTCCGCAGGACGACCGATCCCTGGGTGTGCCCCGGGGTGTGGTCGACGGTGACCGTGATCCCGGCGAGGTCGAGGACGCCACCGTCGGCGAGCTCGATCACCTCGGACGGTTCGCGGAACTCGGCGTCACCGATCATCGCGGACAGCGCCGACCCCGTCCCCCGCAGCGGATCCGACAGCATGTACCGGTCGTCGGGGTGGATGTAGGCCGGGACGCCGAACTTCTCGCACACCGGCTCCACGGACCAGGTGTGGTCGAGGTGGCCGTGCGTCAGCAGCACCGCGGCGGGCGTCAGCGACTGCTTGCCGAGGAACTCGAACAGCGGCTCCGCCGCGTTCTGGCCGGGGTCCACGACGAGGCACTCGCTCGCGCCGTCCTGCGCGAGGATGTAGCAGTTCGTCTGAAAGGCGCCGGCCGGGAATCCGGTGACGAGCACGGGCGTCGCTCCTGAGGGTGGTGGGGTGAGTGGTACCCGCACAGCCTATGCGCCCGGGTGTGAAGGTGTTTCACAGGTTCGAATGGCACACTCGTTCACCGACTATTTCGACGTCGGAGCCCGGCGTCGTCGTGTGGGCACAGAAACCGGAGGTAAGCAGCAGTGCCAAGCAATGAGCAGCGTCGGCAGGCCGCGAAACGCAAGCTCGAGCGGCAGCTCGAGCGCCGCGCCGAGCGGGCCCGCAAGCACAAGCAGATGACGATCGGCGCGGCCGTGCTCGGCGTGGTCCTCGTCGTCGCGGCCGGCGCTCTCGTGTACGGCCTGACCGGCTCCGACGACAGTTCGGACGCGTCGACGGAGGCTGCCGCGACCCAGGAGTCGACCGCAGGCACGATGCCCACCGGCCGTGCGCAGGCGCTGCCCGCGTCCGTCGACTGCACCTACATTCCGGACGGCCAGACCCCGTCCAAGCCGGCCACCCTGCCTGCGGCGAGCGCGGTCTCCGCCGAGGGCACCGTCACCGTGAACATGGTGACCAACCAGGGTCCGATCGGTCTGAACCTCGATCGCGCCGAGTCGCCGTGCACCGTCAACAGCATGGTCAGCCTGGCGCAGCAGGGCTACTTCAACGACACCCCGTGCCACCGCCTGAGCACGACCGGCCTGAAGATCCTGCAGTGCGGCGACCCGTCCGGTCAGGGCACCGGCGGCCCCGGCTACGGATTCGTCAACGAGTTCCCGACCGACCAGTACGGCCCGGACGACGCGAACGCCCAGCAGCCGGTGACCTATGCGCGCGGCACGATCGCGATGGCGAACACCGGTCAGCCCGGCAGCAACGGCAGCCAGTTCTTCCTGGTGTACGACGACTCGCCGCTGCCGCCGCAGTACACGGTCTTCGGCACGATCTCCGACGAGGGCCTGGCCACGATCGAGAAGGTCGCCGCGGCAGGCGACGACGCGTCGATGTCCGCCGGCGGCGGAAAGCCGAACACCCCGGTGCAGATCCAGACCGCTACCGTGGCGGCATGATGCGCACCTCCACGATCCGCACGCTCCTCGCCGCGACCGGCGTCGGACTGGCGCTCGTCGCCACCGCCTGCTCCTCGTCCGACAACGAGAGCGGCGGGACGGCGTCCGCGACGCCCTCGGCGACCCGGACGACGCAGCAGGCGCCAGACCTCTCCGCGTACCCGGCGCTGCCCGCCGCCCCCGCCCCGTCCGCGGCGACGGTGTCGTGCGAGTACCCGTCGACACCGCAGCAGCCCCCCAAGCCGGTGAAGGCCCCGACCACCACGGACGTGTCGACCTCGGGCAGCGCGGCCGTCACCCTGACCACGTCGCAGGGCCCGATCGGGTTGCAGCTCGACCGCGGCCAGGCGCCGTGCACGGTGAACTCGTTCGTCTCCCTTGCGCAGCAGGGCTACTTCGACGACACCCCGTGCCACCGACTGGTGACCAGCCCCGGCCTGCAGGTCCTGCAGTGCGGCGACCCGACCGGAAAGGGTTCCGGCGGCCCCGGCTACCGGTTCGCCAACGAGTACCCGACGACGTTGTTCGCCGCGAACGATCCGGCGGGCCAGCAGGGCATGCGGTACCCGCGCGGCACCGTGGCGATGGCGAACTCGGGTCCGGGCGGCACCAACGGCAGCCAGTTCTTCCTGGTGTACGAGGACTCGGTCCTGCCCCCGCAGTACACGGTCTTCGGCACGATCTCCGACGAGGGCCTGGCCACGATCGAGAAGGTCGCGGCCGCCGGTGACGACGGCTCGATGTCCGCGGGTGGCGGCAAGCCGAACACCCCGGTGCAGATCCAAACCGTCACCGTCGGCTAGGGCATGTCTGACAATCTGCGAGTCCAGGCGATGACCGTGTTGAGGACGACCGCTGCTCGGTAGACGATCGCGAGTTTGTCGTACCGAGTGGCCAGGCCGCGCCACTGTTTCAGATGGCTGAACCGGCGTTCGACTACGTTGCGGCCGCGGTAGTCGACCGGATCGAAGGCCGGTGGTCGGCCACCACGCGGTCCGCGTCGACGGCGGTGGCCGGCCTGATCGGACGGTTCGGCGATGACCGCACCGATCCCGCGGCGGCGCAGCAACTCCCGGTTGGCGCGGGATGAGTACGCCTTGTCGCCGCGGACCCGGTCCGGGCGGGTCCGCGGCCGTCCACCACCGACGCGGGGAACGCGCAGGTGGTCGAGCAGGTGCGGGAATGCCGGGCTGTCGCCGGACTGTCCTGGTGAGACGAGCACCACCAGTGGCAGTCCGTGGCCGTCGACGAGGTGATGGATCTTCGTCGACAGGCCACCGCGGGAGCGGCCGATCGCGTGGTCAGGCGGCTCGCTCCGTGGATTCGTGTAATTCGACCCAGCCCCCTGTGTGGCGGGTGACGTTCGTGGCGTGCTGGTGCGCGCGGGCGATCGTCGAGTCGACCGACACCGCCCAGTCGATCATCCCGGCCGCGTCGGCGACGGCGAGGAGCCGTTCCAGAACCTGGTCCCAGGTGCCGTCACCAGCGAGGCGGCGATGCCAGGTCCAGATCGTCTGCCACGGCCCGAACACCTCCGGCACATCGCGCCATGCGATCCCGCACCGGTATCGGTACACGATGCCCTCGATCATCGCCCGCGCATCGGAGAACGGCCGGCCACGTCGGCCCGTCCGCACCGGCAGCAAGTCCGCGATCGACTCCCACTGCTCGTCCGACAGCACCTGAAACCGCGTCATCTGAACAGCTTCACACGCAACGGTTCACATGTTTGTCAGACACGCCCTAGCTGCCGGCCGCACCGGGGAACGCACCAGGTAACGTCGCCGACCTGATCTCCGCGCTGAGGATCTGATGCGTGACGCCCGATTGGACACTCCCGGTCGGGCGTCACGCCTCAGAATTTCCCATTACTAATTGAGTCAGTGCTGCCAGAGCCTTATGTCTCCTGCCGCCAACTCGGCCGCCGCCGAGGCAAGATGCCTGATCACCTGATCTGTGTTGCCCGCGGAACCGCACCAATCCTTCAGCTTCACATCCGCGTCCAGACTTACGGTCCCGATGACCTCACACGTACCGTTTTCATTGATACACACAGGAACAGCAACCACCGACGACAGGTTCTCCCGCACCTTCACGCCGCTTTTCGAATTCACCCGGCGGGTAACATTCGACTTCACAATTCCCCCTTGATTGAATGCCTTCACTATCGCGAAATCAGCGGTAGTTGCATCCCGAAGCGATATGGGTCGGAAATCGTCGAAAAGTTCGGGACCAACGAAGGCCAGAGGCTGCAGTTCGCTACGCTCGGCGTCGACAAGGTGACATCCGCCTCGCACCCGTCCGGTATTCGTGTCGGTCCAATCACACGGGATTGCGAGGGCACGAATCACCGCTTCCATCCCCTCCTCCATTGCCGACCGAATCCGGTCCCGTGATTTCGAGACCGTGGCGGCTCCGACGGAGACCTGAATCACCAGCAGTACCCCGATCGGAACAAGCAACAGCAAGAACCACGCCCCCCGATGCGCCGTGCTCAGCCCACCAAACCACCCGCCGAGCGCGAGGGTAATAATCTGCGTGCACACCAACACCGGCTTCTTGTGGGTGTATGCCCATGTTCGCGTGCCGTCCCATCGTGCTCGCCTACCCATCATCCCTCCTCAGACTGAAGGCGTTCGGCAGAAGTTCCGGGACCGCGAACGAGACCCCGATCTGACAGATCCAAATGCGACAGTCTGGAGCCAGCTCCGCAAGCCACTGCCGACATATCCCGCATGGAACCATCATCGACACCGGGGAACCCTTGGCGACGTCTGGGAAGTAGAGCGCCAGCCCCGTTGCGGGACCCGCGCCCGCGATTCTCGCCGCAGACAATGCGACGCGCTCGGCGCACACACCCGCGGGAAGAGTCGCGTTTTCCATATTCGCGCCCTTAAAGACACGCCCGTCTGCAAGCACGGCGGCCCCAACTCGGAAGTTCGAGTACGGCGCGTACGCGTGCGATGCAGCTTCACGCGCCGCACTGCAGAGATCAGCCCACATCCCGCACCGCCCATGGGGAGATTTGGAGTCGACATTCAGAGTTTCGGAACGCACACCTGCGGCGATACTTGGCCTCTACCCACGTAGATAGACCTGCGTGTCGATAATCGTAACCGTGACGACCAATGCTTCTCAACACATTTCGTTCCGGAACCGATGCCAGGGCAACCGCTTCGACTGCTGCCCGGCCTTCTGGCGAGGAGGTGGGGCTGAGATGGGGTCCGTTGTTCAGGCGGCACTTGTGGTGCGGTACACGTCGTAGACGCCCTCGACGTTGCGCACCACGTTGAGCACGTGACCGAGGTGCTTCGGGTCGCCCATCTCGAACGTGAACTTGCTGATCGCGACCCGGTCCCCGGACGTGGTCACGGACGCGGACAGGATGTTGACCTTCTCGTCGGCGAGGGCCTTCGTCACGTCCGACAACAGCCGGTGCCGGTCGAGGGCCTCGATCTGGATCGCGACCAGGAACACCGACGAGGCCGACGGGGCCCACTGCACCTCGATGATCCGCTCCGACTGGTCCCGCAACGACTTGGCGTTGGTGCAGTCGGTGCGGTGCACGCTGACCGCGCCGCCGCGGGTCACGAACCCCATGATCTCGTCGCCCGGCACCGGGGTGCAGCACTTGGCGAGCTTGGCGACGGTGCCCTCGGCACCCGGAACCAGCACACCCGAGTCGGTGCCGCGCCGCGGACGCATCGGCATCGTCGACGGCGTCGCCCGCTCGGCGAGCTCGTTCTCGACGTCACCGACACCGCCGAGGTGCGCGACGAGCCGCTGCACGACGTGGTGCGCGGAGACATTGTGCTCGCCGACCGCGGTGTAGAGCGCGGAGACGTCGGCGTACCGCAGTTCGTGCGCGATCGCCGCCATCGACTCGGCGTTCATCAGGCGCTGCAGCGGCAAACCGCCGCGGCGGACCTCCTTCGCGATCGCGTCCTTGCCGGCTTCGAGGGCCTCTTCGCGGCGTTCCTTCGCGAACCACTGGCGGATCTTCGCCTTGGCCCGCGGCGACACCACGAACGTCTGCCAGTCCCGGCTCGGTCCGGCGTTCATGGCCTTGGAGGTGAACACCTCCACGACCTCGCCGTTCTCGAGCGTGCGTTCCAGCGCGACGAGGCGGCCGTTGACGCGGGCGCCGATGCACCGGTGCCCGACCTCGGTGTGCACGGCATACGCGAAGTCGACCGGCGTCGACCCGGCGGGCAGGGTGATCACGTCGCCCTTCGGGGTGAAGACGAAGATCTCCTTGACCGCGAGGTCGTAGCGCAGCGACTCGAGGAACTCGCCCGGGTCGGCCGCCTCCCGCTGCCAGTCGAGCAGCTGGCGCATCCACGCCATGTCGTCGACCTCGGCGGCGTCGCCGGAGTGCTTGCCCTTGGTCTCCTTGTACCGCCAGTGCGCGGCGATGCCGAACTCCGCGGTCCGGTGCATGTCGCGGGTGCGGATCTGCACCTCGAGCGGCTTGCCCTCGGGCCCGATGACCGTGGTGTGCAGCGACTGGTACACCCCGTACCGGGGCTGCGCGATGTAGTCCTTGAACCGGCCCGCCATCGGCTGCCACAACGAGTGCACGACACCGACCGCGGCGTAACAGTCGCGGATCTCGTCACACAGGATCCGGACGCCGACGAGGTCGTGGATGTCGTCGAAGTCGCGGCCCTTGACGATCATCTTCTGGTAGATCGACCAGTAGTGCTTGGGCCGGCCCTCGACGGTCGCGCTGATCCGGGACGCGGCCAGGGTCGCGTTGATCTCGGCCCGCACCTTCGCCAGGTAGGTGTCGCGGGACGGCGCCCGGTCCGCGACCAGCCGCACGATCTCCTCGTACTTCTTCGGATGCAGGATCGCGAAGGACAGATCCTCGAGTTCCCACTTGACGGTCGCCATGCCGAGCCGATGCGCAAGCGGCGCAATGACTTCCAGTGTCTCGCGGGCCTTGCGGGCCTGCTTCTCCGGCGGCAGGAACCGCATCGTGCGCATGTTGTGCAGCCGGTCCGCGACCTTGATCACGAGCACCCGCGGGTCGCGGGCCATCGCGATGATCATCTTGCGGATCGTCTCGGCCTCGGCCGCGTTGCCGAGCACCACCTTGTCCAGTTTGGTGACACCGTCGACGAGGTGCGCGACCTCGTCACCGAAGTCGTCGGTCAACTGCTCGAGCGAGTAGCCGGTGTCCTCCACGGTGTCGTGCAGCAACGCCGCGACCAGGGTGGTGGAGTCCATGCCGAGTTCGGCGAGGATCGTCGCGACCGCCAGCGGGTGGGTGATGTACGGGTCGCCGGACTTGCGCTTCTGGTGCGCGTGCCGTTCCTCGGCGACGTCGTAGGCGCGCTGCAGCGTCGCGAGATTCGCCTTCGGGTACAGCTCGCGGTGGATCGCGACGAGCGGCTCGAGGACCGGCTTGATCTGTGCGTTGCGCGTCGCGGTGATGCGCCGCGCGAGCCTGGCCCGGACCCGCCGGGACGCCGACGTCGGGACGGCCGGCGCGGACGCGTCGGCCGGCGTCGCTCCCCCGGATCCCGACCTGTCGAGGTTCTGCGTCATATCCGTCACCTCCCACCGAATCGAACACTCACCCGAGCCAACTTTAGTCCTCAGATGGTGAGCAACGAGGTCACCGGGTGCCCCGCCACGCGGGCGCGCCCGCCGAGTGCCGTGATCTCGAGGACCACCGCGACACCGACGACCGTCGCACCGGCCGCTTCCAGGAGTTCCGTCGCCGCGCCGAGGGTCCCCCCGGTGGCGAGGACGTCGTCGATCACCAGGACCCGCCGGCCGTGCAGGTCGATGCCGTCGGCCGGGATCTCCAGCGTCGCGGTGCCGTACTCGAGATCGTAGGAGCGGCCCAGGACCGGCGGCGGCAGCTTGCCCGCCTTGCGGACCGCGAGCACACCCGCGCCGAGGGACCGCGCGACCCCGGCGCCGAGCAGGAACCCGCGGGCGTCGATGCCGGCGATCAGGTCGGCGCCGGCGCCGACCGAGACCAGCGCGTCGATCACGTCCCGGAACGCGTCCGCGTCGGCGAACACCGGCGTCAGGTCCGCGAACCGGACCCCGGGCTCGGGGAAGTCGTCCGCCCAGCGGATCAGCCGGGCCACGTCGGCGGACGCGGTGGCGAGAGGGTTGTCGGCTGCGGCCGGGGCGGCCGATGTCGGGTCGGTGTTCACCGAAGGAGTATCCACCGGTCCATGTTCCACCCGGCCCCCGCAACGGTCGGATTCGGTACCGCGGCGTGCATGCCGGACGCGATCGACGTCGCGCGCGGGGCGTTGAACAACGGGATCGACGGCAGGTCCGACCAGAGGATGCGCTCGGCCTCGGCCGTCAGGTTCAGCCGGCTGCCGTCGGAGGTGTCCACGGCGAGTTGGTCGGCGATCTCGGTGACCCGGGCGTTGCGGTAGTTGCCGATGTTGGTGCCGTTCCCGATCGCCAGCGAGAACGCAGGCGGCACCACCGAATCCGCCCCGCCTGCACCCTGCACCGAGGCGGTCCCGCCGAGAACGGCGTCGAGCTGGCCGGCGCCCAGCGCCCCCGGTCCGTAACCCGGGGTGCCCGCGTCCTGCACCGTGATGCCCGCCGGCGCGCAGGCCGCGGCGATCGCCGCGACGATCTGCGCCCGCCGCGCGTCGGGCGCCAGGTAGCCGACCCGGACGGTGATCGCGCCCTGCCCGGACGCCGCCAGCGCGCTCTTCGCGGCCCCGACATCGGGCTGCAGGTAGCGGTCGCCGACGACCCCGGCGGCGGTCGGGTAGATCAGCATGTCGGGCTGGGCGATCCGCGAATTCAGCACGCCCGAACCGAGACCCGACGAGTGCTCGTAGCCGGGATGGCCGAACGTGTCGAACAGCTCCTGCCGCGGCACGCACGACGCGAACGCCCGGCGCGCGTCCACGGACGCGAACACCCCGCCGGTGGCGAGGACCAGCTGTTCGCTGCTGCGGGACGGCTGCGTCACGGTCGTGTACCCGTTGCCCGGCTGCAGGCCGTCGATCGCGCCGGCGCCGACGTCGATCACGTCGAGGTCACCGGCGCCGAGACGGGCCGGGAGATCGGAGCCACGCGGCCACACGACGATCCGGTCGGTGCCGGGCTTGTTGCCCCACCACCGCTCGTTCGCGACGAGGACGAGTCCTCCCTCGTCGGTGACGGAGTCCAGACGGTACGGCCCCGAGGACGGGAACAGCGCCGGATCCGCCTGTCCGGGAACGAGATTCCACCCGGTGTTCCAGAACGCGGCGAGCCGGCCGATCGCGTCGGCGTCGCCGGAGCCGATCGCCGCGACCACGTCGGGCACGTTCGCGGCCCGGCCGGCGACGTGCGAGGGCATCAGCGCGGTGGCTCCGAACAGCGCCCGCCACTCCGCGAACGCACGCCCCGGCTTGAACACGACGGTGGCGTCCTTGGTTCCGGTGCGGCAGTCCACCCGGTCGATGTCCGAGTACCCGGCCCGGCTCGCGGACTGGAACTGCGGGAACCGGCCGCTGCCCGCAGCCCAGGTCAGCACGAGGTCGTCGCAGGTGACCGGGACGCCGTCCGAGTAGACGGCGTCGGGGTTGAGCCGGTAGTTGACCGTCAGCGAGTCACCGGGGGCGGTGAGGGCGGTGCCGACGTCACCGTCGGACAGTGCGGTGCCCTCCGGCCCGATGTAGCTGAGCCCGGTGAGCACCCGGACGAAGGCCTGCCGGGCACCGCTCGCCGCACCGTCGACGGTGTTGGCGTTGTAGCTGGTGACGACGTTGTCGATCCCGTACCCGATCGAGGGGACCTGGTCCTCCTGCGACGAACACGCCGCCCCGGCCGCGACCAGTGCGAGCGCGGTGCCGGCTGCCCAGACTCGTCCAACTCTGCTCCGGCCACCACGACCCGCACTGCTCCACATCTCTACTGCCTCTTCTTGTTGCGCTTTCCGGTCGGCCGAACACCCGGCTGGGGCGCCGCACCCGGACGGCGTGCCGCACTGGCCGCCGACTCCGCTCCCGAGCCTGCCAGGGCCGCGGCCGAATCCGCGGCCGACCCGCCGCGCGGGGCGGCCCGGCGCGCGAGCACCTTGCGGGTGTGCGCGGACACCGGTCCCCACCGCTCCTTGATCGAGACGAGCATCGGGGTCGCGAAGAAGATCGACGAGAACGCGCCGACGATGATGCCGACCAGCTGCACCACCGCGAGGTCCTTCAACGTGCCGACGCCCAGCAGGCCGACCGCGACGACGAGGAGGCCGATCACCGGCAGGACGCTGATCACCGTCGTGTTGATCGACCGCATCAACGTCTGGTTCACCGCCAGGTTCGCCTGTTCCGCATAGGTGCGGCGGGTCGTGTGCAGCACACCCCGGGTGTTCTCCTCCACCTTGTCGAACACGACGACGGTGTCGTACAGCGAGAAGCCGAGGATGGTCAGCAGGCCGATCACCGTCGCCGGCGTGACCTCCAACCCGACCAGCGAGTACAGGCCCGCGGTGACCACCATGTCGAAGAACAGGGCCACGATCGCGGCGATCGCCATGTCCCGTTCGAAGCGGATCGCGATGTAGACGCTGACGATCACCAGGAACACCACGAGGGCGATCAGCGCCTTCTTGGTGATCTGACTGCCCCACGTCTCGCTGACGTCCGCGACACTGATCGCGTTCTTGCTCGGTACGCCGTTCTTGTCCTCCGGGTGGAAGGCCTCGAAAAGCGCGTTCTGCAGATCCGCGGTCTGCCGGATGTCGAGAGCCTCCGACCGGATCTGGATCGTGGCGCTGTCGCCGGAGCCGACGGTCTGCACCGACACCGGATCGGTGCCGATGGTGTCGCTGTAGACCTTCTCCACCTGTTCGGTCGTCGCGCCGGTGGCGGCCGGGAACTGGATCCGCGAGCCGCCCTCGAAGTCGATGCCGAGCGAGAAGCCGCGGAAGATCATGCTGGCGATCGAGATCAGCACGACCGCGGCGACGATGCCGTAGTAGACCTTGCGCTTGCCGACGACCTCGAACGCACCGGTGCCGGTGTACAGCCGCGACAGCAGACCGTGCTGCGGCAGCGCCGGCTGGTCGACGGTGCCGGAGATGTCCGTGCTGTTGCTCATGTTCAGGCCTCCTTCGCCTGCGACGCGACGGCACCGGCCGCGGCCTTGCGTTCACGCGCCACCTGGGTGACCGCACCGAGGCCGTTGACGCTCGGCTTCGACCAGAACTCCGACTTCGACGCCAGGTGCACCAGCGGGTGCGTCACCAGGAACACGACGACGACGTCGAGGATCGTCGTCAGTCCGAGGGTGAACGCGAAGCCGCGCACCTGCCCGACCGCGAGGACGTACAACACGGCGGCGGCGATGAAGCTGACCGCGTTGCCGGACAGGATCGTTCGGCGCGCCCGGGTCCAGCCGCGCGGGACCGCGGACCGGAACGTGCGGCCCTCGCGCATCTCGTCCTTGATGCGTTCGAAGTAGACGACGAACGAGTCGGCCGTCATGCCGATGCCGATGATCAGACCGGCGATGCCGGCGAGGTCGAGGGTGAAGCCGATGTAGCGGCCGAGCAGCACCATGATCGCGTAGACCAGGACACCGGACAGGATCAGCGACAGCGCGGTCAGGATGCCGAGCATCCGGTAGTAGACCAGGCAGTACAGCAGCACCAGCACCAGACCGATCGCACCGGCGATCAGGCCGGCCTGCAGCGACGCCAATCCGAGTGTCGCCGAGACGGTTTCGGCCTCGGACGCCTGGAACGACAGCGGCAGCGAACCGTACTTGAGGGTGTTCGCCAGCTCCTTCGCGGTCGAGGCGGTGAAGTTGCCGGTGATCGACGTGGCGCTACCGGCCGGGGTCGCACCCTGGATCACCGGAGCGCTGACCACCTTCGAGTCGAGGGTGAACGCGGCCTGCTTGCCGATGTTCGACGCGGTGAACTGCGCCCACGTGTTGCTGGCGTCCGACTTGAACGTCAGGCTCACCTCGTGGCGGGCCTGCTGCGAGTTGAAGGCCGAGGTCGCGTCCGCAATGTCCTGGCCGTCGATGATGCTCGGGCCGAGCAGGTAGACGGTGGTGCCGTCCGTCGAGCACGCGACCAGCGGCAGCGCCGGGTCGTCGTTGCCCGCCAGCGGGTCGTTCGCGGTGCAGTCCAGCGTCGCCATCGCCTGCTGCTGCACGGCCGGATCGGTGCTCTGCCGGGTCGCCTTCGCGGCCTGGATCTCGGTGGCCGTCTCGTCGGCCTGCGTCCCGCCCTCGCCCGGCGCCGGCGCCGGGGCCGGGGCCGGGGCCGGGGCCTCGGAGGTGGCCGGTGCCTGCGCCGGGAACGGCCGGTTCTGCGGGGCCGGAGCCTCGGCGGCCGGGACGGGTGCCGGTGTCGTCGGGGCCGGGGCGACCGGGGCCGGCGCCTGGCCGGACTGCGCCTGCGTGTTCGCCGACACCTGCGACCCGAGGACCGGACGGATGTACAGACGCGCCGTCTGGCCGAGGGTGCGAGCCTGCGCGCTGTCGTCGCCGGGCACGGTGATCACCAGGTTGTCGCCGTCGACGACCACCTCGGAACCGGACACGCCGAGACCGTTGACGCGGGTCTCGATGATCTCCTGGGCACGACGCAGGCTGTCCTGGCTCGGCCGACTGCCGTCCGGGGTCCGCGCGGTCAGGGTGACCCGGGTGCCGCCCTGCAGGTCGATACCGAGCTTCGGGGTCGGGGACTTGTCCCCGGTGAAGAAGACGAGCGCGTACAGCGCGGCGACGATCAGCCCGAAGATCACGAGCGAACGCGCAGGCCTGACGGCTCCGCTGGGTGATGCCACGATCCGTAGTTCTCCTAGTGCCGGTGCCGTGCGGATTCCCCGCCCGACACGCGACCGCTGCCGAGTGGGCTCACTCGGCAGCGGGTGCGGTCAGTTCATTCCTTGTCGAGGCGATGCTGCGTCTGCTCGGGGGTCTCGTCGATCAGGGCCGACTCGTCTCCGTCGGCGTCGACCACCGCGCCCTCGTCGGCCACGTCGTCGGCGACACGCTCGCGGACGACCATGCGCGCCCAGGTGGTCACGACGCCGGGGGCGATCTCGAGGTCGACCGTGGTGTCGCCGAGCGCGGCCACGGTGGCGTGCAGCCCCGCCGTGGTCATCACGCGGTCACCGATGTTCAGCGAGTCCTGCAGCTCGGTGGTCTTCGCCATCTCCTTCTTCTGACGGCGGATGCCGAGGAACATCGGCACCAGCAGGGCGAGAATCAGGAGCGGGAACAGCAATTCCATCGTTGAAGTCAGTCCTCGGGGGTTGTCCGTGCCTCCGGTCCCGTGCGGACCGGCTCAGTACACAGTGTGCCACTACTCCTACAGGCCATGCTGCGGTTCGTTGACCCGCACGTCGATTCCCCCGGCCGCGGCGTCCGGCGGCGGTGTCAATCCGAGCTGTTCCCAGGCCGCGGCCGTGGCCACCCGGCCCCGCGGCGTCCGGGCGACCAGCCCCGCTCGGACCAGGAACGGCTCGCAGACCTCCTCGACGGTGCTCGACTCCTCCCCGACCGCGACGGCCAGGGTCGACACACCGACCGGCCCGCCACCGAAACTGCGGACCAGCGCGCTGAGCACGGCGCGGTCGAGGCGGTCGAGGCCGAGTTGGTCGACGTCGTACACCGCCAGCGCGGCGCGTGCGATGTCACGGGTGACGACGCCGTCGGCGCGCACCTCCGCGAAGTCGCGGACCCGGCGCAGCAGCCGGTTCGCGATCCGCGGGGTGCCGCGCGACCGCCCGGCGATCTCGGCGCTCGCCTCCTCCCCGAGCCGGACCCCGAGAATCCCCGCCGACCGCAACAGGATTCGCTGCAGTTCCGGCGGCTCGTAGAAGTCCATGTGCGCGGTGAACCCGAACCGGTCCCGCAGCGGACCGGTCAGCGCACCGGACCGCGTCGTCGCGCCGACGAGGGTGAACGGGGCCACCTCCAGCGGAATCGACGTGGCACCCGGCCCCTTCCCGACCACGACGTCGACCCGGAAGTCCTCCATCGCCAGGTACAGCATCTCCTCGGCGGGGCGGGCGATGCGGTGGATCTCATCGATGAACAACACGTCGCCCTCGACGAGGTTGCTCAGCATCGCGGCCAGGTCACCGGCCCGCTCCAGCGCGGGCCCGGACGTCAGCCGCAGCGAGGTGCCCAGTTCGGCGGCGATGATCATGGCCATCGACGTCTTGCCCAGCCCGGGCGGCCCGGACAGCAGGATGTGGTCGGGGGTGCCACCACGCTTCTTCGCGCCCGCGAGCACCAGCTGCAGCTGCTCCCGCACCCGGGGCTGGCCGATGAAGTCCTCGAGGGACGTCGGGCGCAGGCTCGCCTCGATGTCCCCGTCCCCGCTGAGCAGGTTCGCCGAGACCGGCGACTCCGCCGGATCGACGACGTCCTCGTATTCGGTCACCTGGTCTTACCCAACAGGGCGAGAGCGGACCGCAGCGCACGCGAGGTGTCCGCCCCGGGGTCGGCGGCCAGCACCGAGTCCGTCGCCGGTTCGGCCTGCTTGAGCGGGAAGCCGAGGCCGACGAGCGCCTCGACGATCTGATCGCGAATCGGCCCCGCGGTGGCCGCGGCGGCGGGCGAACCGGGCGCGACGGGCACGGCCTCGACCTTGTCACGCAGTTCGACGACCATCCGCTCGGCGCCACGCTTGCCGATGCCCGGTACCCGGGTCAGCGCGGTGACGTTGCCCTCGGCGAGCGCCTTGCGCAGCGCCTCCGGCTCCAGCACCGCGAGGATCGCCATCGCGAGCCGTGGCCCGACCCCCGACACCGTCTGCAGCAGACCGAACAGGTCCCGCGACTCGGTGTCGTGGAAGCCGTACAGCGTCATCGAGTCCTCGCGGACGATCATCGCCGTCACCAGTCGGGTCTCGGTGCCGCGCTGCAGCGTGGACAGCGTCGCGGGGGTCGCGTTGAGCCGATAGCCGACACCGGCGGCCTCGAGCACCACGTGGTCGAGTGCGATCTCGAGCACCTCGCCGCGGACGGACGCGATCATCGGGTACCTGCCTTCTTCAACCGGGTCTTGTTCAGTTCGGCCAGCCGGGACTCGTACCGACGCTTCTGCTCGGCGGCCGCGGCCTCGGCCCGGGCCATCCGCGCCAGCATCGGGGCCCGCCAGCAGTGACAGATCGCCAGCGCCAGCGCATCGGCGGCGTCCGCCGGCTTGGGCGCCTGCTGCAGTCCGAGGATGCGGGTCACCATCGCGGTGACCTGGGCTTTACCGGCCGTTCCGCTGCCGGTGACGGCCGCCTTCACCTCGCTCGGGGTGTGGAAGCAGACCTCGATGCCACGCCGCGCCGCGGCCAGCGCGACCACGCCACCGGCCTGCGCGGTGCCCATCGCGGTGCGGACGTTGTGCTGGGAGAACACGCGCTCGATCGCGACCACCTCGGGCCGGTGCGTGTCCATCCAGTACTCCGCGGCGTCGGAGATCCGCAGCAGCCGCTCGGCGAGCGGCAGGTCCGGGGGTGTGCGGACCACGTCGACGTCGAGGGCCGTCACGGTCCGCCCGGAACCGCCGTCGACCAGGCTGATGCCGCATCGCGTCAACCCCGGGTCGACACCCATCACGCGCACACCCGCCACCTTCCCTCGAAACCGCCCGCCGGACTACGAACAGCTGTTCGAGAGTCTAGCGGGCGGGACCGACAGGACCGGGCTGCGACACGAACGGGCCGGCGGTGCGCCGGGCCGTGGGACGGCGGTGCTCAGCGGGGCACGCTCGTGCGCACCGCGTCGAGTCCGCGACCGCCGGCCAGCGCGGCCCCGATCGCCTCGATCCGGTCCGCCGACGCACGCCAGCCGCGGACCGCCTCCTCGTGCACGACGCTGCCGTCGCGGCGGACGACGACGATCCACGGCGCACCGAAGAGCACCCGAACCACGACCCACACCGGCAGCAGCGCGAGCAGCAGCAGGAACTCGAGGCCCACCACCAGTGCCAGCACCAGGACCGGGAGCATCAGGATCACGAGCACGATCCCGATGATCGCGCTGATCGGGTCGTCGCCCAGGGAGATGCCGTCGAAGTCGGGACCCCAGTCGGGCACCGAGGTCCGCCGCCGCCACGGCAGCCACCGTCGCCGGACGCTCCACCGCACGTCCTGGTCATCGCGGAGTCGCACGGAACCCGCTCAGGCGTCGAGTTCGGCGAGGACCTCGTCGGAGACGTCGACGTTGGTGTAGACGTTCTGCACGTCGTCGGAGTCCTCGAGGGCGTCGACGAGCTTGAACACCTTGCGCGCGCCGTCGGCGTCGACCGGCACCTCGACCGAGGCCCGGAAGTCCGGGTCCGCCGAGTCGTAGTCGATGCCCGCGTCGACGAGCGCGGTGCGCACGGCGATCAGGTCGCCGGCCTCGGCGACGATCTCGAACTGGTCGCCGAGGTCGTTGATCTCCTCGGCGCCGGCCTCGAGCACGACCTCGAGGATCTCGTCCTCGGAGCGGCCCGCCTTGTCCAGCACCACGACGCCCTTGCGGGTGAACAGGTACGACACCGAACCCGGGTCGGCCATGTTGCCGCCGTTGCGGGTCATCGCGGTACGGACCTCACCGGCGGCGCGGTTGCGGTTGTCGGTCAGGCACTCGATGAGCACCGCGACACCGTTCGGGCCGTAGCCCTCGTACATGATGGTCTGCCAGTCGGCGCCGCCGGCTTCCTCGCCGCCGCCGCGCTTGCGGGCACGCTCGATGTTGTCGTTGGGGACCGAACTCTTCTTCGCCTTCTGGATGGCGTCGTACAGCGTCGGGTTGCCGGCGGGGTCACCGCCACCCGTCCGGGCCGCCACCTCGATGTTCTTGATCAGCTTCGCGAACATCTTGCCGCGCTTGGCGTCGATCACGGCCTTCTTGTGCTTGGTGGTGGCCCATTTGGAGTGGCCGCTCATACGTGAATTCCCTCTTCCCGGTGTGTCGTGGTGCGCCCGCAGCAGCGAGGCAGCCACGGCGGGAAGCACACAGTAGCGCCAGTTTACCCGCGGGCAGCGACGGCATCGCGAACCATGCCGACGAACAGTTCGTGTATCCGCCTGTCGCCGGTGACCTCCGGGTGGAACGAGGTGGCGAGCACGGCGCCCTGCCGGACCGCCACCACCCGGCCCGCGGCGGGCCCCCCGGGCACGGTGGCGAGCACTTCGACACCCTCCCCCACCCGCTCGACCCACGGGGCACGGATGAACACCGCGCGCATCGTTCCGCCCTCGACTCCGGTGACGTCGAGGTTCTCCTCGAAGGAGTCGACCTGCCGCCCGAACGCATTGCGGCGGACCGTGATGTCGAGGCCGGACAGGCACTGCGCGTCGGGCCGGGTGTCGAGGATCTCGGACGCGAGCAGGATCATGCCCGCGCACGACCCGTATGCCGGCATTCCGGCGGCCAACCGTTCCCGCAGCGGTTCGAGCAGGTCGAACACGACGAGCAGCCGGCTCATCGTCGTCGACTCGCCGCCCGGGATCACCAAGCCGTCGACGGCGTCCAGTTCGGATCGGCGCCGCACACCGATCGCGTTCACCCCGGACGCCTCCAGCGCGGCGAGATGCTCACGCACATCGCCCTGCAGGGCGAGCACGCCGATGGTGGGGGTCACGGTGACGTCGGTCCGGTCGAGGGTGTCGAGGCTGGTCTGCACAGCCCGAGGATACGGACGGCGCCGCGCCGAGCTCCCGTCAGGATGCTCGGACCTCGTCGAGTTCGCTCGGTTGCCACTCCTTGTCGAACCACGGCTGCAGCGGCCCGTACAACCGGAGCATCGGGAACCAGCTCTTGCCCGGGACGGTCTGGATCCAGTTCGACTCCTTCCCGCTCGGCGCGGTCGGGCCGAACCAGAGCACGGTCGACCCGTCGGGTTCCGTCGCGACGGTTCCGGACAGGCTCATCAGGCTCGGGTACGGGTTGTCGGTCTGGAGCAGTGACCTCGTCTGCGTGTCGTAGACGTCGACGGACCAGAAGTTCTTCGCCGGCGGGTTCGGCGGCAGCGTCAGCCGGTAGGTCTTCCCGCCGTCGAGGATCCGGCCCTGTGCGTCCTCGGCGGTGTACGCGTACGCGGATCCGGCGCCGACCTGTGCGTGGGCCATCGCGGGCGTGATGACGGTGGCGAAGTAGTGGAACCGGGTCCGCGCGTCGAGCAGGCGGGCGTGGCCCGCGAGGAACTCGTGGCTGCCGCCGACGAACGCCTCCTTCCACGAGGAATCCTCGAACACGAAGCCCTCCCGGTTGCGCGGGAAGTACACGAGTGCGCGACTGATTCCGGCGGCGGTTCTCGCGGCGGTGTCGAGGATCGCGCGCAGCCGGTCGTCGGGGGCGAAGGTCCGACCGTGCCGGATGCCGATCGCCGCGAGCTGCCCGGCGCGCTCGGGGTCGATCGCGTCCGCGGGCTCCTCCTGAACCAGTTCGTCGACCTCCTCGAAGAACGAGAAGTCGTTCGCGTGCACCGTGTTGAACGTCAGCTCGGCGAGGTTGACGAAGCGGGGCTCCGGCGGACTCGCCGCGTCCGACAGCCGGTAGACGCGGGTCTGCTTGATCGCCTCGACCCCGCCGAGCGCGCGGAGCACGACCCAGTTGGTGAACGTGGGCGTCCGGTACACGAAGTAGCCCTCCGGTTCCGCACCGTCGTAGCCGGGCGGCAGGAAGAGGTACTTGCCGCCCGCACCGCGGTCGGGACCGGCGATGCCCATGTCGGCGACGTAGCGGAACCAGAAGTCGTCGACCACGCACAGCGACTCCGTCGGCGGCTCGATCACCACGGGACCGTCGTGGAGGTCGATGAACATCGTGGCGTACGTGGTCTCGGTGTTCGGAGTCAGGAAGTAGCTGCCGGAGTTGGCCCGGGGCTCGGTGATCCCGATGACGCCGAGTCCGTCGATACCGACGCTGCGCAGCCCCCGCCGCATCGCGACCAGCGACGCGCCGGGCACGGCATTCAGGAACACCTCGACGCCACGGAGGTGGTCGAGACCGTCGTACAGGTTCCGGGTGGTGTCGGGTCGCGGCACACCGTCGAAGAACTCGAACGTCCCGATCGGTGTGGTGATGCGGTCCGGGACGCCGATGCCCTCCAGCGCCCGGGTCAGGTCGGCGGCGGGTTCGGTCACGTGGATCTCCTCGCGGACAAACGGATCTGGGTGGACGCCACCGACGCTAGGAGATCCGATCGCGGGAGGCCTCACCCGAACGGGGTGAGGGACGCCGGCGAGACGGCGGGGGCGCCTACTCGCGCATCAGGCGGGTCAGGCCCTCCTGCACGACGGCGGCGACGATCACGCCGGAGCGGTCGAAGATGCGACCCTGGGTCAGCGCCCGGCCGAACCCGGCGGACGGCGACGACTGGTCGTACAGCAGCCACTCGTCGGCGCGGAACGGGCGCAGGAACCACAGCGCGTGGTCGAGCGAGGCCTGCTGCACCCGGACGCCGGCGTGCGGCACCTGCGCCGATCCGAGCAGGGTCATGTCGGACATGTACGCCAGCGTGCAGATGTGGAAGACCGGGTCCTCGGGCAGGGTGCCGCGGTACCGGAACCACACCTGCTGTTGCGCAGGCACCCCGGGCCGCCGGGAGATCGACTCCTGCGGGACGAACCGCAGGTCCCAGTCGGACCACTCGCGGAACTCCCAGGACAGCTCCTCGCCGACGGCCTGCGCGGTGTCCGGAAGATCCTCCGGGTCGGGCACCGGCGGAATCCGGTCGGCGTGCTCGATGCCGGCGTCCCCGACGTGGAACGACGCCGACATCGTGAAGATCGCCTGCCCGTCCTGCACGCCGGTGACTCGGCGGGTGCAGAAGGATCGGCCGTCGCGGATCCGGTCGACGAGGAACACGGTCGGGATCGTCGGGTTGCCCGGCCGCAGGAAGTACCCGTGCAGCGAATGCACCCGATACTGGGGTTCGACCGTGCGCACCGCGGAGACCAGGGCCTGACCCGCGACCTGACCACCGAACGTGCGGGTCAGCATCGTGTCCGCCACGATCCCACGGAAAATGTCCTTCTCGAGCTGCTCGAGTTCGAGAATCTCTTCGATCGACGACATGTCGTCACCCCTTCCGGCCGCGGTCAACGTAGCAACGCGACGGCCCCGCGGCCGGGAGGACTCGCGCGCGTGCGCTCGCCTGCCGGTGCGGGGCCGTCGTCGGTCGGTGCTGTGCCGTCACCAGCCGCGTTCGGCGAGCCGGTGCGGCTGCGGGATCTCGTCGACGTTGATACCGACCATCGCCTCACCGAGACCACGGGAGACCTTCGCCAGCACGTCCGGATCGTCGAAGAACGTGGTCGCCTTCACGATCGCCGCGGCCCGCTCGGCCGGGTTCCCGGACTTGAAGATGCCCGAGCCGACGAACACACCCTCGGCACCGAGCTGCATCATCATCGCCGCGTCCGCCGGCGTCGCGATACCGCCCGCGGTGAACAGCGTCACCGGCAGCTTGCCCTCCTTGGCGACCTCGACGACCAGCTCGTACGGCGCCTGCAGCTCCTTGGCCGCCACGTACAGCTCGTCCTCGCTCATCGACGTCA